>NZ_JBOIBY010000358.1:0-8105 GCF_050739655.1 Pseudomonas sp. | reverse complement strand
GAGCCTACGGAAAGTGCCACAGAAAATAACCGCCTAAGCGCTTCGGCGCCGGTAAGGGTGAAAAGGTGCGGTAAGAGCGCACCGCACGTCTGGCAACAGGTCGTGGCTAGGTAAACCCCACTTGGAGCAAGACCAAATAGGGTCCCAAGGCGTGGCCCGCGCTGGGACCGGGTAGGTTGCTAAAGGTGTCCAGTGATGGCCATCGTAGACGAATGACTGTTCAAGACAGAACCCGGCTTACAGATCGACTCTCCACCTTTTTTCCTTTCTTCTGCTTAAATCATTTGGCAGGTGCGTGATAGCAATTTCCCTCCTTTAGAAAACCTCAGCAGAAGCACTTTTGTAATACCGAAAAAATCTTACTCTTAATAAATTACTTTAACTTCCGAACGCAGCCGTCTGTGCTGATTCAAGTTATTGGGCGGATTCATCTGCCGAAATATCGTTCCCCCTCCTTTGATGCTCCTAAATCTCAGTTCTGTAAGGCTTTTCCTTTAATGCGCGCCTTGACGGTGTGGTGGGCGCATTCCTATAGTGTGCGCAAGTGGCGGAAAGTGGCATGAAGTGGGTTTTTTGAACGCAAAACGCTAATATTTGGAGAAACGCTGTCGTGTTTCGCGGAGCCAACGCTATCAGTCTCGATGCAAAGGGCCGTCTCGCCATGCCGAGCCGGTACCGTGACGAGCTCGATTCGCGTAGTTCCGGTCAGTTAATCGTCACCATTGATGCCGTTGATCCGTGTTTGTGTGTTTACCCCCTCGATGAGTGGGAAATTATTGAAACCAAACTGCGCGCACTGCCTTCGCTTCGCGAAGAGAACCGCCGTCTGCAACGGTTACTGATTGGTAATGCCGTCGACCTCGAGCTCGATGGCAGTGGTCGTTTTCTGGTTCCACCACGTCTTCGTGAATATGCCAAGTTGGATAAGCGCGCAATGTTGGTAGGCCAATTGAACAAGTTCCAATTGTGGGACGAGGATGCCTGGAATGCGGTTTCTGCCGCTGACCTGGCTGCTATTCAACAACCGGGCGCGATGCCTGATGAACTGCGTGATTTGATCCTGTGACTATTGATAGCGGCTTTAACCACATCACCGTACTGCTTGACGAAGCCGTCGAGGCTCTCGCCGTACGTCCTGATGGCTGCTATCTGGATGGCACGTTCGGGCGCGGTGGGCACAGCCGATTGATCCTGAGTCTGCTCGGTCCGGGTGGAAGATTGCTGGGATTCGACAAAGATCCTCAAGCGATTGCCACCGGGCAGACGCTAGCGGCCGAAGACGGCCGCTTTGTCGTTGTGCAGCGCAGCTTTGCCGAGCTTGGATCCGAAGTTGCCGAACGTGGTCTGAACGGCAAGGTCAGCGGCATTTTGCTTGACCTTGGCGTGTCTTCGCCGCAGCTCGACGACCCTGAGCGCGGTTTCAGCTTCCTCAATGATGGCCCTCTCGATATGCGTATGGACCCGTCCCGCGGGATCAGCGCCGCCCAGTTCGTCAATACCGCGCCTGTGGAAGAAATCGCCCGTGTGTTCAAGGAATATGGCGAGGAGCGTTTCTCGGGGCGCATGGCCCGTGCCGTGGTCGAGCGCCGTGACATCAAACCGTTCGAGCGTACCGCCGATCTGGCTGAAGTGTTGAAAGTCGCCAACCCGGCTTGGGAAAAGGGCAAGAACCCTGCAACCCGTGCGTTCCAGGGCCTGCGTATCCACGTCAACAACGAATTGGGCGATCTGGAAGCCGGCCTCGAAGCCGCTCTGGAATGCCTGGAAGTGGGTGGTCGTCTGGTGGTCATCAGCTTCCACTCGCTGGAAGACCGTATCGTCAAACTGTTCATGCGCAAGCTGGTGAAAGGCGAAGCCGACAACCTGCCGCGCAACCTCCCGGTTCGACACGTGGCTTTCGAACCAAAAATCAAAATCCATGGCAAAGCGCAGACGGCCTCCGACGCCGAACTCAAAGCCAACCCACGTTCCCGTAGCGCTGTCATGCGTGTGGCGGAGAAGCTGCGGTGAGCAAGCTTTTCGCCAAGCCACTGCCCGGCGGAAGCTTTTTCATGCTGCTGCTGTTCGTGGGCGTGCTCATTTCGGCCATCGGCGTTTCCTATAGCGCGCACTGGAGTCGCCAGTTGTTGAACTCGCTCTACAACGAGTTGAGTGTGCGCGACAAGGCGCAAGCTGAGTGGGGACGATTGATTCTGGAGCAGAGTACCTGGACCGCCCATAGCCGCATCGAAGTGCTGGCCACCGAACAGCTGAAAATGCGCATTCCCGGCGCCGCCGAAGTGCAAATGGTGGCGCCATGATGAAACTCGAAGGGGCACTCTTTCCCTGGCGTTTCCGTCTTGTGCTGGGCTTGCTCGGCGTCATGGTGGCGGCGATCTCCTGGCGGATCATCGATCTGCAAGTGGTCGACCGTGACTTCCTTAAAGGTCAGGGTGACGCGCGCAGCGTTCGCCACATTCCAATTCCCGCCCACCGCGGCCTGATCACGGACCGTAATGGCGAGCCATTGGCTGTGAGTACGCCAGTGACCACCCTGTGGGCCAACGCCAAGGAAATGCAGCTTGCCAAAGAGAAGTGGCCAGCGCTGGCTGCCGCACTGGGGCAGGATCCGAAAGCACTGGCCGAGCGCCTTGAAGCTCAGGCGAATAAAGAATTCATTTACCTGGTGCGCGGGCTGACGCCTGAGCAAGGTCAGGCTGTGCTCGACCTGAAGGTCCCAGGCGTCTACGGCATCGAAGAATTCCGTCGTTTTTATCCGGCCGGCGAAGTTACCGCTCATATGGTCGGCTTTACGGACATTGACGATCACGGTCGTGAAGGGGTCGAACTGGCCTATGACGAATGGCTGGCCGGGGTGCCCGGAAAGCGGCAAGTCATCAAGGACCGGCGCGGCCGCTTGATCAAGGATGTCCAGGTCACCAAAAACGCCAAGGCCGGAAAGCCCTTGGCGTTGTCCATTGACCTGCGCCTGCAATATCTGGCCAACCGCGAACTGCGCAACGCGATTATCGAGAACGGCGCGAAGGCTGGCAGTCTGGTGATCATGGACGTGAAGACCGGCGAGATCCTCGCCATGGTCAACCAGCCGACCTACAACCCGAACAACCGTCGCAACCTGCAACCAGCGATGATGCGTAACCGCGCGATGATCGATGTGTTCGAACCGGGTTCGACCATGAAGGCGATCTCCATGAGCGCTGCCATCGAAACCGGGCGCTGGAAGCCAAGCGACAGCGTCGAGGTGTATCCGGGCACGCTGCAGATTGGCAAGTACACCATCAAGGACGTATCCAAGACCGAAGGCCCGGTGCTGGACATGACCGGCATTCTGATCAATTCCAGTAACGTCGGCATGAGTAAGGTCGCGTTCGATATCGGCGGTGAAACCATATTCCGTCTGGCACAAAAACTTGGTCTTGGCCAGGACACTGGCCTCGGCTTCCCGGGTGAACGCGTCGGCAACCTGCCGAACTACCGCGAGTGGCGCAAGGCCGAGACGGCCACGCTGTCCTACGGCTACGGCATTTCCGTGACCGCGATCCAGCTGGTTCACGCCTTCTCGGCCCTGGCGAACGATGGTCGCCTCGCACCACTGACACTGATCAAAACCGACAAAGCGCCACAAACCACCCAGGTGCTGCCGGAAACTGTCGCGAAAACCATGCAAGGCATGCTGCAACAAGTGATCGAAGCCCCGCGCGGTGTATTCCGGGCGCAGGTGCCGGCGTATCACGTGGGTGGCAAGTCGGGTACTGCGCGTAAGACATCGGTCGGTACCAAGGGTTATGCCGAGAACTCCTACCGCTCTCTGTTCGCCGGTTTCGGGCCGATGAACGATCCGCGCTACGCAATCGTTGTGGTTATCGATGAGCCCACCAAGGCCGGCTACTTCGGGGGCCTGGTATCGGCTCCGGTGTTCAGTCGCGTGATGTCCGGGACCCTGCGCCTGATGAACGTCACCCCTGACAACCTGCCACCTGTTCAACAAGTCAACGCCACCCCGGTCGTTCCGCTGAAAGCCAATGGAGGGCGCGGCTGATGTCATTAAGTCTGAATAAAATCTTCCCCCACGCCGGCCACGATCTGTTGATCCGTGAACTGGCGCTGGACAGTCGCAACGTACGTGCAGGTGATCTGTTTCTCGCTGTACCGGGCGGTAAATTCGACGGGCGTGCACACATCGGTGATGCGCTGCAGCGCGGTGCCGCCGCCGTGGCTTATGAAGTGGAAGGCGCCACGGTGCTGCCGATCACTGACGTGCCATTGATTCCTGTCAAAGGTCTGGCGGCGCAGCTGTCGGACATCGCCGGACGCTTTTATGGCGAACCGAGCCATCACCTGAATCTGGTCGGCGTGACCGGCACCAACGGCAAGACCAGCGTGACTCAGCTGGTTGCCCAGGCGCTGGACCTGCTCGGTCAGCATTGCGGCATCGTGGGCACGCTTGGCTCCGGTTTTTATGGCGCGCTGGAAAGCGGTCTGCACACCACGCCCAATCCAATTGCCGTGCAAGCGACCTTGGGTGACCTGAAAAAGGCCGGTGCCAAAGCAGTCGCCATGGAAGTCTCTTCCCATGGCCTGGATCAGGGCCGCGTCACCGCACTGGCGTTCGATGTGGCGGTGATGACCAACCTGTCTCGCGATCACCTGGACTATCACGGCACCATGCAGGCTTATGGCGAAGCCAAGGCCAAGCTGTTTGCCTGGAACGATTTGAAGTGCCGGGTGGTTAACCTCGACGACGAGTTTGGCCGGCAACTGGCTGCCGAAAAACGTGAGTCGCGCCTGATCACCTATAGCCTGCTCGATAGCAGCGCTTACCTTTATTGCCGCGAAGCGCACTTCAACGATGAGGGTGCGCGCGCCACGCTGGTCACGCCCCAGGGCGAACACCATTTGCGCAGCACCTTGCTGGGTCGTTTCAACCTGAGCAACGTACTGGCCGCTGTTGGCGCCTTGCTCGGCATGGATTACGCGCTCGACGAAATTCTCAAAGTGCTGCCGAAACTCGAAGGCCCGGCCGGGCGCATGCAGCGCCTCGGCGGCGGGACTCAGCCGTTGGTGGTGGTCGATTACGCCCACACCCCGGATGCCCTGGAAAAGGTCCTGACCGCTCTGCGTCCCCACGTCAAAGGCCGTTTGCTGTGCCTGTTCGGCTGTGGTGGCGACCGTGATCGCGGCAAGCGTCCGCTGATGGCGGAAGTGGTCGAGCGACTGTCCGACGGCGTACTGGTCACCGATGACAACCCGCGTACCGAAGACCCGGCGATTATTTTCGACGACATCCGCGCCGGTTTTTCCGCTGTGGATAAAGTCACCTTCGTGGCAGGTCGTGGCAAGGCTATTGCCCAATTGATCGCTGAAGCTTCGGCGGATGACGTGATTGTGCTCGCGGGCAAAGGTCACGAGGACTATCAGGAAATCAACGGCGTACGCCACGCTTTCTCCGACCTGGTCGAGGCCGATCATGCCCTGACCGCCTGGGAGGTGGCCCATGCTTAAGGCGCTGAATCTGAGTGAACTGACCAGCGTGCTCAATGGCCGTTTGATCGGTGCGGATGCCAGCTTCGACGGTGTCAGCATCGACAGTCGTGCGATCAAGCCGGGTCAGCTGTTTATTGCGTTGGCCGGGCCGCGCTTCGATGGCCATGACTATCTGAATGATGTGGCAGCCAAAGGCGCCGTGGCGGCATTGGTCGAGCGCGAAGTGGCTGATAGCACCTTGCCGCAACTGTTGGTCAACGATACCCGCCAGGCCCTCGGCCAGTTGGGTGCGTTGAACCGCAAAGCTTTCACGCATCAGGTCGCGGCCATTACCGGCTCCAGCGGCAAGACCACGGTCAAGGAAATGCTCGCGAGCATCCTGCGTACCCGCGGTTCGGTGCTGGCCACTCGTGGCAACCTGAACAATGACCTCGGCGCTCCGTTGACCCTGCTTGAACTGGCGCCGGAGCACACCGCCGCCGTGATCGAACTGGGTGCTTCGCGCCTGGGTGAAATTGCCTACACAGTCGGCATGACCAAGCCCCACGTGGCCATTCTCAACAACGCCGGGACTGCCCACGTTGGCGAATTCGGCGGCCCGGAAAAAATCGTCGAAGCCAAGGGCGAGATTATTGACGGTCTGGCTGCCGATGGCGTCGCCGTTCTCAATCTCGACGACAAGGCATTTGGCATCTGGAAGGCCCGCGCCGGTGATCGCAAAGTACTGACGTTCGCGTTGAGCAATACCAGCGCTGATTTCTACGCCAGTGAACTGACCACTGATGCCCGCGGTTGCCCCGCGTTCAATTTGCACAGTCCAGAAGGTATGGAGCACGTGCAACTGAACCTGCTCGGCACCCATAACGTCGCCAATGCCATGGCCGCTGCGGCTGCGGCCCATGCGCTGGGCGTTTCGCTGTTCGGTATCGCCGCGGGTCTGGGCGCGGTGCAACCGGTCAAGGGCCGGACTGTTGCGCAACTGGCCACTAATGGCATGCGCGTGATCGATGACACTTACAACGCGAACCCCACCTCCATGTGCGCCGCCGTTGATATACTCGCCGGCTTTTCCGGCCGCACCGTTCTGGTGCTCGGGGATATCGGCGAGTTGGGCGATTGGGCGCAGCAGGGTCACCGCGACGTGGGTGAGTACGCCCGTGGCAAGGTTTCTGCGCTGTACGCCGTCGGGCCAATGATGGTTCACGCCGTCAACGCCTTCGGCCCACAGGCATTTCACTTCAGCACACAGGCTGAACTGATCAAGGCCCTGGGCGCTGAACAAGACACAAACACCACCATTTTGATCAAGGGCTCGCGCAGCGCTGCGATGGAAAACATCGTTGCCGCTCTGTGCGGATCCAGTCTGGAGAAACATTAATGCTGCTGCTGCTAGCGGAGTATCTGCAACAGTTCTACAAAGGCTTCGCGGTCTTCCAGTACCTGACCCTGCGCGGGATTCTGGGTGTACTGACCGCGCTGGTTTTGTCGCTGTGCTATGGCCCGTGGATGATCCGTACCCTGCAGAACCGTCAAATCGGTCAGTCCGTTCGCAACGATGGTCCGCAATCGCACCTCTCCAAGTCTGGCACCCCGACCATGGGTGGCGCGCTGATTCTGTCGTCCATCGGCGTCAGTACCCTGCTGTGGGCTGACCTGAGCAACCGTTATGTCTGGGTCGTGCTGCTGGTGACCCTGCTGTTCGGCGCCATCGGCTGGGTCGACGACTACCGCAAAGTCATCGAGAAGAACTCCCGTGGCTTGCCGAGCCGCTGGAAGTATTTCTGGCAGTCGGTGTTCGGCCTGGGCGCGGCGATCTTCCTTTATATGACTGCTGCCACGCCGGTGGAAACCACGCTGATCCTGCCGATGCTCAAGGACCACAGCATTCCCCTGGGGATTGGCTTCATCGTCCTGACCTATTTCGTGATCGTCGGCTCCAGCAACGCGGTCAACCTGACCGACGGCCTCGACGGCCTGGCGATCATGCCGACTGTGATGGTCGGTGGTGGCCTGGGGATCTTCTGCTACCTGTCGGGTAACGTGAAGTTCGCCGAATACCTGCTGATTCCATACGTGCCGGGCGCGGGCGAACTGATCGTGTTCTGCGGCGCATTGATCGGCGCAGGCCTGGGCTTCTTGTGGTTCAACACCTACCCGGCGCAAGTCTTCATGGGTGACGTCGGTGCGCTGGCACTGGGCGCGGCCCTGGGCACCATCGCAGTGATCGTCCGTCAGGAAATCGTCCTGTTCATCATGGGCGGCGTGTTCGTGATGGAAACCCTGTCAGTCGTCATTCAGGTTGCCTCCTTTAAGCTGACCGGTCGCCGTGTGTTCCGCATGGCACCGATTCACCACCACTTTGAACTCAAGGGCTGGCCCGAGCCACGCGTGATCGTCCGTTTCTGGATCATCACCGTGATTCTCGTGCTGATCGGCCTTGCCACCCTGAAGCTGAGGTAGAAATTCGTGTCCCTGATCGCTTCTGACCACTTCCGCATCGTTGTCGGCCTCGGCAAGAGCGGCATGTCCCTGGTTCGCTTCCTGGCGAACCGGGGCGTGGCGTTTGCCGTGGCCGATACGCGGGAAAATCCACCGGAACTGGCCACGCTCAAGCGTGACTA
>NZ_JBOIBY010000357.1:0-1659 GCF_050739655.1 Pseudomonas sp. | reverse complement strand
CCAGAGTGTGTAAAAACACTTTCCGTATGTTGGATGCCTAAGCCCAGCGCTCTTGGGCGAGGCGATTTCCCGAACATTTGCCAAGATCAGCGCCGATAGCGCGTCAGAGCATTTATGAAGCGCTCTGGCACCTCTTGGAGCAGCAAAAGCTGCCGCTTTACGCCGCCATCGCCTTCAGCAAGCCTTCTGTACCGATGATTTTCATAACGCGCTTCAAGTTATAGGCGAGCACATTCAAGCTCATCTCCGCACTCACCCCGTTCAGTTTTCGAGTCAGGAAGTGCGTTGCCCCCATCCATTGCTTGAGCGTCCCGAAGGGATGCTCAACAGTCCGTTTTCGAACCTTCATCATCTCTGGTGCTTGGTTCAACCGATGCTGCATTTCCTCCAGCACAGCTTCATGCTCCCAACGCCTTACTCGACGATTTGTGCTTGGCGTGCACTGGGTTTTCAGCGTGCAACTCTGGCACTTTGAACTCCAGTAGCAGTGCATATACAAGCCTTTCTCAACGCTGGAGAATCGCCAGATCAGTGCCTCTCCCGCCGGGCAGGTGTATTCGTTTTTCGTCGCGTCATACACGAAGGCATCTTTGTTGAATCGGCCATCAGCTTTAGCGCTTGAAGTCATCGGCTTCGGCACATAGGCGGTGATGTTTGCGTTGTGACAGGCCAGGATTTCTTCGCCTTTGAAGTAGCCTCGGTCGGCAACTACCGACAACGTTTCTACGCCGATGGCTTCACGAGCCTGCTTCGACATTGAACTGAGTTGGTCACGGTCAGAACCTCTGTTGGTGACCTCGTGAGCAACGATTAAATGGTGCTGCGTATCGACAGCCGTCTGCACGTTGTAGCCAACGATCCCGCTGCCGCGCGTCATCATCGAACGGGCATCCGGGTCGGTCAGCGAAACCTGTTTATCTGGCGATTCGTTGAGCTGAGACTCAATCCCCTGAAGCTCTTTCACCTGTGCTTTGAGCTTGGCGATTTTATCTTCCAAGCTCACCGTGTCGGGCTTGGAGGCGCTAGGGATCTGGCGATCAGCCGCATCGAGCGAGGCCAAATAACGGCTGATGCTCGCCTCGATTTCTTCCATGCGCCGCTTCAGTTTGGCGCTGGTGAAGTTCCGGTCGCGGTTGTTCACGGCCTTGAATTTACTGCCGTCGATGGCAACCAGGTTTTCGCTAAACAACCCCAACTGCTGGCAGAGCAAAACGAACTGGCGACAGACACCGCGAATGGCTTTGCTGTTGTCTTTTCGGAAGTTGGCGATGGTCTTGAAGTCGGGCATCAGGCGCCCGGTTAACCACATCAGCTCGACGTTACGCTGAGCTTCTCGCTCAAGACGTCGGCTCGATTGAATACGGTTTAGGTAGCCGTAGATATAGATCTTCAGCAGGATCGCAGGATGATAAGCAGGTCTGCCAGTTTCGGCTGGAATGACGCTATCGAAACCCAGTTTGGCTAGGTCGAGCTCATCGACGAAGACATCGACCACACGCACTGGATTGGTATCGCTGACGTAGTCGTCGAGGCTTTCTGGAAGTAAGGTACTTTGACCTCGGTGTTCACCCTGGATAAACCGTTTCATGGGTTTCCCCTGCGATGAGATTCTCAGAAATCATAGCAAGGGTTTGTCCGGGTGTTTTTACACACTCTGGG
>NZ_JBOIBY010000356.1:0-2534 GCF_050739655.1 Pseudomonas sp. | reverse complement strand
GGTCACGCGCGTCTTTGTTGACGTGCGGGGAGACCAGAACGGTGAACCGCTCTTTACGGGTAGGCAGTGGAATTGGACCACGCACTTGAGCACCAGTACGTTTCGCGGTTTCCACGATTTCCTGGGTTGATTGGTCGATCAGGCGATGGTCGAAAGCCTTCAACCTGATACGGATTTGCTGATTTTGCATTGGATTTCAGACTCCGGCTGCTATTCCCACCGAGCGCAATACGCCCGTTAAAAGGAGGCGCAATTCTATAGACGCCCCAGATGGGTGTCAACCCAATAAAAAAGCCCCCGCTGAGCGGGGGCTTTTCAAAGCATCGAAGCTATCTCAAAAGAGACGCTTACTCGATGATTTTGGCTACTACGCCAGCGCCGACGGTACGACCGCCTTCACGGATAGCGAAACGCAGGCCGTCTTCCATTGCGATGGTCTTGATCAGGGTAACTTCCATCTGGATGTTATCACCTGGCATTACCATTTCAACGCCTTCTGGCAGCTGGCAGTTGCCAGTCACGTCAGTAGTACGGAAGTAGAACTGTGGACGGTAGCCTTTGAAGAACGGAGTGTGACGACCGCCTTCTTCCTTGCTCAGAACGTAAACTTCTGCGGTGAACTTGGTGTGCGGCTTAACCGAACCTGGCTTAACCAGAACCTGACCACGCTCAACGTCGTCACGCTTGGTACCACGCAGCAGAACGCCGCAGTTCTCGCCAGCACGACCTTCGTCGAGCAACTTGCGGAACATTTCAACACCGGTGCAGGTGGTGGTAGTGGTGTCACGCAGACCAACGATTTCCAGCGCATCCTGAACGCGAACGATACCGCGCTCGATACGACCAGTAACAACGGTACCACGACCCGAGATCGAGAATACGTCTTCGATTGGCATCAGGAATGGCTTGTCGATTGCACGCTCTGGCTCTGGGATGTAGCTATCCAGAGTTTCAACCAGCTTACGAACGGCAGTGGTGCCCATTTCGTTGTCGTCTTTGCCTTCCAGCGCCATACGAGCCGAACCGATGATGATTGGAGTGTCATCGCCCGGGAAGTCGTAGGTGGACAGCAGGTCGCGAACTTCCATCTCGACCAGTTCCAGCAGCTCAGCGTCGTCTACCAGGTCAGCCTTGTTCAGGAAAACCACGATGTACGGAACGCCTACCTGACGGGACAGCAGGATGTGCTCACGGGTTTGCGGCATCGGACCATCAGCGGCCGAGCAAACCAGGATCGCGCCGTCCATCTGGGCAGCACCGGTGATCATGTTCTTCACGTAGTCAGCGTGACCTGGGCAGTCAACGTGAGCGTAGTGACGAATCTTCGAGTTGTACTCGACGTGCGCGGTGTTGATGGTGATACCGCGAGCTTTTTCTTCTGGCGCGCTGTCGATCTTATCGAAATCAACGATTGCAGAACCGAAAACTTCGGAGCAAACGCGAGTCAGAGCTGCGGTCAGAGTGGTTTTACCGTGGTCAACGTGACCGATAGTGCCAACGTTGACGTGCGGTAGGGAACGATCAAATTTTTCTTTAGCCACGACAATTAACTCCTTGCCTAAAGGACTGAATCAGCCTTGTTTTTTGGTTACAGTTTCGACGATGTGCGACGGAGCTGTATTGTATTTTTTGAATTCCATAGAGTAGCTTGCGCGACCCTGGGACATCGAACGAACGTCGGTCGCATAACCGAACATCTCGCCCAACGGAACTTCAGCACGGATTACCTTGCCGGAGACCGTGTCTTCCATACCCAGAATCATGCCGCGACGACGGTTAAGGTCGCCCATCACGTCACCCATATAGTCTTCAGGCGTAACAACCTCTACCGCCATGATCGGCTCAAGCAACTCACCACCGCCCTTCTGGGCCAGCTGCTTGGTCGCCATGGAAGCAGCCACCTTAAACGCCATCTCGTTCGAGTCGACGTCGTGGTAAGAACCATCAAACACGGTAGCCTTCAGGCCGATCAGCGGATAGCCGGCAACAACGCCGTTCTTCATCTGCTCTTCGATACCCTTCTGGATAGCCGGAATGTATTCCTTAGGAACAACACCACCCACTACTTCGTTCACGAATTGCAGACCTTCCTGACCTTCGTCAGCAGGAGCAAAACGGATCCAGCAATGGCCAAACTGGCCACGACCGCCGGACTGACGAACGAACTTGCCTTCGATTTCGCAGTTCTTCGTGATGCGCTCACGATACGAAACCTGAGGTTTGCCGATGTTGGCTTCGACGTTGAACTCACGGCGCATCCGGTCAACCAGGATGTCCAGGTGCAGCTCGCCCATGCCAGAGATGATCGTTTGACCAGTCTCTTCATCAGTCTTGACGCGGAAAGACGGGTCTTCCTGAGCAAGCTTGCCCAGAGCGATACCCATTTTTTCCTGGTCATCCTTGGTTTTAGGCTCAACGGCAACCGAAATAACCGGCTCCGGGAAGTCCATGCGAACCAGGATGATTGGCTTGTCAGCGTTGCACAAGGTTTCACCAGTGGTGACGTCCTTCATGCCGATCAGGGCCGCGATGTC
>NZ_JBOIBY010000355.1:0-4843 GCF_050739655.1 Pseudomonas sp. | reverse complement strand
GGAGCTGCCGCAGGCTGCGATCTTTTGATTTTGATTTTTCAAGATCAAAAGATCGCAGCCTGCGGCAGCTCCACACAAGGGTATGGCGGGGTTAGAAGAGGCGTGCGAGGAGGGCGGTGACGGCGGTTTCGACGCGCAGGATGCGCTCGCCCAGTTGCACCGGTTGCAGGCCGGACTTGCCGAGCAGGTCGATTTCGTAAGGAATCCAGCCACCTTCAGGGCCGATGGCCAGGGTCACCGGTTCGCTCAATGCGCGGGGGCAGGGCGGGTAGTTGCCCGGATGGCCAACCAGTCCAAGGGTACCTTCGCTGATTGCCGGCAGGCGGTCTTCAACGAACGGCTTGAAGCGCTTCTCGATCACCACTTCCGGCAGCACGCTGTCCCGGGCCTGTTCGAGGCCGAGGATCAATTGCTCGCGAATGGCTTGCGGCTCCAGGAACGGTGTTTGCCAGAAGCTCTTCTCGACGCGATAGCTGTTCACCAGTACAACCCGGGGCACTCCCATGGCCGCAACGGTCTGAAATACCCTGCGCAGCATCTTGGGCCGTGGCAGGGCCAAAACCAGGGTCAGTGGCAGCTTGGCCGGTGGTGGCTGGTCGAGTGTGACGCGCAGTTCGGCCTCATTGGCCTCCAGGCGCAGCACTTCAGCCGAGCCCATCAGGCCGCCAAGACGTCCGACACGCATGCTGTCGCCGACCTCACAGCGATGGACTTCCTGCATATGGGTCAGCCGGCGATCACGCAAAATCACCCGGTCGGCCGCAATGAAGTCGGCCTCTTCGAGAAGCAGCAGGTTCACGCTTGGGTCGCTGGCGGCTGGTCGTTGTGATCGTCAGCCGGCTGGTCGTCCGGATGCTCGCCACGCTTGCTGATCAGGCCGCCAAACAGGATGCCGATTTCGAACAGCAACCACATCGGCACTGCCAGCAGGGTTTGCGAGAAGATGTCCGGCGGGGTCAGGATCATGCCGACCACGAAGCAGCCGATGATCACGTACGGGCGGATTTTCTTCAGGTATTTGACGTCGACCACGCCGATCCACACCAGCAGTACTACGGCCACCGGGATTTCGAACGCCACGCCGAAGGCGAAGAACAGCGTCATGACGAAATCGAGGTAGCTGGTGATGTCGGTCATCATTTCCACACCGGCCGGAGTGGCGGCGGCGAAGAACTTGAAGATCAGCGGGAATACGAGGAAATAGGCGAAGGCCATGCCGGCATAAAACAGAACGATGCTCGAACATAGCAAGGGCACGGCGATGCGTTTTTCATGCTTGTACAAGCCTGGGGCAATGAAGCCCCAGATCTGGTGCAGGATCACCGGAATGGCCAGGAACAGCGAGACCATCATGGTCAGCTTGAGCGGTGTCAGGAACGGCGACGACACGTCGGTGGCGATCATCGTCGCGCCCGCCGGCAGATAAGCACGCAGCGGTGTCGAGACGAAGGTGTAGATCTGCTGGGTGAAGGCGAACAACCCGGCAAAGATGATGAAGATGGCCGCTACGCAGCGCAGCAGACGGGTACGCAACTCGGTGAGGTGCGAAACCAGCGGCATGTGCTGGTCGTTTTCAGGAAGATCGCTCATGGGGCTCGCGGCGGCAGTGTGGGGTCATGAGGGGCTGGCGCAACAGGCGCAGCCGCAGGTACGACGGGTTCAACCGGTGTGGCTGTAACAACGGGTGCAGGTTCTGCCGGTGCTACAGCAGGTGTTGCGACGCTAGCAGCGGGAGCCTGAATCGTCTGCTCCCCCACATGCTCAACCGGCGTCGGCTCTTGCTGTGTCGGCGTGAAAATCTTCCGCGCTTCCTGCTCCAGCGACAGAATGTGTTCGTTGTGCAGTTGCCGACGAATCTCGTCGGCACCGATTTCACGTTCAACTTCCTGTTTGATCGCATTGAAGCTGCGCTTCAGGCGCCCAACCCACAGGCCGGCGGTGCGCGCAGCATGCGGCAAGCGCTCGGGGCCCAGCACCAGCAGGGCGACGAGGCCGACGAGCAGCAGTTCAGAGAAGCTGATACCAAACATTAGTCAGTGCTCACACGTCTTTGCGGATCGGCTCTTCGACTTTCTGCGCCTGCACGTCGATGGTGTGCGGCTGATTCACAGAGGCCTGTGGCTGAACCGGTGGAACCGGTTGGGCTGGAGTAGCGGCAGGGTCAGCTGGCTTCTCGTCATCGTTCATGGCCTTTTTGAAGCCCTTGATCGACTCGCCGACGTCGGTGCCGAGGTTTTTCAGTTTCTTGGTGCCAAATACCAGTACGACAACAACCAGGATGACGATCCAGTGTTTCCAGTCAAAAATGCCCATGCTGCTGCTCCTCTCTAATAGTTATTCAGGCGGACGGGCGCGAGGCTTTCTCAACGTGTCCGGAGAGACCGAAACGACGGTCCAGTTCATCGAGTACAGCCTGTGGATGCTGCCCCAATTGGGCAAGCATGACCATGCTGTGGAACCACAAATCGGCGGTTTCGTAGATCACATCGCTGCAGTCACCGCTGACGGCGGCATCCTTGGCGGCAATGATGGTTTCGACCGACTCTTCGCCGACTTTTTCCAGAATCTTGTTCAAGCCCTTGTGGTACAGGCTGGCGACATACGAGCTGTCGGCGGCGGCGCCTTTGCGCTCCTCCAGAACCTCGGCCAGGCGGGTCAGAGTGTCACTCATGTTTGTGTCCTGCGGAATAGATGGCGTGCGGATCTTTGAGGACCGGGTCGACCGTTGTCCAGTCGCCGTTCTCGTAGACGCGGTAGAAGCAGCTTTGACGACCGGTATGGCAGGCGATGTCGCCGATCTGCTCGACCATCAGGATGATCACGTCGGCGTCGCAGTCCAGGCGCATCTCATGCAATTTTTGCACGTGGCCGGACTCTTCGCCCTTGCGCCACAGCTTGCCACGGGAGCGGGACCAGTAAATGGCGCGGTTCTCGGCAGCGGTGAGTTGCAGCGCTTCTCGGTTCATCCAGGCCATCATCAGGACGCGCCCGGTCTTGTGATCCTGGGCAATCGCCGGCACCAGGCCGTCAGCGTCCCACTTGATCTCGTCCAGCCAGTTTTTCATCTTCGACTCCGACAGCGGGCTCAACACTTCATTAGTCGAACCCAGGCGTTGAAACAGTGTGCCAGTCGTTCACGCAACTGGCTATCGACGAACGACCAGATACAAGCCGACGGCCATCATGATCCCGGCCGGCCAGTAGGCCAGCTCGTTCAATGGACCGCCCGCGGCGAGGATCGCGCCACCGGCCAGATGCGCCGTGCCGAGCAGGCGCAGGAACCAGTCGTCGCGGCGTCGGTGCCACGGTGGCGGCGGATCGTAGGCATGGGGTTGGGACATGCGTTCGAGCAGATCGCGGGCCATGTTGGCCAGGTGCGGGAGCTGTTCGAACTGGCTTTGCACGTTGCCCAGCAAAGCTTTGGGGCTGACGCGCTCGCGCATCCAGCGTTCGAGGAACGGTTGCGCGGTGTTCCACAGATCCAGGTCCGGATACAGCTGCCGGCCCAGGCCCTCGATGTTAAGCAGGGTCTTCTGCAAAAGAACAAGCTGCGGCTGCACTTCCATGTTGAAGCGCCGTGCGGTCTGGAACAGGCGCATCAGCACCTGGCCGAAGGAAATATCTTTTAATGGTTTTTCGAAGATCGGCTCGCACACCGTACGAATCGCGGCTTCGAATTCGTTGAGTTTGGTTTCCGCCGGTACCCAGCCCGAATCGATGTGCAACTGCGCCACGCGACGGTAATCGCGCTTGAAGAAGGCGAACAGGTTACGCGCCAGATAGTCCTGGTCTTCCGGAGTCAGGCTGCCGACGATGCCGCAGTCGATGGCAATGTACTGCGGGCTCCACGGGCTCACGGTGCTGACGAAGATGTTGCCGGGGTGCATGTCGGCATGGAAGAAACTGTCGCGGAATACCTGGGTGAAGAAGATTTCCACGCCACGCTCGGCGAGCATTTTCATGTCGGTGCGCTGGTCGGCCAGGGTGGCCAGATCGGTGACCTGAATCCCGTAGATACGCTCCATCACCAGCACTTTTGGCCGGCACCAGTCCCAATAGACCTGCGGCACGTAGAGCATCGGCGACCCTTCGAAGTTGCGCTTCAACTGGCTGGCGTTGGCCGCCTCACGCAACAGGTCGAGTTCGTCGTAGATGGTTTTTTCGTAGTCACTGACCACGTCCACCGGATGTAGCAGGCGGGCGTCGGCCGAGAGCTTTTCAGCGGCGCGGGCGAGGATGAACAGCCATGCCAGATCCTGGGCAATCACTGGCTTGAGGCCCGGGCGAATGACCTTCACCACCACTTCTTCGCCGGTTTTCAGTTGTGCGGCATGCACCTGCGCCACCGAGGCAGAGGCCAATGGTTCGACGTCGAAACGGCTGAATACTTCGCTGATTTTCTTGCCGAGCTGCTCTTCGATCAGCTTCACCGACAGCTGCGAATCGAACGGCGGCACGCGGTCCTGCAGCAGCATCAATTCATCGGCGATGTCTTCTGGAAGCAGATCGCGGCGAGTGGACAGGATCTGCCCGAACTTGATGAAGATTGGCCCCAGGTCTTGCAACGCCAGGCGCAAGCGCGCGCCACGGCTCAGGTCCAGGGGTTTGCGCGGAAACCAGCGCCACGGCAGGACATAACGCAGTGCCCGCAAAAACCAGGGCAGCGGCAGGGCGAACAGCAGGTCATCGAGGCGGTAGCGGATTACGACGCGCTGGATGCGCAACAGACGGCGGACGGCAAGCAGCTTCATGCGTTATCGCTTGGGTCGAGGGATCGGGAAAGGCGCTCGAAACGCGCCTCGAGACGTTCCAGATCGAGCTTGATCTGGTCCAGTTCACTGAA
>NZ_JBOIBY010000354.1:0-2317 GCF_050739655.1 Pseudomonas sp. | reverse complement strand
CGGGTCGACAGCAGCAGCCAGGTCAGGGAAAAGATCGTACCGAGACTGAGGACTGTGACGTACAGACTCCAGAATGTAGTCATTCTTTGTTACTCCTAGAAGCTTGCTCGACGTGCTTGATGGCTTCGGGATCATCCGCAAAAGGCAGCAAGGTCGCGTCTTCAAACTCCGACTTGCGCTTGGGGCTGAATACCCACAACGCCAGACCGACGAAGGCCACCATCACGACAACGGTGCCCAGGCCACGAATCATCCCGATATCCATTTAGATCACCGTTTGCTTTTGATGATGGTGCCCAGGCCTTGCAGATAGGCCACCAGCGCGTCCATTTCGGTTTTGCCCTTCACAGCATCCTTGGCGCCGGCGATGTCTTCGTCGGTGTAAGGGACGCCGAGCGTGCGCAAGACTTCCATTTTCTTCGCGGTGTCCTTGCCGTCGAGCTTGTTTTCCACGAGGAACGGATAAGCCGGCATTTTCGACTCAGGCACAACGTTGCGCGGGTTGTACAAGTGCGCACGCTGCCAGTCATCGGAGTATCGACCGCCGACACGGGCCAGGTCCGGACCGGTGCGTTTGGAACCCCACAGGAATGGGTGATCCCACACGCTTTCACCGGCGACCGAGTAGTGGCCGTAACGTTCGGTTTCAGCACGGAACGGGCGAATCATCTGCGAGTGGCAGCTGACACAGCCGTTGGCGATGTAGACGTCCCGGCCTTCCAGTTCAAGGGCGGGGCGAGGCTTCATGCCTTCGACCGGCTTGTTGGTCACGTCCTGGAAAAACAGCGGAACGATCTGGGTCAGGCCGCCAACGCTGACGGCGATAACCATGAAGAAGGCCAGCAGGCCAATGTTCTTCTCGACTGCTTCATGCTTCATCAGTGAGCTCCAACTACAGCAATCTGTTCGGCGGCTTCAGCTTCAGCCGGGTTCGAGGCGCGTACGGTGCGGAACACGTTGTAGGCCATGAACAGCATGCCGCTGGCAAAGAACGCACCGCCCAATGCGCGAACGATGAAGCCCGGGTGGCTGGCTTGCAGCGCTTCGACGAACGAGTAGGTGAGGGTGCCGTCATCGTTGATCGCACGCCACATCAGGCCTTGGGTGATGCCGTTGACCCACATCGAAGCGATGTACAGAACGGTACCGATGGTCGCCAGCCAGAAGTGTGCGTTGATCAGGCCAACGCTGTGCATCTGCGCACGACCGAACAGTTTCGGAATCATGTGGTAGACCGCGCCGATCGAAATCATCGCCACCCAGCCCAGAGCGCCGGCGTGTACGTGGCCGATGGTCCAGTCGGTGTAGTGCGACAGCGAGTTCACGGTCTTGATCGCCATCATCGGACCTTCGAAGGTCGACATGCCGTAGAACGCCAGGGAGACGACCAGGAAGCGCAGGATCGGGTCGGTGCGCAGCTTATGCCAGGCGCCCGACAGGGTCATCATGCCGTTGATCATGCCGCCCCAGCTCGGAGCCAGCAGGATGATCGACATCGCCATGCCCAGCGATTGAGCCCAGTCCGGCAGAGCGGTGTAGTGCAGATGGTGCGGACCTGCCCAGATGTACAGGGTGATCAGCGCCCAGAAGTGCACGATCGACAGACGATAGGAGTAGATCGGGCGTTCGGCCTGTTTCGGCACGAAGTAGTACATCATCCCCAGAAAGCCCGTGGTCAGGAAGAAACCTACCGCGTTGTGGCCGTACCACCACTGGATCATCGCGTCAGTCGCACCCGAGTAAGCCGAATAGGACTTGAACAGGCTGACCGGCAGCGACATGTGGTTGACGATGTGCAGCATCGCCGTCACGACGATGAAGGCGCCGTAGAACCAGTTACCCACATAGATGTGCTTGGTTTTGCGCTTGGTGATGGTGCCGAAGAACACCAGACCGTAGGTGACCCAGACGATGGCCAGCAGAATAGCCAGGGGCCATTCCAGTTCCGCGTATTCCTTGGTGGTGGTGTAACCCAGCGGCAAGGTAACGATGGCGCCGACGATCACCGCTTGCCAACCCCAGAAGGTGAAGGCCGCGAGGCTGTCGGAAATCAGTCGCGTTTGGCAGGTTCGCTGCACGACGTAATAGGAAGTGGCAAACAGTGCACAACCACCGAAGGCGAAAATCACCAGGTTTGTGTGCAACGGGCGCAGGCGTCCAAAGCTCGTCCAGGGCAGACCGAAGTTCAATTCCGGCCAGACCAGTTGCGAGGCGATGAAGACACCGAGCCCCATGCCAAGGATCCCCCAGACCACCGTCATGATGGCGAACTGGCGGACTACCTTATAGTTATAAGCAGTCGGACTGATTGCTGTGC
>NZ_JBOIBY010000353.1:0-18716 GCF_050739655.1 Pseudomonas sp. | reverse complement strand
GCTGCGATCTTTTGATTTTGATTTTAAAAACAAGATCAAAAGATCGCAGCCTTCGGCAGCTCCTACACGGGGTGGTGATGGTTAGCGAGAGGTGAGGTCGAGCTTCCAGCCCAATGCGTTCAGGGCGTCGCAACCGTCCTGGATCAATATGTGGGCGACGTTGGCGAAGTGTTCCAGGTCGTGGCCTTCGGCGTCTTTTACGCACAGACAGGTGATGCTGTTGAGCAGATTTCGCGCAGCTTTGATTCGATGATTGGCGGTTTCGAGAAGGTCTGAGACGGGGGCTTCAGTGTCGATGTAAAGCGTGGGTGTAGCGCTGAAGTTACCTTGGAGCGGATGGTAGTTAGACATGGTTTGAATCTCATCTAATAGGGTTAGGACCCCACCCTGCTCGCGGCTAATCGATTGAGGTGGTAGCTGTACGTGGGTTAGCCGACCGGTCAGATGAACCCGGCACACCCGAAGGTGTCCCACGCACAGCCACCATAGACAGATGTCAGGCAGCAAAAAGCGCCGCGATTATACGGGCGCTTGTGCATCATCGAAAACGACCGGCTAAGGTCCATCACCGATTCGTCGGCGACGGACCAACGATAGGCGAGCGCCGAAACCCAATACAACCCTGTTTGCACGCTTCAGATTCCTCCTACACGAGTCTCGGATCAGGGTGACGCCCTTCAACGCTCTGGAAAGCAAAACGCCCGACGTCCGCAGGATGCGGAGGCCGGGCGTTGCTGTACGGGTTGCGGTTTTTACTGGATCGCTTGGGCGCCACCGAACTTGTTCATCAAGAAGCCGACAAACTCTTCGAGGGTCATTTTCTGGCCGTTGAAGTCCACCTGATTGTTGGCGTAGTGCAATTTGCTGACGACGTTGTTGCCGTCCAGTTTTGCCAGCTGCGAGCCAACAGCCATGCCGCTGAACATGTCGACCGTGGCGGAGGCCTGATCGGCGATCAGCTTGGCGTCGGTCTGGCCGTCGATCTGCGACTGCACGGTGAGCACGTCTACGAGCATCGGCTTGGACACTTGCAGGTTGACGTCCAGCAAGGCGATCAGCTGTCTGACCAATTGATCGGCCGGCAAATCGATCGATTGCGGCTTGGTCAGATCAAGTACTAGGTTGGCACGGCTTTCGCCATTGGCGGTGTTGAACGAGAGGTTCTCCAGCGCCACTTGCGGGCCGGCCGCGAGCAATTGCTCCAGATTGGTTTTGAGCTGTGCTTCTTCAGCTTCGGTCAGGTTCAGCTCTGGTGCCGGCAGGCCCGCTTCAGCAGCTTCGGTCGCCGCCTGCTCGTACGGTTGCAGTTTGGTCTGGTAAATCTGCATCAACACCATGGTCGATGGGATGTCGAGATTCTTCAGGCTTAGGGCCAGTTGTGCGGAACCCACAGCCTTACCGTTGAGCGACACTTCACCGATTTTGTAATCGGCACGCCCCGAAGCGCTGGTGCCCGATTCCTCGGTGTGGTTCTTCATTTCAAAATTCTTGAAGCCCAGCACCGTCTGTTTGGCGCCATAGGTGGTTTTGCTGTTGCTCAGTTCGAGGGTGTTGTCGCCGGTGTAATAGCCGTAGGTGCTCTTGGTCAGGTTGCTGGCCAGGGTCAGGCCGCTCAACTCGACCTGAACCGGTGCCTGATCTTCGGAAACGGTGGTCAGCTTCAGGCTGTCCATGTAACCGTCGGCCTTGACCTTCTGCGCCTGGGCGCTGGCCGAAACGTCAACTTTCAGACCTGAAAACTTCATGCTGGATTTGTCGTCCAGGGCGGTTTCCAGCGGCAGCAATTCCAGCGTGCCGCTGGTGGAACTGTCATAGCCGATATTGACCACACCCTTGAGCGGCGAAGCGTCCTTGGCGGCGGCGAACCACTTTTCGGTGAGCGGCGTCTTTTCCAGTTCGTAGTGACTGGTGGCCATGACGGGCAACCATTTGAGCGATACCAGGCGCGAGAACGGCAATGGACCGTGTTCGATGTGATCCACGAACAGCAATTCGACCGGCGCTTC
Organism: Pseudomonas sp.; assembly: GCF_050739655.1. Lineage (GTDB taxonomy): Bacteria > Pseudomonadota > Gammaproteobacteria > Pseudomonadales > Pseudomonadaceae > Aquipseudomonas. Next base: position 16,710 of record NZ_JBOIBY010000353.1, on the reverse strand, counting down.
GCCAAACATTTCGCCTTCGCCCTTGAGGCGATAGTGCGCGGTACTGCTGAATACATGACGCTCCAGCGACACCAGCTCCAGCGACGCCGTGCCTTTGTACCCGACCATGGCGGCCTGCAACTGCTTGTTGGCATCGGCCAGGGACGTGTTCAACACCCCTTCGATTTTGGTGCCGGTGAACCAGGCACCGCCGGCGCTGATGGCCCCGATGGCAACCACAATCCCCAGAAGCACGCCTGCTGATTTATTCATGTATGACCCGTTCAATGTCCGTTGTTGAAGGTGTGGTCGTCTTCCCTGAACCCAGGACGGGTTGCGGTCACGACAGCGCTGAAAGTGGGGTGCAGATTAGCATCAGGCGCGCGGCGCGGCCCAATGATTAAAGGTGAAAGAGTGTCTTGGGGGTTGTGTTGTTTGATCGTTCCCATGCTCCGCGTGGGAATGCAGCCCGGGACGCTCTGCGTCCCAATCAAGAGCCGAACGCGGAGCGTCCGTTGAGGCATTCCCACGCAGAGCGTGGGAACGATCTGTATCAGGAATACTGAACCTCGATCTCATCCAACTGATGATCAAAGGTTTTAAGCCGCGCCGTCCAGGTGTACACCAGCACTTCAAAATCGCGATTGATCACCGCCCCGCCCGTCACTTCCCCACGGGGGTCGCAGAAGTCCAACTGATAGCGCTCACGGGCCATCGCGGTGGCGACGTCGGCCAGCTCCCGGGCGTTGTTGAGCCAGTGGCGACCATCGTCAGCCACTTGCTTGTCCAGCTCCAGGCATTGTTTTTTCAGGGTTTCGAGGCTTTTTTCCAGCGGCGTACCGGTCAGTTCGCCCATGACTTCCTGGAACGTGCGCCCCGGCTGCCAGTAACTGCCCCAAAAATAACGGTCGAACACCGTTTCGACACGACGCAACGCCACCTTGGTGTCCCAGATGAGCACCAGGGTCTTGCCTTGTTCGAGTTGTCTTTTTTTGATCCGTCGAGTCTGGACCGACGCCCAGGCCACGACGGCGATGGACATCACGGCGATCAACGCGACAGCGCTGTCGAGAAACGCCATTGCCGTGTCGATCTGACGGGTCAGCATGATGCCGTAGAAATAGGTTGCCGTAAGCAGCACTAACGCCACGACGGCACACCAGAAGCCGAGAGCATAAGGGTTTTTCATTATTGGTTTCCCCATGACCTGCGCAAGCCTTGTGCACTGCAAGGGCGTTTTGCGTAAACACCCTTCCAACACTTCAAAGCATAGCAACGGCCTCAGGGTTTGCCGGAGTTCGACGCTTGCGTTCGTCCGCTTTCCCAACCACCGCCCAACGCCAGGAACAAATTGATCTGTCCCACGACCACCTGTGTGTTCGCCGAGGCCAGTTGCGCCGTGACATCGATATAAGTGCGGGTGGCCTGCAGGTCCGCCAGGAATGACGCGCGGCCCGCCAGGAAGAACCGGTGCGTCTGGTCGGCCGCCAGCTTGGCCGATTGCTCGGCTTCGGCCAGCGCATCACGGCGTTGCAGCAACGCGGAATACTGGGCCAGGCCGGTCTGGGTTTCACGGATTGCGTTGAGCACCACGCCGTCGAAATGCGCCAGCGCGCCTTGGGTGGCGGCCTCGGCTTCGCGGATGCGGGCACGGGCGCCGTTGGTCGGCACCTTCCAGCTCAGCGACGGGCCGAAGCCCCAGCGGTTGGTGGAGGGCTCGCCAAGGTTGTCCAGAATACCGATGGTGCCAATGGTCGCCCCGAAACTGATGTCTGGGTACAACTGCCCCGTAGCAACACCGATGGTGGCCGTCGCGGCAGCCAGATGACGCTCGGCTTGCCGTACGTCGGGACGACGCTTGAGCAACGCGGCGCCATCACCGACCGGCACCAGCTGCGTGATTTTCGGCAACTCGGCACAGGTCGCGGTGCCCGCCGGCAGTTGATCCACGGGTTTGGCCAACAGCATCGACAGGCGGAACAGCCCGGTCTGCCGCGCCGCTTCATAGCGCGGCATGTCGGCGCGCAAGGATTTGAATTGGGTCTGCGAGCGGGTGACCTGGGTTTCGTCGCCACGTCCGGCGTCGCGCAGGCGCTGGATCAGCGTGGTGCTTTGCGATTGCAGATCGAGGGAATGCTGGGCAATTTCCCGCTCTTCGTTGGCCGCACACACTTGGGTATAAGCGCGTACCACGTCGGCGACCAGGGTAATACGCGCCGTATCGGCAGCCGCCTGGGTCGCATCAGCATTGGCTTTGGCCGCTTCGATGCCGCGCTGCAGCGTGCCGAACAGGTCGAACTGGTACGAAGCGCTGATGCCGATATCGCCGATGTTGGCCACCGGCACCTTTTCCGGCAGCAAAAAGGCTTCGCCGGACTCCTGCAAGCGCTGGGCGCCCATCTTCACGCCGCCACTCCAGCCGCCGGCTGCTTCAGCCTCGTCGACCTGAGCGCGCGCCCGGGACAGGTTGGCCGCCGCCACGCGCAAATCGGTGTTGGAAGCCATGGCCTGCTGCACCAACTGGTCGAGCCGCGGGTCTTGATACAGACGCCACCAATCGGCAGGCACGGGCGCCGAAACCACCGGTTTACCGTCCACCGCCAGATCACCCTGCAGATCTTCACGATGGATGGCGGCTTCTTCCGGCAGGTGATAGTCCGGCCCAACCATCTGGCACGCCGACAGCAGCAAGCCTAATCCGGCGATCGCCAAACCCGAGGCCTTGCTCATTGCGCTGGCTCCCGATTCTGGTCGTCAATAATCGAAACCGTGGCCGTACGCCCGGCGATCATGCGGAAATCCGCTGGCACATCGTCAAAGGCAATCCGCACCGGAATCCGCTGCGCCAGCCGTACCCAGCTGAACGCCGGGTTGACGTTGGGCAGCAGGTTATTGCCGCTGGTGCGGTCGCGGTCTTCGATGCCGGCGACGATGCTTTCCACGTGACCGCGCAGCCGTGCACGGTCGCCGATCACGCGGATATCAACGCTCTGCCCGACATGGATGCCATCGAGTTTGGTTTCTTCGAAATAGCCGTCGATGTGGAACGAATTGCTGTCCACCACCGACAACACTGGCCGCCCGGCGCTGACGAACTCCTGGCTGCGCGGCGCACGGTCGTTGACGTAACCGTCCACGGGGCTGCGGATCACCGAGCGATCGAGGTTCAACTGGGCGCTATCGACCGCCACTTGCGCTTCCATCAATGCGACTTGGCCGCGGGCCACCTTTGACTGGCTTTCTTCCAGTTGCTCACCCGGCACCAGATTGCCGAGCCCCTTGTTACGCTTGGCCTCGCGCTGGGCCTGGGCGAGGGTTTCCTCGCGATCGGCCACCGCCGCTTTTGCCTGACGCAGGGCCAGTTTGAAACGGTCCTGATCAATGGTGAACAACACCTGGCCGCGCTTGACCAACTGGTTGTCACGCACTTCCACTTTCTGGATCAGCCCGGAAACGTCCGGCGCGATTTGCACGATGTCGGCGCGAATGTGCCCGTCACGGGTCCAGGGCGCGTACATGTAATACATCACCATGCGCCAGACCACGACCACGGCGAAGCTCACGACCAACAGGGTAAGCACTATGCGACCGAGGGTTAGAAACGGTTTTTTCATGTCATCAGGTATCGACTGAGTGAATCCACGGCGCCAAGCAGCAAGGCGTAGAGAGCCACGTTAAACAATGCCCGGTGCCAGACCAGACGGTAAAAGTGCAGGCGCGTCAGCACCCCGTGCACCAACAGGTACAACAGATAGGTAATACCCATCAGCACCAGCAGCGTGGGCAGGAACACCCCGCTGATATCCAGATCACCGATCATAAAGGCGCTCCATCGATGCCATGGGGAAGCGGTTCTTCAGGCTCGGCAGAACCAACGAATTCAACACCGGGCAGCAGCGACAGGCGCAAACCACTCAAGGCGTGCAGCAAATGCAGGCGGGTTTCATCGTCGCCTGCACCACAGAGGGCGCGGCGAGTGCGGTCGAGGGTCATCAACAAGGGGCTTGGCGCTGGCAAGCGTTCGCCCGCCTTCAGGCAAGCCGTGAAGTATTGACCCACCTCGGTCACCACCTGACGCAGCAACGCCTGCGGTACACCCTGGATCCGAGGTGTATAGGCCAGCAAATCCAGCAGATTCAGTGCCACGCGTACTTCGCGCAGGGCGATGCCGGTGTCCTGGCCGGTCATGGCCAGACGCGGCAAATGCTGCATCAGGCGATCCAGTACCTGCACGCCCAACTGTCGGTGATCGGCCAAGGTGGCCGGCTCCGTGAGGCTGACGATGTCGCGCCAGGCAAAACGGGTCAGGCGCTTGGCCGCCAGTTCCGCGCCAAATGGCCGGGCAACCAGGGTCCAGACGAAGGCAAACAGCAAGCCAATCGGCCCGGCAAGGTTGGAGTTGGCAAAGCTGAGGAAGTCGGCGTCGTAGGCGCCCTGAATACTGATGAACGACGATGTGTTCACCAGCGTCAGCAGCATGCCGAGGTAAAACTGCGGCCTGACTGTCAGGGTGCCGACCACAATGAACGGCACGGAAAACGCCAGCACCAGCATCGGGAAATCATGCAGGTTGGGCAGTACCAGAAACAGGTAGAGACTGGCGAACAACACCGACATCGCCGTCCAGAAAAAGAACCGGTAGATCTGCGGCGCCGGGTCGTCCATCGAGGCAAAGAAACTGCACGACACCGCCGCCAGAATCACGGCGGCACCGCCATCGGTCCAGCCGAGCAGAATCCACAGCACCGAAGCGACAATGATTGCGGTCACCGTAGAGGCGGCGGAATACAGCATCAAGCCACGATCCAGAAACGGTGACAGCCGACCCAGGCGCCAGTGCCGGTACACCGCGCGCCAGGGTTGCTGGCTTTCGCACTGGATGGCGACTTGCAGGCTGCGGCAGTCCTGCCACACATCGATCCACTCGCCAAGGCGATACAGCGCGTTGGAGAACAGCAATTGCTTGCGATCCTCCAGTGCCTCGGCGCTCGGTTGCAGGGCTTCGAGCTGGTCTCTGAGCATTTGCCAGCGTTGCGGGTCGGCATCCTTGTGTTGCAGCCACTCGCGGCTGGCGTCGAGCACCGGTGCAAACTTTTCCACAAGCTCGGGTGTGCGCCGCTCCAGGGCGTATAGCGCGTCGTCGAGGGCATCGATGACCGGCAACAAATGGATCATCCGCCCGCGCAATTCCTTGGTGTTACGCACCGTTTGCGGTCCTGCGCCTTCATGGGGCAGCTGGCCGATCATCAGTTCCAGCGTGTTGAAGGTCGTCACCATCGACGAACGCAACGCACTGACTTCATCGGGTTGCACGTCGCGGCTGAGAAAACGCTGGCTGTAGGTCGACGCATCGCTAAACCATTTGCTCACCGAATCGTTGAACACCGGCGCCAGCCGACGTGGCCAGAACATCGCCCCCACCACTGCCGCGACGGCAATGCCGAGAAAAATCTCTTCGGTGCGCGCCTCCGCCACGTCCCACACCGCCAACGGGTTATCCACCACCGGCAGGGCAATCAGCGGCAAGGTGTAGCCGGCGAGCATCAGGGCATAGTTGTTGGCCGTGCGCAGGTGCATGGAAAGGAACAGCAAAATCCCGGTCCACAGCGCGATGACCAGCACCAGCACATAGGGGCTCTGGACAAACATCGGCACGAAAAAAACCGCCGCAGCGGCGCCGACAAAGGTGCCGACCGCGCGGTATAGAGCCTTGGAGCTGGTGGGGCCGACAAATGGGCTGGAAACGATATACACCGTGGCCATCGCCCAGTAAGGACGCGGCATTTGCATGAGCATGGCGATGTACAGCGCGATCATCGACGCGGCGAAGGTACGCACACCGTAGAACCAGTCCCGTGCCGAGGGCATACCGGAAAAGAATCCGCTCAAGGGTTGACCACCGCCGGCGCACTGGCCGCCTCAAAAGCTCTCAAGACCCTTAGCGTAGCCTCCAGATCTCGGCGGTCGATCCCTTCGAGGACCTCATTACGCAGGCGAACCAATTCAATTTCGACAGCTTGCACCAGCGTGCGACCGCTTTCGGTCAGGCTCAGGCATTTTGCGCGGCGGTCTTGAGCATCGGCAGTGCGGCAGACATATCCTGCGTGGCACAGCTGATCGAGCAAACGCACCAGGGACGGACTTTCCATCCCCGCCGCCTGCGCCACCGTAACCTGACGCACACCCTCGCCCAGTCGCCCGATCATCAGCAGAGGGACGGCACAGGCTTCGGAAATTCCATAGTTGACCAGCGTAGTCTGGCAGATTTTGCGCCAGTGCCTGGCGGCCACCACCATGGAACTGCTGATGTTCATCTGCAGAGCGTCGAGATTATTCGGCACGAAGGAAAACACACACTGTTAGTTTGCTAACTATCAATATGACATTTGAGGGGATTTTCAGTCAAGTTTTGAAACAAATTGGCGGCCAATGACTTGGCCGCTAGCGGCAGGTCCGAAATCAAGGCCTTAGCGTCGCTTGGCCCGCTCGTAAACTGCGCTGCGTTCGCGCTTACCAACAGCGACAACCGAAACGACAATGCGCTCATCTATAACCTCATACACCAGTCGGTATCCAGATGACTTCAGTTTGATTTTGTAGCAGTCAGGCATGCCATGCAGGGCGTCAGATGGGATACGAGGAAGCTCCAGGCGTTCGGCCAATTTCTTTTTGAATTGCTCTCGTAGCGTGTGCCCCAATTTGTCCCATTCCTTGCGTGCAGAAGGTAGAAATTCGAGCTTATAGGTCATCAAGAGTTACCGGAATCGGTGTTTCATGACGACGAGCCCGCACGATTTCTGCAAGTTCGAGATCATCAAGGCGATCCATCATGGCTTCGAAAACATCAGCCGGAACCATGTAGCCCATGACTCGATTGTGATTCAACACTGCCACAGGCCCACCATGGGCGCCATTGAGCACGGCGGATGGGTTTTTCTTCAATTCAGATACACTGACAGCCATATCGGCCAAGACATTTTGCATAATTAAGACCTCAAATAAGGTCTCAATTCTGGTCTAATTTTGTTCCATGAGCAATCTTGAAAACCTACTGCCCATCAGATTCCTATCCTCCCCGCCCCTTCCTCAACAACACATCCAATTGGTCGACCACCTCTGCCCAATCGGCGTCATCCAGAATTTCGTCACGCAGAAATTGTGCCTGGCCCTTGGACCAGAAAAACGCATCCGCCAGGTGTAAATCCGGCTTGAGCGGTGAGTGGGTGGCGATGAATTTGTCGATGCCTTCGGGGTCATCGGCCAGGCCGAGTTGCTTGAACAGGGATGGGAGGCTGTGGGTTGGGTTTTCCATGTTTGACTCCTGTGAACCAGTAAAGGGACCGCTGCGCGGTCAATCGCGAGCAAGCCCGCTCCCACATTTAGATCGTTGTCACGAACTAATTTTATGTACCAAGCCTATTCCATCGTAGCAGCGAGGCTTCCCGCGATGAGGCGAGCACATCCAACATCAATGTCGTCTGACACTCCGCCATCGCTGGCAAGCCAGCTCCCACAGGATCGTCGTCGTATACAAATCATCCATTTCCAACCGATCTACTGTGGGAGCGGGCTTGCCCGCGATGACGGCAGTCAAAACACTGCAAGGCCTAATCACTCAACTCCCGCACCTCCGCATGCGGCACCATTTTCAGGAAATCCGGCATGTTCATGTGCAGCAGATTGATGTGGTTGCCAGCCTCCAGATAAATGTCTTTCTGGCGGGTCAGCAAAGGGTCGATGACCACGTCCAGCCCATAGGCTTCGCCCAGGGCAGGTACCGCGCCACGTTCGCAATCATCGAACAGGTGCGGCAGGTTGCTTTCCCGGGAAACCTGCCATTCACCACTGCTGCGCACTTTGCTCAAGTCCAGGTGGCGGCTGGCGGGCAGCACGGCCATCAGATAATGCCCGTGGTGATCGTCGAGGATGACGGACTTGGCCATCCGTTCGGCAGGAATGCCTGATACCCGCGCCGTTTCCAGGCTGCTGGCCGAGTGTGGGTGGGTCACGATGTCATAGTCGCATTGAGCCTTTTCCAGGCTTCTTTGCACGGTTCTTGCCATACGCATGATGCACCTCGGTGTCCGCGATAACGCTTGGCGGACGGTGGTTAATGCTTATCTTCGTAGTAAAAGTCTAGGCCCGCCGGGCCGTTTCAACGGAAAATCCGCCCATCGGACAGATCAACAGTTGAGCAAATTTTGAACAACTTGCATGTGAACTAAACTTAATACAGACAGGACCGACTCTCGCGGAGGGTCACGTGAACATTCGTTGTGGTTTAGTCGCGCTACTGTTGGCCTTTGGCGGATCAGCCTTCGCCGCAGACACTGTTGGCCCGGTGGTTTCCAATCCCGTCGGGATCTGGCTGATCACCTTCGGCATAGCGTTCTTGATCGCTGAAGCGGCATTGCCCAACTACGGCGTCATCGGCTTGGGCGGCATCGTGATGTTCGTGATCGGCGCGCTGATTTTGAGCAATGCCGAAATGCCCGTTCCATTGATGATCGGCCTGGGACTGATCAGCGCGCTGCTGCTGATCTTCCTGCTGATCCGCGCCCTGAAAACCCGACCGCGCAAGAACGTCAGCGGCGATGCCGGATTGCTGGGCAGCGTCACGCCCGTGTTGTCTGTGCAGACCAGCGATGCCTGTCACGGCTGGGTGCATTTGCAAGGCGAGCGCTGGCAAGTGTCGAGCGCCAAGCCGTTGCAGATCGGGCAGCGGGTGCGGGTCGTGGCACGCAAGGGTTTGCTGCTGGAAGTGGCCGCGACTGACGCGGTGTCGGTTGGAGAATAACCATGGGCTTGCAACTGGGTTTTGTCGCGCTACTACTGCTTTTGATCGCACTGGCCGGAGCGACCTTCCGCATCTTGCGTGAGTACGAGCGCGGGGTGGTTTTCCAGCTCGGGCGCTTCTGGCAGGTCAAGGGCCCCGGCCTGATTCTGCTGATTCCAGTGGTCCAGCAAATGGTCCGTGTCGACTTGCGTACCGTGGTGCTCGACGTACCCACGCAGGACGTCATCACCCGCGACAACGTCTCGGTCAAGGTCAACGCGGTGCTGTACTTCCGCGTGCTCGACGCGCAGAAGGCAATCATCCAGGTCGAAGACTTTTTCATGGCCACCAGCCAATTGGCGCAAACCACTTTGCGCGCCGTGCTGGGTAAACATGAGCTGGATGAACTGCTGGCCGAGCGAGAAAGGCTTAACTTCGACATCCAGCAAGTACTCGATGCCCAAACCGATACCTGGGGCATCAAGGTCGCCAACGTCGAAATCAAACACGTGGACCTTAACGAATCAATGATCCGCGCCATCGCCAAACAGGCCGAAGCAGAACGCGAACGCCGGGCCAAAGTGATCCACGCCGAAGGTGAATTGCAGGCCTCGGAAAAACTCATGCAGGCCGCCGAAATGCTCGGCCGCCAGCCCGGCGCCATGCAGTTGCGCTACATGCAGACGCTCAATTCGATCGCCGGGGACAAGAGTTCGACGATCGTCTTTCCGTTGCCGATCGAGCTGCTCAAGGGCATGGCGGACTTGTCGTCGAAACCTTGAATGCTGCCCTCAGCGCGACTCGATTCCCATGACGAACAGGCGCGCTCGCGTATTAGCCGCGACGGTTTCACTGACCTTCTGCCAACCCGCAGGCAAGGGGGCGAATTCGTCCGGTTGGTCGGCCGTGCTGATTAACCAGACGCGGCCTGTTCCTCTGGGCAATTGATTCAAGTGATCAAGGTAGATTCTTTCCGCCTCACCCACCACCAGCGTGCCGAACCCGTAAGCGTTCGGCCGGCGGGAGGCGCCATCGGCCAAGGGTGGGGTGTAGAGCATCGGTTCTGCATCGGTGCGGTTGTAGTAGACATAACTCAGGTACCAGAGCATGTCGCTGATGACGATCCGGTCGCCTTCGACGAAGTGCTGGTTGACGAACTCGACCATCACGCTGGTCTGGTCATTCACATCCACCGTGGCATTGGTTTTCAGGCCCACAAGCTCGGTGCCGACAAACAATGCCAACAGCCCGAACGCCAGTAAGCGAAAGCCATGGAGCAAGCGGTCGATGGCCAGCGCCATGATCAGCGGCAGGCCCAATGCATAGGCGTTCAGATAGCGCTCGATGAACACCGGAGAAATGAACGAGACCGCGTAAACCAGCATCAGTGGAAACAAGCAATAGAGCGCCAGCAAGGTGCTCCAGCGATAGCGGCTGCGGTCGCGTAACAATGTCATCACGATCACACCCAGGAGCAGCATCGGCAGCGCGCCGAACAACGGCAAAGACAGACTTCCCCCATCGTCCTGAATCAGAAATGTCCACACCATCGATGGCAAAGAACTGAGCGTGACGGGCAACTCCCAACCTACATCACCGTTGGCTTTGAGCTGGTCCATATGCTCGATCAGATCGATCAGCCCGGGAATCCAAGGGCAAAACAGCAGCACAATGCCAACATTGGCCAGCCACCAGTCTGGGCGATTGATGTGTTTCAGGGGATTGACCGGCTGCAAGCGCAGCACCAGCAGATAGGCCCAATGGACGATCACGCACAATGCGGTGAAATAGTGGGTGTAAAACCCGACAGTCATCAGCATCGCGTAAATCACCAGCGCCGAAGTGTGACGAGGTTGCTTGACCCAATACACCAGCGCAATCGTCGCGCCGAGCATCCACATGCCCAGCAACGAATACATCCGCACTTCCTGGCTATAGCGCACTGCGGTAGGCAACAACGCCAGCATCAGCCCCGCCAGCAGCGCCGCGCGAGTGTTGGCCATCAATCGGACCAGCCACATACCCAAAACCACCGCGGCAATGCCCGGCAGCGCACTCAAGCTGCGTATCGGGAAAATGCCGTCACCAAACACTTCGATCCAGCCGTGAAGCAGCATGAAATACAGAGGGGGATGCACATCACGCGCAGCATGAATCCAGATGTCCGCCAGGGCGTAGCGGCTCATCAGCAGACTGGAACCCTCATCACCCCAGATAGCCCCGGCTGTCAGGTCATAAAATCGCGCCAGAGTGGCCAGTACCAGGATAAGCAGCCCACCGATCCAGGCGTGCAGCCACTGAGTGTCGCGAGATAACCGACGGTTCGCGCCAGATCGCAGAGGTTTGACCAACGGCTCTTTGCGCTCTACCTCTATCACCTTTTTTACACCTGCGCGATCAGGACACCCTGCTCACTCTAGGCCACTGCCCGTTGCCACGCCGCTATTCACGCAGGCGAACCGATGAAGTGAGCCATTCTGGTTCAGCGTTGCGCCGCCAGCGGATACACCGACTGCCACCCGCCACCGAGCGCCTTGTACAAACCGACCGCAGCCAGCGACACACCGGTCGAGCTCTCGACCCACTGCTCCTGGGTCGCCAGCAACGCGCCTTGCACGGTGAGAACATTGACGAAATCCACTACGCCTTCCACGTATTGCTGTTGCGCTGTGCGTAGTGCGATCTGGTTCTGACGCACGGCTTCACCCAGGCTGTCGCGGCGCAGTTGGCTGGCGTTGAAGGCGCTCAACTGATCGTCAATTTCATGCCAGGCGCGCAACACGGTTTGCTGATAGGCGATGGCCGCTTCCTGTTGTTGTGCTTCGCGCAAATTCAGCACACCGCGCAAACGCCCACCGTCGAACAGCGGCAAGCTGAACTGTGGGCCGATGCCGAACGTGCGCGAACCCCAGGAACCGAAATCGCCCAGTTGCATGGCTTGTGACCCGACATTGCCAGACAGGGTAATACGCGGATAAAAATCGCCCTTGGCCACGCCGATGCTGGCGGTCGCGGCGTGCAAGCGGGCTTCGGCCTCGCGGATGTCCGGGCGGCGTTCGGCCAGTTGCGACGGCAGCCCGATGGCGACCAGGCGCGGGGTTTGCGGCACCAGTGCGTCGCTGGACAACTCAGACGCCAACGCGTGTGGCGGCTCGCCCATCAACAGGCTCAAGGCATTGATCAGTTGTGCCTGACGTTGCTCCAGCGCGGGCAGGCGTGACTCGATGGCCGCGACTTGCGCTGCGGCTTCAGCGACATCCAGATCGGTCGCGACACCGTCAGCCAGACGCAACTGCGACAGCTTCAAACTGTGGCGTGCGACCTCCAGGTTCTGCTCGGTGACAGCACGGATGTTTTGTACGCCGCGCAGTTGGATGTAGTCCTGTGCGGTTTCGGCGAGTACCGACAGCAGCACGCCACGACGATCGTTTTCCGCCACTTCCAGGGTGGCATCGGCGGCTTCGGTTTCGCGGCGCACCCGGCCCCAGAAGTCCAACTCCCAGGAGGCGGAGAAACCGGCTTCCCAGAGGTTGAATGCGGATTTGCCGTTGTTTCCGGAAGGGTCCATCAAGCCTTCGCCGCTGTTGCGTTTACGGCTGTAACTGCCCGTGGCGGCGGTGTTCGGGTAGCGCTCGGCAGTGACCACCTGACGCACGGCGCGGCTTTGCTGCAAGCGGCTGCTGGCGAGCTTCAGGTCGAGGTTGTCGGTCAGGGCGCGCTGGCTCAGGGCTGAGAGTTTTGGGTCGCTGAAGACTTCCCACCAGCGTTCGTTCATTGTTTCGGCGATGGCCTGGCTGGCTGCTGCTTTCGACGGTTTCGTCCACTCGCTGACTTGCTGTGCTTCAGGTTTCTGGAAGTCAGGGCCGACGGTGCAGGCTGTAAGGCTCAACAGCAGTAAGGCACAAAAAGTGAGGCGCACTTTAAGGCCTCTTCGCGGGCAAGCCCGCTCCCACACTGGATCTGCTTCTGAACAAAGATTGTGTGTACTACCGAGAGCAACTGTGGGAGCTAGCCTGCTAGCGATGGCGTCAGCATGATCAACGGAAATCTTCATCGCTGAACAACCTCATTCGCCTTAACACCAGCCGTATCAATCCGCGCCTCCACCGACATCCCCACCCGCAACCGCTCAGCCAATGGCTGCCCTGGCGTCAGCACAATTTTCACCGGAATCCGTTGCACAACCTTGGTGAAGTTGCCGGTGGCGTTGTCCGGTTTGACCGAGGCGAACGTCACGCCGGTGGCCGGTGCGATGCTCTCCACGCGCCCCTTCAGCGCCTCGCCGCCAAAGGTATCGACGCGCACCTGCACTTCCTGCCCCGGCTGCACGTGGGTCAATTGGGTTTCCTGGAAATTCGCCACCACATAAGCCTGCGCCAGCGGTACCACCGCCAGCAGCTTGCTGCCAGGGGTGACATAGGCGCCAACCCGCACGGCACGTTCGCCGACCATTCCGTCCTGCGGTGCGACGATGCGTGTGTAAGAGAGCTCGTAACTGGCGATTTCCAGCTTCGCCTGCGCACGCTTCAAGCCACCTTCAGCCCCGTCGCGCTGCGCCGTCAGGATATCCACCTGCTTGCGTTCCGCTGCCAGCAGCGCGGTAGCGTTGGCCAACCGGGCGCCGGCCTGATCGATACGGGTACGCGCCTGCTGGGCATTTTGCACCGTGCCGGCGCCGACCCCGGCGAGATGGTTGTAGCGATTGAGTTCCTGCTCGGCGAACGCCATTTCAGCCTTGGCCGACACCACCGTCGCCTGCGCCTGGGCGATCACCGATGCCTGTCGCTCAAGGGTCGCCCGGGCGTTTTGCAGTTGCGCCTGCGCCACCAGCGATTCGGCAGCGGCCGCTTCAGCGGCGGCGCGCAGATCACGGTCATCGATCAGCGCCAGCAGTTGCCCGGCCTGGACCCGCTGGTTGTCTTCCACCAGCACCTGCTTGATGAACCCGGCAACGCGCGGCACCACCAGCGTGTAGTCCGCCGAGACATAAGCGTCATTGGTGCTCTGCTGGGTGCGCTGGCCAAACATATTCGGCGCCAGCAGATAAACCAGCAGGCCCATCGCGATGGCAACCGCAACGCCCACGGCCACTTTTTGCTTTGCTTGAGTCGTCATAAAAACCTTCAGTTTCAATAAAGCATTCAGGTCGGCGCGCGCGGCGGATAAATCCGCGTCGGCAACCAGAAAATCAGCAGGATCAACACGACGGCGATGCATGCCATGCACAGGTAAAGATCCGAGGCAGTCAGCACCACCGCTTGCTCATGCAACCGATGGGCAAGGCCTGGACTGTCGTTATCGACCAAGGGGGAATTGCCGAGCCGGTCCACCAGCATCGTCGAGTGGAAGTGCAGGCGCTGCGTCGTCAAGGTTTCGACTACGCCCGTGGCGATCACCGCCGCCAGGCCTTTGACTGTGTTGAACCAGGACGAGGCGAACGGTCCGTCCATGGGGTTGATGCTGCCGGTCGACAGCATCAACAGCGGCAAGACCGCCATTGGCTGGCCGAAGATCTGCAGCAGTTGCAGCACGTAGAAGTCGTCGCGAATCCACACGGAGGTCAGCTGCGAACCGCCAATGCAGGACAGCACCAGCATGCTCAGGCCAATCCCCAGCACCCAGCGGCAATCGACCCAGCGCAGGTTGCACAGCGCGGCCACCAACGGCAGTGCAATCAACTGAGGCAGCGCCGCCAACAGCGTGATCGGCGCCGTCTGCACCGGCCGATATCCCTGGACTTGCGCCAGATAGCTCGACGGAATAATCACCACCGCCAACAACACCATCAGCACCCCGGCGAGGGTGATCAGCGCGAACGACAAGTTGCGGATGCCGAGCATCTGCATCTTGAAGAACGGAATCGGCTGCGACCACTCGTTGATCAGAAACAGCACCAGTAACAACGCCCCGCCAACCAGCAAACCGCAGATCAGATTCGACTCGAACCAATCCAGGCGATTGCCCTGCAGAATGCCAATCACCAGCATGCAGATCGCCGGAAAACCCAGCAGCAAACCACGCCAGTTGAACTGCTTGAAACGCTCCAGGCGCAACGGGTCTTGAGGAATGCCATAACCCACCGCGACCATGGCGATCAGGCACGGCGCGACGATTTGCCAGAAGGCCCACTGCCAGCCGACATACTCGGTCCAGAGTCCGGCCAGCGGCGTGCCTAGCCCCGGACCAAAGGTGGCCGTCAGGGTATAACCAGCCAGACCGTACAGCTTTACGTTGGCCGGCAGAAAACGCAGGGCGACGGTCATCAGCATGGGCGGCAGCGCACCGCCGGCCAAGCCTTGCAATGTACGCAGTACCAGCAGGCTTTCGTAGTTCGGCGCCAAAGGACACAACACGCCCAACAGGGTGAACGCGCTGATGGCGCAGAGGGTGAAACGCCGCAGCGAAAACGTCACTGCGCACCACGGCGCAAACGCCATGGCGGCCACTGACGTGGCGGTATAACTGGCGACCAGCCAGGTGCCCTCGTCGTAGCCGATGGCCAGGGCGCCACGGATATCCGCCAGGGCAACCTTGGTCACCATGTCGTTCAGGCCCGAAACCAGCACCGCCAATAACACGCCCACCAGGCCGATGATGATCCGCGGACCAAACACCATGGGCGCGGCGGCCGGCATGGGGGCGGCCAGAGGCACCGAGGCCGTGAGGGAGGTCATCGGTTTGAAACTCCGAAAAAAGTAGGTGGCAGTCTACGAACGACAATCACTGACGAAAACTGACTTATCAGCAATTTATAAGTGCGCGGGACGCAGCATTTGAAAGTCATCCATCAAGCGATGACGAACTGGCCCCGCCAGGAAATGAGGGAAAAAATTAACATCGTCGCGTCAGGCCAACCACCATCCATAGGTGTTAATGGCCCCCTGACGCCATCAAGGCTGTGCAGCCAGCCACGTCTCATCGCAACAGGTCTTGAGCGTCTCACGCAACCAGCGATGGGCGGGATCATTATCAAAGCGCGGGTGCCAGGCCTGATTGAGCACGATGGTCGGCAAAGGGATCGGCAAGGTGAACGAACGCAGCTTCAGGCCCAATCGACGAACGCTCAACAGCGTCTCCCTGGGTACTGGCAGAATGAGGTCGGAATCGGGCAACGCAAACATCGCCGCGTGGAAACTGGGCGCGATCACCGCCACCCGCCGCTCCAGTCCCAACGCATTGAGTGCCGCATCGATCGGCCCGCGGGCGATGCCGCGACGGGACATGCTGATGTGGGAATACCCGGCAAAACGTTCGGCGGTGATTTCCTGATCGAGCAAGGGATGATCCTCGCGCACCAGTCCGACAAACTGTGTGGAGAACAGGTTCTGCACTTTCACTTCCGGCATCAGTGGCCGGTTGTTGCTGACGCTGAGATCGATGCGACCCTCACGCAAAGCCTCGTCGTCGCCATCGCCTTCGGGCGCAAAACGCAATTCGCAATGGGGCGCCTGGCGCTCCATGGTGTCAAACAGCTTGCCGCCGTAAATGCCGATGAAAAAATCGTTGGCCCGGATGCTGAAGCGTCGACGCAAACTGCCCAGATCCACCACGCGGGCCGAATGGAACAACTGCGCAGCATGCTCCACCACATCGCGCACCTGCTCACGCAACTCCAGCGCCTTGGGCGTGGGCACCAGACCTCGGCCGGCGCGAACCAGGATCGGATCGCCAATGGCTTCGCGAATACGCGTCAAGGTCCGGCTCATGGCCGCTGGACTCAAGTTCATCCGCCGCGCGGCGCCTACCACGCTGCCTTCGTCGAGCAGTGCATCGAGGGCGACCAACAGGTTCATGTCTGGGAGTTGCATGTTAAGCACTCGTATCTGATCTGAATTGACTCAGACGCAATGCTAGCAGCGATTCCTCCCTGTAGGAGCGAGGCTCGCCCTAATGCCAGTCAGTTAAGCGATGAAGGTCAACTGTAGGAGCAGCCGGTCGACGCTCGATTGCTCGCG
>NZ_JBOIBY010000352.1:0-1982 GCF_050739655.1 Pseudomonas sp. | reverse complement strand
CTTACCAATTGGCCAGATGCTCCTCGGAGAAGTTGGCCAACAGGAATTCGGGTTTCTTTGGAAACATGCAGTGCAACGGCATCAACAAAGTTGAAAGCCTTGTCCAGATTAAAGAGGTCGGAATACGGCTGTCCCTTGTTGTCAGTTCCAACATGAGGTGCATCCGTTGCTTCCAGAAGAATCTTGTCCGCGCCGACTGCGCAAACAATTTGCGTCACGAAACGAGCTGTTTCCTCGGGATGGATGCAAGTGCGATAGCCAGGACCCTTGAACCACACGTTGCCTCGCTCTCTGGCTTCAGCGAGTAGCGCGATGTAGGCCGGCTCACTGATGTCACGCTCGCTGTGACAAGTGCCCAGGTGGTCGATAATGACCCGCACATCGCGAGGGATCTGGCGCAATACACGCAGATTCGTCTCGGCCTCTTTCGCGTAAATGTGCAGATGCTGGTGCGGAAGCAGACGGCCGTAAAATGCCGGCCACAGCCCATCACTGAACTGCGCATCGGAAACCGTTTCCGGCCTTGCATCGTGCAGAACGATTCGGGCGCCAACCACCTGGGGGTGCGAAAGACGTTCGTGTGTGGCGTAAGCTGGTTCTGCCTTGATCGTCCCCACCAATTTGACGTCTCCATAGCGCAGAGGGTTGGCTGCCTGGAGATTCTTGAGTTCGTCAAATGAAGCAAATACGTTTTCTGAATCCGGCAGAATACTTAAATGGACGTTATTGAGGAGCGTCGGGGCAATTCCGGCATCGATCAATGTATCCAGATAAGCAGTCAGCGGATGCGGCTCGGGTAACGTATAAGGCAGCGAACCGGCCACACGACGAAGATCTTCCGAAGTATAAAAATGAACGTGGCAATCTATTCTTTTGGTCGACGGCAGCATGAGTATTGTTTCCTGCTTTTGTGCGAAAACAATAATCGTCGACAGCGCTTCGTCGCTCCCGCCAACTCGACGTGTAGTATCAAAATTTCGCCATGAACGATTTCATGAGCAAGGAAGATTCGGGAATAACCACTCAGATTTTGATCGCCGAGCAGGCTCTTGGACAACTCTGCTGCATGGCCTGCTGGATTTGGAAGTCGCCGAACTGATGCTTCGGCCAGCCGCTTGGTTAGCGGTACGTTCGGGTGATGGCGAAATTTTGTTGTCGTGACAGTTGAATAAACTATAGGAGCCAGCGCGCGATAAACCTGAGAACCTAGCGGGGTGAGAGGCCGTTGCTGAGAACGCGCTTGAGTCGCACTTCTGTGTTGGTGCAGACGCCGAATTGACCCTTGGTCAAAATCGTATCCACAATGACAGCTACCCATTCCCGGTACCAGTAAGGTCAGACACTTGGACGAGAACGTAGTCGCCGCAGGTTTCAAGCTCAGCGAAGCTGTCTACGCTGAGCTTGATGCTCTCAGCCACGCGGTACCAGCACCCCCTGGACCGGGTGCTTGACGATCGGCCCCTGGGCTTCGATCTAGTAGCGAGTCATGAATATGAATGCAGGCGTATGTCAACGTGCGCTGGTGGGCAATTGCATTGACTTGACCACCTGTTTGCACTCCCGTTGACCAGGCATTTGCATTCGCACTGACCAGCCGTTGCACAAACTGCAGCTCAGGCCAAGACCAAATGCGCGACAGGGCCCGTCAGTCGGCCCCTTCGCAGGCTGGATGAACCGGCCTGAGCCGACTCAGTCGATCGGCCGCAGGCGATATTGCGCTGGTAGTTGCTCAAAGCCGCTGATGGTCGCGTTCAGGCTCTTCCAGCGACCATCCTTGATGCCATAGATGCAACCATGGATCGACAGGCTCTGGCCACGGTGCCAGGCGTTCTGGATGATGCTGGTGTGGCCGACGTTGGCCACTTGCTGGATCACGTTCAACTCACACAGCCGGTCGACACGTTCTTCTTCTGTAGCTAACTGGCCCAGCTCCACGCGTTTCTCGTAATACAGGTCGCGAATCGAACGCAGCCAGCCATCGA
>NZ_JBOIBY010000351.1:0-3987 GCF_050739655.1 Pseudomonas sp. | reverse complement strand
GCCGCGTGCCTGATGTGCCGCGACGGCCAGATCGTGCGCAAGAACGGCTGAGGATAAAAACAATGGAAGACATGCTGATCTCTCACGGTATCTACAACCTGATCATCTTCGTGCTGGCCATCTATGTTGGCTACCACGTGGTCTGGAACGTGACACCTGCACTGCACACCCCGCTGATGGCCGTCACCAACGCCATCTCGGCCATCGTCATTGTCGGCGCCATGCTCGCCGCTGCCCTCACGGTAACCCCGCTGGGCAAGACCATGGGCACTCTCGCCGTGGCCCTGGCCGCGGTGAACGTGTTCGGTGGTTTTCTGGTAACCCGGCGCATGCTTGAAATGTTCAAGAAGAAAGCGGCCCCGGCAAAAGCTCCGGCAGCCAAGGCCGAAGCAGTCAAGGCCGAGGTGCAGCAAGCATGAGCATGAACCTGGTTACTTCCCTGTATTTGATTGCCTCGGTCTGCTTCATCCAGGCACTCAAGGGACTCTCACATCCAACCACTTCGCGTCGCGGCAACCTGTTTGGCATGCTCGGCATGGGCTTGGCGATCCTTACCACGGTCGGGCTTATCTATAAGCTGGGCGCCGAACTGGCCCATGACGGTATCGTCTACGTGATCGTTGGCCTGCTGATCGGCGGCACCGCCGGTTCGATCATGGCCAAACGCGTTGAAATGACCAAGATGCCGGAACTGGTTGCCTTCATGCACAGCATGATCGGTCTGGCCGCGGTGTTCATCGCCATTGCGGCGGTCGTCGAGCCGCAGTCGCTGGGCATCGTTGCGCAACTGGGTGACGCGATCCCGGCCGGTAACCGCCTAGAGTTGTTCCTCGGTGCTGCCATTGGTGCGATCACCTTCTCCGGTTCGGTAATCGCCTTCGGCAAGCTGTCGGGCAAGTACAAGTTCCGCCTGTTCCAGGGCGCACCGGTACAGTTCACCGGCCAACACAAACTGAACCTGCTGCTGGGCGTGGCTACTCTTGGCCTGGGCATCACCTTCATGCTGACCGGCGACCTCAGCGCCTTCGCCTTGATGCTGGCCCTGGCCTTCATCATGGGTGTGCTGATCATCATCCCGATCGGTGGCGCGGACATGCCAGTAGTCGTGTCGATGCTCAACAGCTACTCCGGCTGGGCAGCTGCAGGTATCGGCTTCTCGCTGAACAACTCGATGCTGATCATCGCCGGCTCGCTGGTGGGCTCGTCTGGTGCGATCCTCTCGTACATCATGTGCAAGGCGATGAACCGCTCCTTCTTTAATGTACTGCTCGGCGGCTTCGGCAACACAGCCGACGCAGGGCCAGCAGGCGCCAAGGAAGCCCGTCCGGTCAAATCCGGTTCGGCTGACGACGCGACCTTCCTGCTGACCAATGCCGACACCGTGATCATCGTTCCGGGCTATGGCCTGGCGGTAGCACGGGCGCAGCATGCGTTGAAGGAACTGACCGAGAAGCTGACCCATCGCGGTGTTACCGTGAAGTATGCGATCCATCCGGTTGCCGGTCGTATGCCGGGCCACATGAACGTGTTGCTGGCCGAGGCCGAAGTGCCTTACGACCAGGTGTTCGAGATGGAAGACATCAACTCCGAGTTCGGTCAGGCTGACGTCGTGCTGGTGCTGGGCGCCAACGACGTGGTGAACCCTGCAGCCAAGAACGATCCGAAATCGCCGATTGCCGGCATGCCGATTCTCGAAGCGTTCAAGGCCAAGACCATCATCGTCAACAAACGCTCGATGGCTAGCGGCTATGCCGGCCTGGACAACGAACTGTTCTACCTGGACAAAACCATGATGGTGTTCGGCGACGCGAAAAAGGTCATCGAAGACATGGTCAAGGCTGTCGACTAAGCCTCACCCGCAAGACAAAACGCCCCGACTCGTCGGGGCGTTTTTGTTTGTGTAAATCGTAGGACAAACTATTCTTTTGTTACCGATCCAGTAACGGTGTTTTGCTCCAAAGCCCCGTAATAGACGCCTCGATTGCGACCTTGGTAGCGGGACAGATGTCGGCGCAATTCACTAGACTGCACGTCCCGCTACTTGTTGCCCGAGATAACAATCCATGTACCGTGACCGTATTCGCCTGCCTTCGTTGTTGGACAAAGTGATGAGCGCTGCCGACGCTGCCGCTATGATTGAGGACGGCATGACCGTCGGCATGAGTGGTTTTACTCGCGCCGGCGAAGCCAAGGCCGTCCCTCAGGCGCTGGCCGAGCGTGCCAAGGTCACGCCGCTGAAGATCAGCCTGATGACCGGCGCCAGCCTGGGCAACGACCTCGACAAACAGTTGACCGAAGCTGGCGTGCTGTCACGACGCATGCCATTCCAGGTCGACAGCACCCTGCGCAAGGCGATCAACGCCGGCGAGGTGATGTTCATCGACCAGCATCTCTCCGAAACCGTTGAGCAACTGCGCAACCAGCAACTGAAGCTGCCGGACATTGCCGTGATTGAAGCTGTGGCCATCACTGAGCAAGGCCATATCGTGCCAACCACTTCCGTGGGTAACTCGGCCAGCTTCGCGATTTTCGCCAAGCATGTGATTGTCGAAATCAACATGGCGCACAACCCGAACCTCGAAGGCCTGCACGACATCTACATTCCGACCTATCGTCCGACCCGCACCCCGATTCCACTGGTCAAGGTCGATGACCGCATTGGCAGCACCGCCATTCCGATTCCAGCGGAAAAAATCGTCGCCATCGTGATCACTGATCAGCCGGACTCGCCCTCCACTGTGCTGGCGCCGGACACCGAGACCCAAGCCATTGCCGACCATCTGATCGACTTCTTCAAACAGGAAGTGGCTGCTGGACGCATGACCAACAAGCTCGGCCCGCTACAAGCCGGTATAGGCACTATCGCCAACTCGGTGATGTGCGGCTTGATCGATTCGCCCTTTGAAGACCTGACGATGTATTCCGAAGTGCTGCAGGACTCGACCTTCGACCTGATCGATGCCGGGAAGCTGAGTTTTGCTTCGGGCAGTTCGATCACCCTATCGAGCCGTCGCAACGCCGATGTGTTTGGCAACCTGGAGCGCTACAAAGACAAACTGGTGCTTCGCCCTCAAGAGATTTCCAACCACCCTGAAGTCGTGCGCCGTCTCGGCATCATCGGCATCAACACAGCTCTGGAGTTCGACATCTACGGCAACGTCAACTCCACTCACGTCTGCGGCACGCGGATGATGAACGGCATCGGCGGCTCGGGCGACTTTGCGCGCAATGCGCATCTGTCCGTGTTCGTGACCAAGTCGATCGCCAAGGGCGGTGCGATCTCCAGCGTGGTGCCGATGGTCAGCCACGTTGACCATACCGAACATGACGTCGATATCCTCGTGACCGAAGTGGGCCTGGCAGACTTGCGGGGCCTGGCGCCTCGGGAGCGTGCCCGGGTCATCATCGACAAGTGTGTGCACCCGGATTACCGCCAG
Source organism: Pseudomonas sp. (assembly GCF_050739655.1). GTDB lineage: Bacteria > Pseudomonadota > Gammaproteobacteria > Pseudomonadales > Pseudomonadaceae > Aquipseudomonas. The sequence goes on along the minus strand of NZ_JBOIBY010000351.1, from coordinate 550 downwards.
GCCCTGAATGATTACTTCACCGCCGCATGCGCCATCGGCGGGCACACCCCACATATCCTGCGTGATGCCCTGAGCTGGCACATAAACCTGGAAGAAACCGGGCAAATGCTGAAGAAGTAATTGCTACAGATAACAGCTGGCGCAAACACAGTTTCGCCAGCTTGCTCTTGCCGCCCTTAAATCTTACAAAAACTGTACTGCTGTACTGGTTATTTCTAAGTGGAAACCCTTACTCAATCGAACAAAATGAGCAGATTTGCACCACAACAGTGCGCATAGGTACAGTTGCCTCAATTTAGACCAGTACACACCCTATAAACAGTTAACTGAGCCCTCACAATACAGGTGAACTGTATCTACAGAGACTAGGCAAACGAGAGGATCATGGGCACCAGTTAAACCACTACCTAATCCCGCCACAAGCGGAAGGATGAAAACCATGGAACGTACACTCAGTTCCGAACTGTTCTTCGAAGACACTGCTGCAAAAACCCAGGCTTCCATGCCTCTGCGCGTTATCGCCAACCTGATGCTGTGGCAGCGCCGCATC
>NZ_JBOIBY010000350.1:0-3795 GCF_050739655.1 Pseudomonas sp. | reverse complement strand
AACCGGCAGCCTTGGCCATCTGGATGGCTTCCAGGGTTTCGGTCAGGGTGCCGATCTGGTTGAACTTGATCAGGATCGAGTTGGCGATCTTTTTATCGATGCCTTCTTTCAGGATCTTGGTGTTGGTCACGAACAGATCGTCACCTACCAACTGGGTCTTCTCGCCAATCTTGTCGGTGAGGATTTTCCAGCCAGCCCAGTCGGACTCGTCCAGGCCATCTTCGATGGAGATGATCGGGTAGCGCTCGGTCAGGCCTTTGAGGTAGTCAGCGAAACCTTCAGCGGTGAACACCTGGCCTTCGCCGGACAGGTTGTACTTGCCGTCTTCATAGAATTCGCTGGCTGCGCAGTCCAGTGCCAGGGTCACGTCGGTGCCGAGTTTGTAGCCAGCGTTGGCCACGGCTTCGGAGATCACTTTCAGCGCGTCTTCGTTGGACGTCAGGTTAGGCGCGAAACCACCTTCGTCACCCACGGCAGTGTTCAGGCCACGGGCCTTCAATACGGCCTTGAGGTGATGGAAGATTTCGGTGCCCATGCGCAGACCTTCCGAGAAAGACTTGGCGCCAACTGGCTGAACCATGAATTCCTGGATGTCGACGTTGTTATCGGCGTGCTCGCCACCGTTGATGATGTTCATCATCGGAACCGGCATCGAGTAAACACCCGGAGTGCCGTTCAGGTTGGCGATGTGAGCGTACAGCGGCAGGTCCTGGTCCTGTGCTGCTGCCTTGGCCGCTGCCAGGGAAACGGCGAGGATCGCGTTGGCGCCCAGGGAACCTTTGTTTTCAGTGCCGTCGAGCTTGATCATCGCCAGGTCCAGCGCTTTCTGGTCGCTTGGATCGGTGCCTTTGAGCAGGTCGCGGATCGGGCCGTTGATGTTGGCTACGGCCTTCAGAACGCCCTTGCCCATGTAACGGCTCTTGTCGCCATCACGCAGCTCGAGCGCTTCACGCGAGCCAGTGGAAGCACCGGACGGCGCGCATGCGCTGCCGATGATGCCGTTATCGAGAAGCACATCCGCTTCCACGGTGGGGTTGCCACGGGAGTCGAGAACTTCACGACCTTTGATGTCGACGATTTTAGCCATTGTTGTAAACACTCCAAAGTTGACGAAAACGACGCAGCTAGAGGAAATCTTTTACCGTCGGCAAGCGATGTGCAGCGGGGCAGACTTGCGGACGATAACGCTCAAGCCCGAGGGCCTGAGCGTTAATTCGTGCGGTACTTTACCGGAGAAATGAGGATTACGCGGTTTCTACCGTCGGAAAACTCTTAACCAGTTCGTCCAGAGCTTTGAGCTGGGCCAGGAATGGCTCCAGTTTGTCCAGACGCAAGGCGCAAGGACCGTCGCATTTGGCGTTGTCCGGATCAGGGTGGGCTTCCAGGAACAGACCGGCCAGAGACTGGCTCATCCCGGCTTTCGCCAGGTCGAGGACCTGGGCGCGACGGCCGCCGGCGGAGTCGGAACGACCGCCAGGCATCTGCAGCGCGTGAGTCACGTCGAAGAATACCGGGTATTCGAACTGCTTCATGATGCCGAAGCCGAGCATATCGACGACCAGGTTGTTGTAACCGAAGCTGGAACCACGCTCGCAGAGAATCAACTGATCATTACCTGCTTCCACGCACTTGTTCAGGATGTGTTTCATTTCCTGAGGTGCGAGGAACTGGGCTTTCTTGATGTTGATCACAGCGCCCGTCTTGGCCATCGCGACCACCAGGTCGGTCTGGCGCGACAGGAAGGCCGGCAGTTGGATGATGTCGCAGACTTCAGCAACGACCGCGGCCTGTTCCGGCTCGTGGACGTCGGTGATGATCGGCACGCCAAAGGCTTGCTTGATGTCCTGGAAGATCCGCATGCCTTCTTCCAGGCCCGGGCCACGGTAAGAGGTCACGGAGGAGCGGTTCGCCTTGTCGAAGCTGGCCTTGAACACATAAGGGATACCGAGCTTCTCGGTAACCTTCACGTACTCTTCGCAGACCTGCATTGCCATGTCGCGACTTTCCAGCACGTTCATGCCACCGAACAGCACCATTGGCTTGTCGTTGGCAATCTCGATATCGCCTACGCGGATGATCTTCTGCGCCATCAGGTTTACGCCTTCTTCTGGTGTTGAGCCAAAGCGGCTTTAACGAAACCGCTGAACAACGGGTGACCGTCGCGTGGCGTCGAGGTGAACTCCGGGTGGAACTGGCAAGCGACGAACCATGGATGATCTGGTGCTTCCACCACTTCAACCAGTGCGCCATCACCGGAGCGACCAGAGATTTTCAGGCCGGCTTCCATGATTTGCGGAAGCAGATTGTTGTTCACTTCATAGCGATGGCGGTGACGCTCGACAATCACGTCCTTGGCGTAGCAATCGTGAACCAGCGAGCCTGGCTCCAGCAGGCATTCCTGCGCGCCCAGGCGCATGGTGCCGCCCAGATCGGATGCTTCTGTGCGGGTTTCCACAGCGCCGGTGGCATCTTCCCACTCGGTGATCAGGCCCACGACCGGGTGCCCGCTTGCACGATCGAACTCGGTGGAGTTGGCGTCTTTCCAGCCCAGCACGTTACGAGCAAACTCGATCACGGCCACTTGCATGCCCAGGCAGATACCCAGGTATGGAACCTTGTTTTCGCGAGCGTACTGAACGGCGGTGATCTTGCCTTCCACGCCACGCAGGCCAAAGCCGCCTGGAACGAGGATCGCGTCGACGCCTTCCAGCAGCGCGGTGCCCTGGTTTTCGATGTCTTCGGAATCGATGTAGCGCAGGTTGACCTTGGTACGGTTGCTGATGCCGGCGTGACTCATCGCTTCGATCAGCGATTTGTAGGCGTCCAGCAGTTCCATGTACTTGCCGACCATGGCGATGGTGACTTCGTGCTCAGGATTGAGCTTGGCGTCGACCACAGCTTCCCACTCGGAAAGATCGGCACCGCCACATTGCAGGCCGAAACGCTCGACGACGAAATCGTCCAGACCCTGGGAGTGCAGGATGCCAGGGATCTTGTAGATGGTGTCGGCGTCTTCAAGCGCAATTACCGCACGCTCTTCAACGTTGGTGAATTGCGCGATCTTGCGACGGGAAGAGACATCAATCGGGTGATCGGAGCGGCACACCAGCACGTCTGGTTGCAGGCCGATGGAACGCAGTTCCTTGACCGAGTGCTGGGTTGGCTTGGTTTTGGTCTCGCCGGCAGTGGCAATGTATGGCACCAGAGTAAGGTGCATCAGCATCGCGCGCTTGGCGCCGACTTCGAAACGCAACTGACGGATGGCTTCGAGGAACGGTTGGGATTCGATGTCACCCACGGTGCCACCGATCTCGACCATTGCCACGTCGGCATCGCCGGCACCCTTGATGATGCGGCGCTTGATTTCGTCGGTAATGTGCGGGATCACCTGGATGGTTGCACCCAGGTAGTCGCCACGGCGCTCTTTGCGCAGTACGTGCTCGTAGACACGGCCGGTGGTGAAGTTGTTGTTCTGGGTCATGGTCGTGCGGATGAACCGCTCGTAGTGGCCCAGGTCCAGGTCGGTCTCGGCGCCGTCGTGGGTGACGAACACTTCTCCGTGCTGGAACGGGCTCATGGTGCCCGGGTCGACGTTGATGTACGGGTCCAGCTTCAGCATGGTGACCTTAAGTCCCCGCGCCTCCAGGATGGCCGCCAATGATGCCGATGCAATGCCTTTCCCCAATGAAGAAACAACACCGCCCGTGACGAATATGTAGCGCGTCATGAAAAACCCTAGAAGTCTGCGTTAAAGCGGTCCGAGCCGCCGGGGAAAGCGAAGGAAGGCCGAAGCCC
>NZ_JBOIBY010000349.1:0-1781 GCF_050739655.1 Pseudomonas sp. | reverse complement strand
AAAATGCTTGACAGAAGGCTGGCATGATGTAGAATGCCGGCTCGCTTAGGAGGGGTTCCCGAGCGGCCAAAGGGATCAGACTGTAAATCTGACGTCTACGACTTCGAAGGTTCGAATCCTTCCCCCTCCACCATTTTAGCGTGAGCTGCAAGCTCCGCGGGTATAGTTTAGTGGTAGAACCTCAGCCTTCCAAGCTGATGATGCGGGTTCGATTCCCGCTACCCGCTCCAAGTTCGCAGGTTTTGCACGGTGTTGCGCTCTTGTAGCTCAGTTGGTAGAGCACACCCTTGGTAAGGGTGAGGTCAGCGGTTCAAATCCGCTCAAGAGCTCCATATAACAAGGCAGATATGAAAATATCTGCCTTTGTTTTAATGGCTTGTAGTTGCGCGATGTGTTTGGTGAGGGTCTCCTCGAGGTCGCCGCTAAGGTCATTTAGTAAAGTGTTGTAAAGTCTTTTTCAGGCCGGCATAATGGTCGGCCTGATTTTGTTCTAGGTCAGTAGCTCAATTGGCAGAGCGACGGTCTCCAAAACCGTAGGTTGGGGGTTCGATTCCCTCCTGACCTGCCAGATTCACTCAATGTGTCTGGCTTTCTTTTCACAGGATCTTCATAGATGACTCCTAAAGCTGAAGCTCAAGGCTCTCGCTTCGATCTGATCAAGTGGCTGGTAGTGGTCGCTTTGGTGGTTGTTGGCGTTGTTGGCAATCAGTATTACTCTGCTTCGCCGATCCTGTACCGCGTACTTGCGTTGCTTGTCATTGCTGCTGTAGCTGCCTTTGTAGGTCTGCAGACGGTCAAGGGCAAGTCTTTTTTTGTACTGGTAAAGGAAGCGCGCACCGAAATTCGTAAAGTCGTATGGCCAACTCGCCAAGAAACCACGCAGACCACGTTGATCGTAGTGGCTGTTGTTTTGGTTATGGCGTTGCTGTTGTGGGGGCTTGATTCCCTGCTCGGCTGGCTTGTTTCCTTGATTGTCGGCTAAGGGTGTCCCGTGGCTAAGCGTTGGTATGTTGTGCATGCTTACTCCGGTTACGAGAAGCATGTCATGCGCTCGCTGATAGAGCGTGTAAAGCTGGCTGGCATGGAAGATGGCTTCGGCGAGATTCTGGTTCCCACTGAAGAAGTGGTTGAAATGCGTAATGGCCAGAAACGCAAGAGTGAGCGTAAGTTCTTCCCTGGTTATGTGCTGGTGCAGTTGGATATGAACGAGGGTACTTGGAACTTGGTCAAGGATACTCCTCGGGTGATGGGTTTCATCGGTGGTACTGCCGATAAGCCTGCGCCGATCACTGATAAAGAGGCAGAAGCGATTCTGCGTCGTGTCGCTGATGGTAGCGATAAGCCTAAGCCGAAAACGCTGTTCGAGCCGGGTGAGTCGGTACGTGTTAACGACGGTCCGTTTGCTGATTTTACCGGCACGGTCGAAGAGGTTAACTACGAAAAGAGTCGCATCCAGGTGGCTGTGCTCATTTTCGGACGCTCTACCCCGGTAGAGTTGGAGTTCAGTCAGGTCGAAAAGGTCTAGCTGGGCAAGCATCCCAACCCCGCAGCCATAGGCTGTGGGGTTTTGTCGTCACTGGGATAAACGCGCAAGTAACCGGGGAGCCTTTCGAGGCGTTCGAACCCGTAATTGGAGTGCCTCATGGCCAAGAAAATTACCGCTTACATCAAGCTGCAAGTGAAGGCCGCTCAGGCTAACCCAAGCCCACCTGTTGGTCCTGCTCTGGGTCAGCACGGCGTGAACATCATGGAATTCTGCAAGGCTTTCAACGCCCGTACTC
>NZ_JBOIBY010000348.1:0-22533 GCF_050739655.1 Pseudomonas sp. | reverse complement strand
CGGGCAAGCCCGCTCCCACAGGGATCGGTGGCGTACACACATTTTGTATACGCCAGCACCCATTGTGGGAGCGGGCTTGCCCGCGATGACGGCGGTACTTTCACCGCAAAGCCTGGACCTTAGCGCTTACCCATCGAACGCCGAGTCCCCGGAGGCGCCATACCTGGGGTCTTGGTGTGGCCGTTCTTGGCGCCGTTCTTGTACCAAGGCTGGTTGGAGCCCTTGGCGGCCGCCAGTTCGCCCGGCTTGAACGGGAACTTGAACGCCGGGATCTCGGCTTTGGTTTCGCTGTCGGCGCTGGAGTCGACGCTGTCTGGCAGCTCTGCCTGCTCATCGCTCAAGGTGTCAGCGACTGGCGGTTGTTTCGGGGAAGTCATGAAAGCTCCGGGGTGATACGTAGAGTGTCGGGCGCGGTCAGCGAGCCACGAAAGGCGGCAGTATAGCGGAATGGCAGCGTCAAGCCTCAAGCGGCAAGCTTCAAGATAAAAGCGATGCAAGGGTTTTTTAGACTTGCAGCTTGGCGCTCGAAACTTGTAGCTTGCTAAGCATTCCTCACCGCCCGACGAGCCCGCCTCCATGAAAAAAACCGTCCTTGCCTTCAGTCGCGTCTCGCCTGAAATGGTCGAATACCTGAAACAAGACTTCGACGTCATCGTGCCTAACCCGAAAAACGGCGACATCAATGCCCAGTTCAATGAAGCCCTGCCCCACGCCCATGGCTTGATCGGCGTTGGTCGCAAGCTCGGCCGTGCGCAACTGGAGAACGCCACCAAGCTGGAAGTCGTGTCCAGCGTCTCGGTGGGCTACGACAACTATGACGTGGCCTACTTCAACAAACGCGGAATCATGCTGACCAACACGCCGGATGTGCTCACCGAAAGCACCGCTGACCTGGCCTTCGCCCTATTGATGAGCAGTGCCCGTCGCGTGGCCGAACTCGATGCCTGGACCAAGGCCGGCCAATGGCAAGCCACCGTCGGCGCGCCATTGTTCGGTTGCGATGTCCACGGCAAGACCCTGGGCATCGTCGGCATGGGCAACATCGGCGCGGCCATCGCCCGCCGTGGTCGCCTGGGCTTCAACATGCCGATCCTCTACAGCGGCAACAGTCGCAAGACGGGGCTGGAGCAGGAACTGGGCGCGCAGTTCCGCAGCCTGGATCAATTGCTGGCCGAATCGGACTTCGTTTGCCTGGTGGTGCCGCTCAGCGAGAAAACCAAACACCTGATCAGCCATCGCGAACTGGCGTTGATGAAGTCGAGCGCCATTCTGGTGAACATCGCCCGAGGCCCGGTGGTGGATGAACCCGCACTGATCGAAGCGCTGCAAAACAACCGGATCCGCGGCGCCGGGCTGGATGTCTACGAAAAAGAACCGCTGGCCGAGTCGCCGCTGTTCCAGTTGAAAAACGCTGTGACCTTGCCCCACGTCGGTTCGGCCACTCAGGAAACCCGCGATGCGATGGCCAACCGTGCCTTGAGTAACTTGCGCAGCGCCCTGCTGGGCGAGCGACCACAGGACCTGGTGAACCCGCAAGTCTGGAAAGGCTGATTAAACATGGGCACGTCTAACCAACGTGCCCTTTAAACTCCAATACAACCTCTATCGCAAATTACAACCCCATTAAAACAAGCGACATAACTTGCAACTCAGTCTTGACGCCCACGCTCACCCAACAACTATAAACTCCGAACAATTAAACATTCACAACCGTGAATTCGGAGAACACCTGCATGAAAAACTTCACCACCGTCTGCGCTGTAAGGAGGAGCAAAGTACTGATTGTGCTACTGGCGGGATTATTTGGATTGATGACCCTGGTCAACAACTTTACAGATTACACGGCATACTCTGATTACATCGGGCAGATCATAAGCATGAGCAACACCGAAGGTAACGAGTCCAGACGTTACAGAGCAATCACTTCAACCATGTTTCATCACCGATTCTATTGGGCGATCATAACGCTCGAGACCATATTCACATTCAGCTGCCTGATTGGCACTTATCAGCTCTACCGAAAACTTGATGCATCACGCAACGAGTTTCATGAAGCAAAAAAGTTCGGAATAGCTGGGTTCACCACCGCAATATTCGTTTACCAAACTCTGTACATCATCATCCTTAACGAATGGTTCGACCTGGAATACTCCGCTCAACGCAATGCTTTTGAATGGGCAAGGAACAATATTGAATACATGTTCCTTGGCCTGATTTATCTTTTGGTTGCCAAGGACAACTGAGTTGTCTTTCAAGCCAACTTGCCCGCCACGGGTTTGGTGCTTTCCCTGGGCTTTCGGAACACCAACACGTTACCCAACATCACCATCACCAACCCCGCCAATGCCGGTGCGGTCCATTGGTAACCCTCGGCAAACGCCGACACATTCAGCGCTACCACTGGAAACAACACCGTGCAATAAGCGGCGCGTTCAGGCCCCATGCGCCCGACCAGGGTCAGGTAAGCCGTAAAGCCGATCACCGAGCCTGGAATGACCAGGTACAGCAACGAGCCGATGTAGCGGGCATTCCACTCCATATCAAAAGGAATGCCTTTGACCAGGCACCACACCGACAACATTGCCGCACCATAGGCCATACCCCAGGCATTGGTGGTCAGCGGTTTGAGGCCGGCCTTCTGCTGCAGACTCGACAGCATGTTGCCCGCCGAAAAACACAAGGTGCCGCACAATGCCAACCCCAGGCCGAGCAAGGTTTGCGGGCTGGCGGTGTGACCAATCAATTCCGGCCAGAACAACAGACCCAGCCCGAGCAAGCCCAGCGCACCACCCATCAGTACATTGCGGGCGATTTTCTGGCCGAAGAACACCCGTGCATTAAGGGCGTTCCACAGCGTGGCTGTGGAAAACACCACCGCCACCAGACCACTGGGGATCCACTGGCTGGCCGTCAGGAAGCACATGAAGTTGATGCAAAACAGGCACAAGCCCTGCGCCAGGCAGATCAGGTGCCCGCGACGGTCCATCACCTGCAGGCGCCGGCTGAGCAGCAACATCACGAACAGCACCAGCGCGGCGAGGCCAAAGCGATAGACGATCGAAACGGGAATCGCCACCACACCCAGTTGCCATTTAAGGGCAATCCAGGTGGTGCCCCAGATCAGCACGGTCAGCAGGTACAAAAACAGGTTCATGACGAAGGCTCCTCGATAGGTGCCCAGTGTCCTGCGCCGCGCACTGACGCACTTGCATAAACTTGCGCTTTTGTCAGGCAACGGGCTGGCAGGCGAACGGCTACGGAGTAGGATGCAAGGCGTTGGAGAGAACCGATCATGGCCGCACTGGAAACACTGCAAGTCTTTCAAGCCCTCAACCGTTCGCCGAATGCTCGTCTTGAGCACAGCGCCGAGCTCGGTGACGGCTTGTCCGCAGCCTTGTGGAGCAATCACCACGACGCTCAGGATTACGAAGCGCCGAGTCACCACACGTTGTCGTGCTACATCGCCGGCGGCACCGGCACCTTTCGCCGCGATCAACCCGCCAACAAAGGCGGGCCAGACAAGTTATGCATCCTGCCCGCCGACCATCAGTCAGGCTGGGTGATCAATGGCAACATTCGTCTGGCGCACCTGTATTTCAGCCCCGAACAATTTGCCCTGGGATGCGTCACCCTGCTCAATCGCGAGCCACGGGAACTGCAACTGCGCGAGCAAACCTTTCTGGAAGATCCGCAACAGGCGCGGCGCTTCCGCCAGTTGATCAGCCTCAATTGGGACGAGCCGGGTGAGCGCATGTTGACCAGTAGCCTGGGCCACGAAATGCTCGCCCACGCGCTACTCAGCCAGGTCAGTGTCCGTCAGGGCTTGCGCCTCAAGGGTGGGCTGGCCGCGCATCAGCGGCGACATCTGGTGGAGTTCATCGACAGCCAATTGGCCGAGGCCATCAGTCTCGGGCAACTGGCTGCATTGTGTTCGCTGTCGGAGTACCACTTTGCGCGGATGTTCCGTGAGAGCTTCGGTTTGCCGCCGCATCAGTATGTGTTGGCGCGACGCCTGCACCGGGCGCGGGAACTGCTGCGCTCCACTTCGCAGCCGTTGGGCGAGATCGCATTGGCCTGCGGGTTTGCCAGTGCCAGTCACTTCACCAACCGGTTCCGCCAGGCTTTGGGTGGGACGCCGGGGGAGTATCGGCAGGCGTTTTTGCGCTGAAGCAAAATCAAAAGATCGCAGCCTTCGGCAGCTCCTACAGTTGATCTGCGAATACCCCCACCACTCAACAGGCCGAGCGTTAGCTCGCCTGCAGCTTTTGATCTTGATCCACCCGCCCCATCGGCAGGCTGAGTGGAGGCATTCATCCGGGGGTTGGGCGCGTAGCGCCGTGCGGCGCAGCCGCACACATCGAGAGGAGGTGCAGCGCAGCAAACCGGAGGCGATGCCCCCGGATGGATGCCGGAACGAAGGAACCCCGAGCCTTGGCGAGGGGCCGGACGCTCGGGGCGAGCGCTTTTTTTGCTTACTTTTTTTGAGGCGCTTGTTAAAAAAAGTGAGTCGCCGTAAGGGCGAAACCATAAGCGGCCGTTACCGCAGCGATGGATATGTACTCAGTCAACAAAAGACTGGTCGGCTGGCAGGCCGCCTTCGCGAGCAAGCCCGCTCCCACAGGTTTCGAGTGTGTGGTGATGGATGAGTACGACACAAATCCGAGCTGCCGCAGGCTGCGATCTTTTATCTTTCGCCTCAAAACTCCAAAGTGCTCGACAACGTCACCTGCCGCGAATCGCCCATCGACACAAAGAACCGGCTCGCCGCCGAGGTGTAGTACGTTCGATCGAACAGGTTCTTCACATTGAGCTGAAACTTGACCTTCTGCCCATCGAGCTGTGTGTCATAGGTGGCGAACGCATCGGCGACGGTGTAGCTCGGCAGCTCGAAATCGTTCACGGCGTTACCCGCCCGCTCACCCACGTAACGTGCTCCGGCACCGACCCGCAACTGATCGCCACCGAAGACGCTACCGAAATCATAAACCGCCGACAGCGAGCCGCTGTTCCTGGCGACGTTTTGCAGTTTCTTGCCTTTGTAGTCCGGGTCTTCAGTGACCTCGGCATCGGTGTAGGCGTAGCTGCCGATCATGCTCCAGTGGTCGCTGAGCTGACCGCTCAAGTCCAGCTCCAAACCACGGGAACGCACTTCACCGGCAGCGCTGTAGATCGTCACCGGACCTTCGGAGTTGGCCACCAGCACGTTGCGTTTCTTGATGTCGAACAGCGCGATGTTGCCGGTGACGCGGCCCGGCATATCGAGCTTGGCGCCGACTTCCCAGGACTTGGCTTCTTCCGGCGCGATGCTGCCATCGAGCACGGTGGTGCTGCCACTCAAGGGCGCGATAGTGGAGTTGGGTTTGAACGATTCGGTGTAGCTGCCGTAGAACGACAGTTCATCGGTGTAGCGGTAAACAAGGCCCGCGCGCGGCACCCACTTCTGCCCGTTGCTGTCGGTGTTGGCCTTGAACGGCACACCTTTACCGGCGTATTGGTCGTACTCCTGGAAACGTGCGCCAACCACCAGAATCCATTGGTCGGTCAGGTGAATCGAGTCCTGCATGAACACCGAATCGCTACGCAGGATGTCAGTCTGGGCACTGTCGGCCGGGCTTACGGTGGTGCCCGCGACTTCACGGCCGTACACCGGGTTGAGATAGCTGAAGGTCGTGAGGCTTTTCTGGCGGATCAGGTCTTCGCGGTAAATCTTGCGGTACTCATCATCGATACCAAACACCAGGTCATGCCGCATGCCTGCAACATCGACATTGCCTTCCAGACTCATCGTGGTGAAACGATCGGTGCTGATGGCATTCTGCGTGCCGTCCATGCTGCGGGTCAGCGTGCCTTTCTTGGTGTCGATGGCGGTGACGCGCACTTGGCTGGCGTCATAGGTTTCGCGGTTCCAGCTGTAGCCGAAATGGGCATTCCAGTTGTCGTTGAGCTCGTGATCGGCCTCGAAGTGATACAAGTCCGAGCGCCCTTCCATGTTGTTGAAAGGCTCGTCGAGACGGCGATCGCGGGGGATGTCCAGCGGATGGTTGTCACGCGGGTCGATCACTGTGCCACGGTCGAATGGCGTCAGGAATTCCCGGTGTTCGTAGGCGAACAACAGTTTTGTGCTCTCGCCAAACCAGGCCAGCGATGGTGCGACCAGGGTCTCGCGATGCACGCCGTAGTTACGCCAGTATTCTTCGTCTTCGTGGTCCAGCACCATGCGATAAGCCAACCCGGAGGTCCCGAGAGCGCCGGTGCTGTCGAAGGTACCGCCACTGCCGTTCTTGCCTTCGCCATAGGTCGAGCCGCGTACGGTCAAGGCGTTGTATTGCTCCAGCTCCGGTTGCTTGCTGACCATGTTGACCACGCCGCCCGGATCCTGAATCCCGTAAAGCAACGAGGCCGGCCCCTTGAGCACTTCGACCCGATCCACGGTGGCGTTCATGCCTCGGCCCTGCACGATCGGCATGCCGTCGCGCATGATCGAGCCATTGCGGTTGTCGCCGAAGCCGCGCGTCATCACCGAGTCTTGAGTACTGCCGAGCGTGTTGCCCTGTGTAATGCCGCTGACATTGGCCAGTGCGTCATCCAGATTGCGCGGGGCCTGATCGCGAATGACCTGGGCGGCGACCACGTTGACGGTCTGCGGTATTTCCTGAAGCGGCGCCGAGGTGCGCATCACCGAACTGGTGGGCGGAGGCTGGTAGCTCGTGGACTGATCCATCACCGAGGTAATGGTGGTCGCACCCAGATTCAACGCACCTTCGGTGGGCAGCGGCTCCAGTACCATCGTGTGGCCATCGGTACGCCGGAAGGTCAAGCCAGAACCTGTGAGCAAACGCTGCAAAGCTTGTTCAGCACTCAACTGGCCGCTGACTGCGGGCGCGGTAATGCCATAGGGCGCTTCATCGGTGTAGACCACGCTGATGCCGGTGGTGCGACTGAAGTCACTCAGGGCTTGGGGCAGTGGTTTGGCGGCCATGGAAAAGCTGAATTGCGACAGTTGCCGGGCGTTACCTTCAGCAGCTACCGCGACGCTGGACGGCAGCAGCGCCAACGCTGAAAAACTGAAGGCAGAAACACCTAACCACTGTTTGACCGAACCCGATTTTGCCCTGGACTTCATGACTCATGACCTGTGTAGAACCGCAACGGATGCGAATGACTCGCAGTTTCAGCCACTACACGGATGGCGTTCGGTTTTACCTCAGCAGAAAGTTGAAAATATTTTTGGAAGATCAAAAGATCGCAGCCTTCGGCAGCTCCTACAGGATCAACGCAACCCCATGTAGGAGCTGCCGCAGGCTGCGATCTTTGCTTTTTTCTTTCAACGCAAAATAATCAGATGCCCCAACACCTGATGCTGCTCAAACCCCAACACGCCCTGCAACGAACTCAACACCGCCTGGGGATCCTTGCTCGGAAAACTTCCACTGACCCGCCGCTTGGCCAGATCATCGTTGAGCAACACGATCCGGCCCGGGTAATAGCGCCGCAAATCCTGCACTACATCAGCCAGCGTCGCCTTGTAGTAGTTGAGCCACCCCTGGCGCCACGCCAACTGCGCTTCGCTGTCCACGGCGTGGAGTTTTTCTGCCTTGCCTTCGCCGTACGCCACTTGCTGGCCGGCTGTCAGTATTTGTTGCTCGGCATGCTTGTTTGCCGTTACACCAACCCGACCCGACAACACAGTAACCTGCGCGCCATGGGGTTGCAGGCGCACTTCAAACTGCGTTCCCAGCACCCGCGCCTGACCCTGCTCGGCATCCACTACAAACGGTTCGCCCGTGTGCGTCACGCTGAAGAAACCGGCGCCGCGACGCACTTGCACATGGCGCTCACCGTGACTGAAATCCACCGCGATGGCACTGTCGGCATCAAGGGTGACTTGTGATTGATCGGCCAGGGTGACAGTGCGGATTTCACCGGGTGCCGACACATAATCAGCGCCCAGATCATCGATCCAGCGCGCCGGTTGCCAACCGCTGCCGAGGCTGATCATCAGCACCAGGCAAGCGGCCATGGCCAACGCACCGGACCAACGCCGGACGCTACTGCGCCGCGAACGGTTCATGGCACTGAGATAACCCTGCAAGGCCAGGGCCTCTTCATCGGCCAGCGTGCGCGCCGGCACCTCACTCAACTCCCACACCACTTGTGCACGGGCATAGGCTTCGGCGTGCGCGAGATCGGCCCGAAGCCACTGGCTGAACGTGGCCTGATCACCGCTGCTCGGCTGGTCATGCAACAGGCTCAGCCAGGCCAGCGCTTGCTGCTCCTGGGCGGGTGTCGGCAGGACGGGTTCAGTGGTCTTCACAGTGCTTTCCCTGGCGTACGCGGTTCGGGTTCCCTCAGGCTTGCCTTGCAGGCCTCAAGCGCGCGCATCATATGTTTTTCCACGGCACTTTGGGACAAACCCATGGCCTTGGCGATCTCGGCGTATTTGCGGCCATGGATGCGATTGAGCAAAAAGATCTGCCGCGTGCGCTCAGGCAATGCGCGCAATGCCGCTTCCACGTGGCGCAGGTCATTGCCTGCCTCCAGCGCCGCTTGCGGCTCGCCTCCCACGCTGTCTGAAGGTTCAGCCATCAAGCCTTCGCTGGCCCGAACCCGCGTGCCTTCGCTGCGCAGATGGTCGATGGCAATGTTGCCGGCGCATCGCAGCAGATAGGTGCTGAGTTCCTCGACCTGTACCAGTGGCCTTCGCCAGAAGCGCAGGAACAGGTCCTGTACCAGGTCGGCCGCTGTCGCCCGGCAACCAACCCGCCGATTCACCAGCGCTTCCATTTGCGAACGTTGCGAAAGGAATACCTGAAGAAAATGCGCACGATCGCCGCGCTGTTCATCGCGCTCGATATCGTTGCTTTCGGGTGGGCGACCGATCATCGATTCAACACTGCGCAAGCGCGGCAAGCGGACTGACCAGCAGGCTCACCCCGGCCAACGCCAAGGCCAGGTGCGGGCGATAGGGCAGCAGCAACACCAGCAACAAGGCACTGAGCATCAGCACCGCAAACCATTGCACCAACCCAAGTTGCCAATCCGCCACCGACACCGCCACGCCCAATGACAAGCCGAGCAACAGCCAGCCTGCCACCTTCAACAACTGTCGCAAGCGGGGTGACGGTTTGCGCCCCAGCAACTCGGCATGATGCCGGTCCATCGAAAAACACAGCGCAGTGAAACCGCCATAACAGAGCAACAGGGACAGCAACATTCAGTTCGCCTCTTGCTCAAGGTGGTTCGTTTGAGTGCCTTGGCGGACGATTGCAGCCTTCCCGGCGCGCTGCATTTTCCAGGCAGCCCAAGCGAGAAACAGCCCGCTGACCAGACAGGTGAGATCGAAACCCGCCATGACCCAATCACCTTGTACCAGCGAGGCACCGAGGTGATACGGCGTGGTCAACGCGTTCAGCAACGGCACGCCGGCAAACAACAACGCGGCCAACACCAACTGCTCCACCCACGCCGCGCGACCCCGGCGGACCATGGCATGCAACAGGCTCAAGCCCCAGGCGATGAAGAAGCTGTTGATCTCCCAACCGGCCCGCTCGGCCACGCCGATCGGCAGCAAACGGTTGGCCCAGAAGAACACCGCCACCGCAACGAGCAGCCCTGACATGCTGGCAATGTTCAGCACGTCCACCAGCCGCAGTTCGAAGGGCATCACGCCGCTCCTGGCGTGTTTGAGTTGACGCTTGCCGAGCCAGATCACCAGCCCGGTACCGATCATCGCCGTGCCTGCCAGCCCGCAAAGGAAGTACAACCAGCGCAATACCGGGCCGGCGAAATTGCCCATGTGCAACCCGTAGAAGGTGCCCGTGACAGCCATTGGCAACGATTGCGCCGAGGTCGCGGTGAGCAGTTGACCGGTGGCACCATTGAAAGTCACGGCAGTGCCAAAGTCGTGGACCACGCGCGAGCCTCTCACTCGCGCCAGCACCACCGAAGCATTCGCATCGCCCGGATTGTTCACCGTCACACGCCCGACCGGTGCGCCCGACCACTGCTCGCGAGCCTTTTCCAGCATCGGCGCCAATGGCATCAACGGCGTAGCGATTGCGGCAGCTTCCATGGTATTGGCCGCTGGAAACACGTCACTGAAGAATTCCTGAACGCCACCTTTGTACGAGGCCAGAATGCTCGCCGGCATCACCAGGCTCATGAAGATGACCAGGCTGCTGTAGGTGATCATCAGGTGAAACGGCAACACCAGCACACCCACCGCGTTGTGCCCATCGAGCCAGGAGCGCTGGCCCTTGCGTGGACGGAAGGTGAAGAAGTCCTTGAAGATTTTCTTGTGGGTAATGATGCCGCTGATCAGGGCGACGAACATCACCATGGCCGCGGCGGTCGTCAGCCAGCGACCCCATGGATACGGCATTTGCAATTGGTAATGGAAGCGGTAGAAGAACTCGCCAGCCCGGCTGTCCCGGGCCTGGACTTCACTGCCGGTTTGCGGGTCGAGGAGCTTGTCCGTCAGTTGGCCGCGTTCACCGGGCTTGGCCAGCAACGGTTGCCAACGTACTGATAGCGCGGGTTCACGGGCGGTGGGCAGTTCAATGATCCAGCGTGAAGCACCAGCGGCGTGCTGCTGAAGATAAGCCTGAGCCAGGGCCAGGCTGGCTTCAGGGGATACCGAGCGTGCGGGGATTTCCGGCTGCATCCAGTGACTGGTCTCGTCCTTGAAGTAGGCAAGCGTGCCGGTCAGGAAAATCGCAAACAGCAGCCAACCGAAGACCAGACCGGTCCAGGTGTGCATCCAGGCCATTGCCTGACGAAAGCCTTCTTTCATGACGGCTCCATCCAGTACGCCAGCCCTGCCGACGCTGCCAGAATCAGGCTCGACAGGATTAATCCGAACCAGGCCCGCCACGCCGTTCGACAGGCAAAGCACCAGATCACCGCCAGCAGATAAACCACGAACGAGCTCAGCATTCCCGTCACCGCGGCTTCAGCGCGGGCCACTGGCACCCAAAGGGTCAGGCAGACACTCGCCAGCGCCGCGACGACATAACCGCCGAACACTGCCGCGAGCACCCGCGAGGTGACCGCCAGTCGATAGGAAACGGGGAGCGTCTTACTTTTGGCTTTCATGTTGCGACCTTGGAACCGGGTGAGGCGGCGTGAACGTCACGGGGCCAGCAAGGCGCAATACTAATGATAAATATTCTCATACGCAAAACTGTCTGCAGGACGATCATGCTCGCCCACAGGTGCTTCACAAACAAAACGGGCCTGCAATGCAGGCCCGTTTTAGTTGGGGAGGAATCAGCTGTCAGCCGTTAAGCGCAGCCTGTTCGTTTTCCAGAAATTCTTCCTCCAGCAGCCGGTCGGCATGGGCGCCACTCTCGATGGGCACCACATTGGCGCGTTTGCCGCGCAATTTGCCAAACATATGCTCTAGCGCATGTTCAAGTTTTACGGCTGCTCCGTCGATCGCCTGCTCCATGGTAGTGGCTTTATGGGTGACGGAAATTGGTTGATGGCCTTTTGGCCGCGCTTCCAGTTGGCAGCGCATATCGTGGGGACCGGGCTTGTCGCCGTTCTCGTCCCGCAGATGAACCTCGACGCGTGTCAGGTCTTCTTCATATCGTTCGAGCGTGCTCTCAATTGTCGTACGTACCCACTCCTCCAGTCGTTTACTGCCTTGAATATGGTTATCGCTATTGACTTGGATTTGCATAGTTCATCCCTTATTTCAGCTAGCTCGCGAGAGGCCGGTCAGCTAAGCCCTTGGGCGTCGTCACCGTGACCTCTTACTTACACAATCGGTCTGTACGCTGAACAATTCAACCCCTAAAAAAAGATAAATTTCCAATCACAAAAAAAACCGGACAACCGGCGAAAGCGCTGTTAAGGTCGGGAGTTCCTTCGCCCCGCCCTTGCGTAATAATTGCTCACACTTACCGCTCCCCCAGCGGATGCAAAGCGCGAAAAATCCCTGCCTCTTCCACCAGCCAGTCATGCACCGCACGCACGCCCGGATGGCTCAGCGCCCCAGGTGCGTAGAGCAACATGTAGCGCTTGTGATTGGGCACCGTCAGGCCGAACGGCACGATCAACGCCCCGCGCTCCAGTTCATCGTTGAGCAACGTTCGCCGGGCGATGGCGACCCCCATTCCGGCGATGGCCGCTTCGATGGTCAGGTGGTTGCGATTGAACGTATGCCCGCGCCGCACATCCGCGCCTTCAAAGCCGATGGCATTGAGATAGAACTCCCATTCCGCATATTCGTAACTGCCGCGCCAGGCCGTCATGTCGTGCAGCAACGGGAAATGCATCAGGTCCGCGGGGCCATGCAACGGCGGACGCCCGCGCAACAGGCCCGGTGCACAGACCGGAAAAATCTGCTCGTCGAGCAAGGCTGTGGATAACAGCCCCGGATAGCTGCCGTCGTTCAGGTCGATCGCCAGGTCGAAATCACCCTCATGCAGAGGCACGCTGCTGTCCTCGGCCACCAAACGTAACTGAATGTCCGGAAACCGTTGCTGCAAACGTGGCAGACGCGGGGTCAACCATTTGCTCAGGAACGAAGGAATCGAACGTACCCGCAATGTCCCGCTGATCATGCCTGCGTCCAGCCGGCGCAGTTCTGCATCGATGCTGCCATAAGCCTCATTGACAGTAATGGCCAGCCGTTGGCCTTCTGCGCTGAGCTCCACTCCCCGGGCTCGCCGATGAAACAGGCGAAAACCCAAGCGCTCTTCCAATTGGCGAATCTGCTGGCTGACAGCCCCCGGGGTGATGTGCAGTTCTTCAGCGCAGCGCGTAAACGACAGGTGCCGTGCGGCACAGGAAAACACCTGCAGCCACACATAAGTCTGGGCGTGTAATTGACGGCTCATCGTTTAGTCCTGCTAAAGGCTGTCTTAGGAAGTTTCGTTGGTCACACGGGATCGAGGGAGGCAGTATCGCTGAAATTGCGCTTGTCCTCCAAAAATGGCGGCGATTGATCTTCCATTTCAGGAATAGGCTTTAGCATGGCTATCAGTGTTTTCGATCTCTTCAAAGTCGGTATCGGTCCGTCCAGCTCCCATACCGTCGGCCCGATGCGCGCCGCTGCGACCTTCGTCCAAGCGCTGGTCGATCAGGCTTTGCTAAGGGATGTGCGCCGCGTGGAAATCCGACTCTACGGCTCCCTGTCGGCGACCGGTGTCGGTCACGCCACCGACCGTGCTTGCGTCATGGGTTTGATGGGCGAGTGGCCGGACCGTATCGACCCCACCACCATCGATAGCCGAATCCACACGTTGCGCGAAACCGGTGAACTGTCCCTGGCCGGACAAATGAACATTGCCTTCAACTGGTCCCGCGATCTCCTGCTTCTCGACGAGAGCCTGCCCTACCACCCCAACGCCATGTCTCTTACAGCCTTCGGTGAGACCGGCGAACTGTTCGAGCAAACGTACTACTCGATAGGCGGCGGTTTCATCATCGAAGCGGCCGAAGCCGAGTCCGGTGTTGCCCCTGCCAGCGACGTGGTGTTGCCATACGATTTCTCCAGCGCCGTCGAATTGCTCCACCTCTGCAACGAGCATGGCTTGCGGGTTTCCGAGTTGATGATGGCCAACGAGCGAGCGTGGCGCAGTGACGCCGAGATTCGCCAGGGCCTGTTGCACATCTGGTCGGTGATGCGCGAGTGCGTCGAGCAAGGGCTGCACCACGAAGGCATTCTTCCGGGCGGTCTGAATGTTCCGCGCCGCGCGGCGAAACTGCACCGCAGCCTGCAAGAAATCGGCAAGCCGAATGTCATCACCTCGACTTTGTCGGCCATGGAATGGGTCAACCTGTACGCCCTCGCCGTGAACGAGGAAAACGCCGCCGGTGGGCGCATGGTCACAGCACCGACCAACGGCGCAGCGGGGATCATTCCAGCGGTGCTGCACTACTACATGAAATTCAATCCGCAGGCGTCGGAAGATGACGTCGTAGCGTTCTTTCTGGGCGCGGCGGCGGTTGGCATCCTTTGCAAGAAAAACGCCTCGATCTCCGGTGCCGAAGTCGGCTGCCAGGGTGAGGTCGGTTCGGCCTGCGCCATGGCAGCCGCCGGTTTGGCCGAGGTACTGGGCGCTACACCGGAGCAACTGGAAAACGCCGCGGAAATCGGCCTGGAACACAACCTGGGCCTGACCTGCGACCCGGTCGGCGGCTTGGTTCAGGTACCGTGCATCGAGCGCAACGCGATTGCCGCCGTGAAGGCAATCAATGCCACGCAGATGGCCCTGCGCGGCGACGGCATACATTTCATCTCCCTGGACCGGGTGATCCGCACCATGCGCGATACCGGTGCCGACATGCACGACAAATACAAAGAGACCTCGCGGGGCGGCTTGGCCGTGAGCTGGGTGGAATGTTGATCGCTTAAGAGGCACGTAGACGTTTATTGCCCTGAATCGGGCAGCCTGTAGGAGCGAGCTTGCTCGCGAAAAAAATAATGGCCGTTGTAGACCAACCGGTTTCACGCGTGATCGTTCACCATCTTCGCGAGCAAGCTCGCGCCTACATTGTCCGACAATCTACCCGGCATGCACCTTGCTAAGCCCTTGGTAGGAGCTGCCGAAGGCTGCGATCTTTTGATCTTCAGCGTTTTCAAATACGCCAAAAATCAAAAGATCGCAGCCTGCGGCAGCTACTACAGAAAGTACGTCATGAAGGCCGATGGTCCGGTATCGCGAACTAATCCTGATATCGACCGGTCAACAACTGCACGTTCAATCAGGCGGTGACGCATCATGGACAACCCTTTTCAGCTCATTACCGATGCCTTTGCAGCGGATTATCAGATCAACCTGAGCATTCAGGGATTGGACGGGCGCATCATGCTGACCCTGTCCAACTGTGGTCACATAGTCGCCAAACGCATGATCAGTGCCGAGCAGCGCAATGACACCGAGCGCCTCAAACGCCTGGTGCAGAGCATTCAGTTCGGCATCGCCATCGAACAGGGCCACAGCGCCGTGGCCGTCCTCGAAGCCATGACCGATGGCAGCACACGCAACCTGCCGCCACCGACCAGCAAAGGTCGTCCCCGACCCGCCATGGGTCTTTAAATCTCGCCTTTTTCTACTTCCGGATGTTCACTGGAGCCCGCACCTGTTTTGCGGTGTGGGTTTTCGATCTTCACCGACGGAAACTGCGACGAAGCGTAACGCACCACCAGAATCGCAAACGCCAGCAGCAGAATTCCAGCGCACAGGTAGATGATCCCCAGGTCAGGTGGATTGTGGTGCGACACGTTGGAAATCAGCAGGCGCGTCAGCGCAGTGATCGCCACATAGATCAGGAACCGCACGGGCATGTGGTTGGTCTTGAAATAAATCCCGACCATCGCCCCCAGTTCCAGGTAAATGAACAGCAGCAGGATGTCATCGATCTTGATGTGGCCCTGCTCGATCATCCCCAGGAATTCCATCACCGCGGCCCATGCGGTCACGGCACCAATGGCGAACAACGCCAGGTAGTGGAACGTCTCGACGAACAGGTTGCCCAGCGACTCGGCCAGTTCATGCACGTTCTGGCGCAGCTTTTCGGCCCAGTTGATTTTCACGATGATACTTCCTTAGGTCGGCTCGACCGGATAATGCGGGTTGGACGTGACGGTTGTTCTGCATGCAGAAAGAAGGCCACGACATGATGGCGAGCGGCTGTATTTTGCGCTCCGTGGCGTTTGGTCGCACCGCTGCGGCCTGCGCCTGACAAACCCTGAATCCGGACTACATTAAAAAGCCACTACCCAAAGCAAAGGGATTCGCTTATCCTTTTAGCTGTATAAAAATACAGTAGTCGAAATCGACAACCAATGTGAAGGCATGTGAGGTGGTGAATGGCCGTCGAAGTGGTATACCGCAGCAGCCGAGATCTGGAGCGCTTGTTCATGGATAAAGCCGAAGCTGACCGTCATGACAAAATGCTCGAACTGGCTGAATTGCTGGCTGAAGTGTTGCAAAAAGCCGTTCCGTCCCTGACCGAGCAGCAAGTGGAAGAAGCCGGGATCTACATGGCGAAGAACCGCGATGTGTTCGCCAAGGCATTCAAGAGCCAGCCGGACGCACTGTCCGAATTGCTGAGCGCACCGGTTGAAGAAGTTGCGCCAGCGGTTGAGGTGGTTGAAGCCGAAGAACCTGCGCCACCGGCCAAACCGGCCAAGGCACCGAAAGCGGCAAAGTAACACCTGGATTGGCGACATCCGAATTGAACAGGCCCTGAGTCCAATGGCTCAGGGCCTTTTTCATACCTGTGGATAAACCCGTGCGGGCGTCATCGGTACAACACTTTCTCCGCCAACTCATCCGCCACCCGAGCCGGCGAACGCTTCTCTGCCTGCGCGTGGGCAAACACCTCTGTCAATCGGGAACTGATTTTCGACAGGTGCGCAGTGATGGTCGCTAACTCTTCGCCACGATGTTTGAGCGATACGTATATCAACCCGCCTGCATTGATCACGTAATCCGGTGCATACAGGATCCCCCGCCGCTCCAGTTGATCGGCGACGTCCAGATGGGTCAGTTGGTTGTTGGCTGAACCGGCCACCGCCGAGCAACGCAGTTGCGTCACGGTGTGGCTATTGAGCACTCCACCCAGACCGCAGGGTGCGAGGATGTCGCAAGGCGTGCTGAGTAGCGCATCGTTGGCGATCGGGTGAGCACCGAGCTGCTCCATGGCCAGTTGCACCTTGCCGTGATCGATGTCGCTCACCAGCAACTCGGCACCAGCGGCATGCAGCTGTTCCGCCAGCGCAAACCCCACGTTGCCCAAACCTTGGATGGCCACGCGCAGGCCTTCGAGATTATCACTGCCCAAGCGGGCCATGGCGGTGGCGCGAATACCGGTGAACACACCCATTGCGGCATGGGGCGCAGGGTCACCTGCCGAGGTAGTACTGGTCACATGCTGGGTCTGTTGGGCGATGCAATCCATGTCCGCCACCGACGTACCGCTGTCGATGGCAGTGATATAGCGCCCGTCGAGCTGATCGATACAGCGCCCGAAGGCTTCGAACAGTGCTCCACGGTTCGCGACATGAGCCGGTCGCATGATCACCGCTACGCCGCCACCCTGGGCCAGGCCCGCCAGCGCAGCCTTGTAGCTCATGCCCTGGGCAAGGCGAACGGCATCCTCGACCGCGGACTCGTCGCTGGGGTAGGCAAGGTAACGACAACCACCCAGGGCAGGCCCCAGGCGGCTGTTATGAATGGCAATGACCGCCTTCAACCCGGTGACCGGGTCAACGCTCAGATGCAGCGATTCAAGGCGAGTGCTTTGCATGAGAGCGAACATCGTAAGGCTCCCGAATCACTTCTTGTAGTCGCCAGTATAGGCTTGCGCCCAAAAATTGCTGAAGCGCACCGGAATAAGCGAGGCCGCCATAGAGCCATTCGGAAATAACCTGTTGCTGCCTTGGTGCGGCACTGGACGAATGCGGGAGACGGGGCTAAAACGAGGCATTGCCCGGAGATTTTGATGACGCCGCGCCAATCGTTTTTCGCTTGCCTGCAACGTTCACCGCCCGCGCTGTTCGAGGCGGCGCTGTGGATTGCCGCCGAACATGACAGCGAGGTGAACCCCGAGACGCTGCTGGTGAATTTCAGAGAGCTGCAACAACGGATCAGTGGCAGCTTGCCGATGTTGCCGGTCAGCGAACTGGCACAGCCACTGTTGCGGCGCATGAATGACCTGGGGTTTGCTCAGGACGATTCCACGCCTTTGCGTCCGCAAGTCGCGTTACTCAATAAAGTGCTGGAGCGCCGGCGCGGGCAACCGCTGGCTTTGGGGCTGATTGCACTGGAGCTGGCCAGGGGTTTGGAGATCCCTATGGTCGGCGTCAATTTCCCGGGGCATTTTCTGCTGCGCGTGCCGGGCGCCGATCACCTGCTCGACCCCTGCGGCGGCCGTCGACTCTATCCCAACGATTGCCGGGAATTGCTGCAACGCCAGTACGGCCCGAACATGAATCTCAGCGCCGAGCATCTGGTGACCGCGGAGCCCGTGCAAATGTTGCAACGGCTCTCGCGCAACCTGCGTCAGCTGCACCTCTCAAACGACGACTTTATCGGCGCCCTGATTGACGCCGAGCGTGTGCTGGACCTGGGCAACGCCAGTTCCTCCGATTACCTGGCCCGAGCCAGCCTGTATCAACGCCTGGAGTGCCCCAACGCCGAGCGCTTCGACCTGGAGCATGCACTGCTGCTCAGTGATGATCCGATCCAGCGGATTCGACTGACCGAACGCTTGGGGCATTTGCCGCCCAATTCCATCGTCCATTAACAACGAACCTGGCAGCGACTGGGTTTGTGGAAGCGAGCAAACTCGCCCCACAAACAGGCGAAGGCAAGGCGTTATGGCGTGTCTGGCTGATTGGCCGGATGGGCCTTGATGAAGGCCGGATGAGTTGTGGCCAACGCCGCCACTCGTCTAATACGCGGGAAAGCATCGAGAGAAATGTTGAAACGCTCGGCCGCGTACAGTTGCGGAATCAGGTAGACATCGGCCAGACCTGGCTCAGGCCCGAAGCAGTAACCTTCGTCACCGATCAACTGCTCCACGGTCGCCAGACCCTGGCTGATCCAGTGCCCGATCCACTCCACCACCTGCGGTTCATCGTGGCCCAACTGCCTTAGGCGGTTGAGCACGCTGACGTTGTGCAGCGGATGCACATCGCAGCCGATTACTGCCGCCACGCCGCGCTCATGAGCACGGGCAGCGAAGTCTTTGGCCAGCAGCGGAGACTGTGGATAACGCTCTTCCAGGTACTCGATGATCGCCGGTGACTGGATCAACAACTCGCCTTCATCGGTGCGCAAGGCCGGCACGCGACCTTGCGGATTGATACTCAGATACGGCGTTTGACGATGCTCACCACCGGGCGGCGCGATCAGGTTGATCGGCAACGCTTGGTAATCGAGCCCCTTCAACGCCAACGCAATCCGCACCCGATAGGACGATGTCGATCGATAGTAGGTATAGAGTTCCATGCTCCTTCCCTCTTAGCGCGCCGGCAACACTTTGCCGCGGCATTCACCGAACCCGATGGAAGCGAAGCCTTCGCGACTGCAACGGCCACGCAGGATGATTTCGTCGCCGTCCTCAAGGAACTTGCGTACCTCGCCCGAGGCCAGTTCGATCGGCTTCTTACCGCCTTCGGTGATCTCCAGCAGGCTGCCAAACTGGCCGTTTTCCGGCCCCGACAAAGTGCCCGAACCGAACAGATCCCCCGCTTGCAACTGGCAACCGTTGACGCTGTGATGCGCGACCATTTGCGCCACGGTCCAATACATGTGCCTGGAGTTGCTCAGGGTCAGGCGATGGGCCGGCAGGTTCTGTTCGCGCATGGTTTCGGTGAGCAGCAATACTTCCAGCTCGATATCGAAGCCTCCAGCCGCCTGGTCGCGCTTGTCGAACAGGTACGGCAGCGGCTGCGGATCACCATCGGGGCGCGCAGGCTGGGCAATGCGGAAAGGCTCCAGCGCTTCAGCGGTGACGACCCACGGTGAGATGCTGGTGATAAAACTCTTCGACAGGAACGGGCCCAAAGGTTGGTATTCCCACGCCTGAATGTCCCGCGCCGACCAGTCGTTGAGCAGGCAGAGCCCGGCAATGTGATCAGCGGCGTCACCAATGGCGATGGAGTCGCCCATGTCGTTGCCTTGACCGATCCAGATGCCCAACTCCAGTTCGTAGTCCAGACGCGCACAAGGGCCAAAAGTCGGTTCAGTCTGGCCGGCCGGCAAGGTCTGGCCTTTCGGACGACGCACGTCGGTTCCGGACGGGCGAATGGTCGAGGCACGACCGTGGTAGCCGATCGGTACGTACTTGTAGTTCGGCAGTAACGGATTGTCCGGGCGAAACAGTTTGCCGACGTTCTGCGCGTGCTCGATGCCCACGTAGAAGTCGGTGTAGTCGTTGATTTTAGCCGGCACGTGCATTTCGCAATCCGCCGCCAACGGCAGCAGTTTTGCGCCCTGGGCTTCGATCTTGCCGTGCAGGGTACTGCCTTCGCTCAACAGCTCCAGCAAGCGTTCGCGCAGCGCCACGCGAGCCTCACGGCCCAACTCAAAGAAGGCATTGAGCTGGCCGCCACGGGTCGCTTCGACTGCGGCCTTGGCTTTGCCGTCAAACAGGCCGGCATCAAGGCCAGCCTCCAGATCGAAAATATGCTCGCCAATGGCCACGCCACTGCGCGGTGCCGAACCCTTCACGCTGAACACGCCCAGCGGCAGGTTCTGCAGTGGAAAATCAGCATGGCCGTTCGCGGAAGCAACCCAGCTGCGAGGGATGGAAGTCTGCGTCATGGGTTATCTCCGGGTCGGGTCGAAAGTGGCGGGCAGCGTGGCCCAGCAAGCATCGTAGTTGGATTGCAGTTGCGGGCATTCGAGGGCAAAACGGCTCGGACGCAGCACTTGGCTGGTCTCGAACATGAAGGCCATGGTGTTATCGATTTTCGCCGGTTTGAGGTCAGCGTTGATCGCTTTGGTGCAGGTTTCGCCATCCGGGCCGTGGGCGCTCATACAGCTGTGCAACGACGCACCACCGGGCAGGAAACCTTCGGCCTTGGCGTCGTATTCGCCTTGAATCAGGCCCATGTATTCGTTCATCAGGTTGCGATGGAACCACGGTGGACGGAAGGTTTTCTCGGCCACCATCCAGCGTGGCGGAAAGATCACGAAGTCGAGATTGGCCAGGCCATGCACGCTGGTCGGCGAGGTCAACACGGTGAAAATCGACGGGTCCGGATGATCGAAACTGACGGTGCCGATGGTGTTGAAACGGCGCAGGTCATATTTGTACGGCACGTTGTTGCCGTGCCAGGCGACCACGTTGAGCGGCGAATGATTGAGCTCGCACGCCCACAACTGGCCGAGGAACTTCTGCACCAGCGTGGTGGGTTGTTGCAGGTTTTCGTAGGCCGCCACCGGGGTCAGGAAGTCCCGCGGATTGGCCAGGCCATTGCTGCCAATCGGCCCCAAGTCCGGCAGACGCAGTGGCGCACCATGGTTTTCGGCGACGTAACCACGAGCTTGCGGGTCGAGCAGTTCGATGCGGAATTTCAGGCCGCGTGGCAGTACGGCAATTTCCAGCGGTTCCAGTTCAAGCACACCGAGTTCGGTGGCAATGCGCAGGCGCCCCAATTCAGGCACCAGCAACATCTCGCCGTCGGCATTGAAGAACACGCGCTCCATGGAACGGTTGGCGCGGTAGTTGTAGATGCTGATCCCGGCCGGTTTTTCTGCACCCGAGTTGGCGGCCATGCTCACCAGGCCGTCGATGAAATCGGTCGGCTCGGCGGGAATGTCCAGCGGGTTCCAGCGCAGGCGATTGGGGGTCACGTCACCCAGCGGGCCGCCGGCCAGTTGCCGATCAAGCTTGACGAACGCCGGATGGTTGGCCGACGGCTGAATGCGGTACATCCAGGTGCGACGTGCCTCGCTGCGCGGCATGGTGAACGCCGTGCCGGAGAACAGTTCGGTGTAGAGGCCGTACGGGGCCTTTTGCGGGGAGTTCTGGCCGACGGGCAATGCGCCGGGCAACGCTTCGCTGCTGAATTCGTTGCCGAAGCCTGACAGGTAAGCCAACGCTGGCGTCGTTGAATCGGGGTTCATGGAGCCTCCTGAACAGGGAGTCGGCCGTGGCCGCTCGCTCTGATGCAGAGGTCGAGGCACGCCCGAGTTGTTTTTATCGTAATTTGATTACGCATAACGTAATTTGATCGACATCCACCGTCAAGCTATAAAGACGCCAATTTGTTTCCGGATCACAGTGCCTCCATGGAAAAAACCAGCGACAACAACGGTAAACAGAAAGTCCGCTCGGCCGAGGTTGGCACCGACATCCTCAAGGCTCTGGCCGAGTTGTCGCCCTCGACTTCTCTGTCGCGCCTGGCCGAACATGTGCAGATGCCGGCGAGCAAGGTTCACCGCTATTTACAGGCCTTGATCGCCAGCGGCTTTGCCGAACAGAACGCTGCCACCAACCATTACGGCCTGGGCCGTGAAGCCTTGCGCGTGGGGTTGGCGGCACTCAATAGTATGGACGTGCTGAAAGTCGCCGCGCTGCCACTCGCCGAGTTGCGCGATGACTTGAACGAAACCTGCTTTCTGGCGGTGTGGGGCAATCAGGGCGCGACCGTGGTGCATATCGAACCGGCGGTGCGCGCGGTGACGGTGGTGACACAACTGGGCTCGGTGTTGCCATTGCTCAGTTCTTCGACAGGACTGGTCTTCGGTGCTTACCTGCCTGCACTTGAAACCATCGACTTGCGCGCTCAGGAGTTGCACAACAGCAGCGCCCACGCCTTGGCCGATCCGCAGGTGTACACGACGATGTGCGAGCAGATCCGCCAACGGGGCCTGCATCATGTGCATGGGTTGTTGATGCCCGGCGTGGATGCCTTGTCGGCACCTGTGTTCAACGCGATGGGCAAGATTGCCGCAGTACTGACCGTGGTCGGGCCGACCTCGCTGTTTCACGCCGATGAAAACGGTCCGGCAGCGCAGCGCTTGTTGGCGGCCACCCGAGCGGTGAGCTGGCGCATGGGGT
>NZ_JBOIBY010000347.1:0-12714 GCF_050739655.1 Pseudomonas sp. | reverse complement strand
TCCTACAGGTGTACGTTAATCCTGTAGGAGCTGCCGCAGGCTGCGATCTTTTGCTTTCAGAGGTAAAAAACATGCGCGTATGGATAGATGCCGATGCCTGCCCACGGGCGGCCAAGGATCTGGTGGTGAAGTTCGCCCTCAAGCGGCAGTTCGAAGTGGTGATGGTGGCCGGGCAACCGCAGACCAAGCCGGGCCTGGCCCTGGTGAAGCTGATCGTGGTGCCGAGCGGTCCGGATGCGGCTGACGATTACCTGGTGGAACACGCGGTGCCCGGTGAGCTGGTGATCTGCAGCGATATTCCTCTGGCCGACCGGCTGGTGAAAAAGGGCGTCGCGGCGCTGGACCCTCGGGGCAAGGAGTTCGATGAACGGAACATGGGCGATCGGCTGGCGGTGCGCAACCTGTTTGCTGACTTGCGAGAGCAGGGTCAGGTCAGTGGCGGCCCGGCGCCGTTTGGCGAGCGTGAGAAGCAGGCGTTTGCCAATGCGCTGGACCGGATTCTCACCCGTTTATCGCGCCAAGCCTGAAGAGATCGCAGCCTTCGGCAGCTCCTACACCGATCCTTGTAGGAGCTGCCGAAGGCTGCGATCTTTTGATCCTGCTTTTTATTCGTCGTTTTCGTGGGTCAGTTCGAGCACGCGGTCGACCAGCTTATTGATGCCCGAAGCCGCCTCGCTGATGCTCTGGGCCAGCATGTACGCCGGTGTGCTGACCAGTTTGCGCGCCTTGTCTTCGACGATGTCGCTGACGGCGCATTCCTTGTGGGTAGCGCCCATCTTGTTCAGCGCTGCGGCGGTGTCGGCGTCGTTGCCGATGGTGCAGGTCACGCCTGGCCCGTAGATCTTCGCCGCCAGGGCTGGAGAGATGCAGATCAGGCCGACGGGCTTGCCGGCTTCGGCGAAGGCTTCCGTCAAGGCCAGCACTTCGGGCTGTACCGTGCAGCCGGTACCTTCGATGGCGAAGTTGGACAGGTTCTTGGCCGAACCGAACCCGCCCGGAATGATCAGCGCATCGAAATCCTCTACATCCGCCTCGCGGATGTCCTTGACCTCGCCGCGGGCAATTCGCGCCGACTCCACCAGCACGTTGCGTGACTCAGGCATTTCTTCGCCGGTCAGGTGGTTGATCACATGCAGCTGCGCGATATTCGGTGCGAAACACTGTACCTGCGCGCCGCGCTGGTCCAGGCGCAGCAGCGTTATCACGCTCTCATAGATCTCGGCGCCGTCGTACACACCACAACCGGAAAGGATCACTGCAACTTTTTTGCTCATGGGCTTTTCTCCAGATTCATGGCGTTAAATGTCCACTAATTTGTCACTCGTTGCCATAGGGTTATTTCGCGGCTACACATAGCATCTGTCCTTAAAAATTCCGTTCAGGACGCCTTATGGACTTCATTCTGTACGCGGTGCCGTTTTTCTTTGTGTTGATCGCCGTCGAGCTGCTGGCCGACCGTTGGCGCGGGGTCAGCAACTATCGGCTGGCGGACGCGATCAACAGCATCAGCACCGGCGTGCTGTCCACCACCACCGGCCTTTTGACCAAGGGCGTGGGGTTGGTGACCTATGGGTTTGCCCTCAAGCACCTGGCCTTGTTCGAGCTCTCGGCGGACAGCATTTGGGTCTGGGTGTTTGCCTTTGTCTTTTATGACTTCTGTTACTACTGGCTGCACCGTATGGGCCACGAGCGCAACATCCTTTGGGCTGCGCACCTGGTGCATCACCAGAGTGAGGAATACAACCTCTCCACCGCCTTGCGCCAGACCAGCACCGGGTTCCTGTTGAGCTGGATCTTCTACCTGCCCATGGCCGTGGCTGGCGTGCCGCTGCTGGTGTTCGTCAGCGTCGCGGCGCTGAACCTGCTGTACCAGTTCTGGGTGCATACCCGGCACATCCCCAAGCTTGGCTGGTTCGAATGGTTCTTCGTCACGCCATCCAATCATCGGGCTCACCATGCACAGAACGCTCTCTACATGGATCGCAACTACGGCGGGGTGTTCATTATTTGGGACCGACTGTTTGGCTCGTTCCAGGAAGAGGACGACAACGAGCCGGTGATTTTCGGCGTCACCACACCGCTGGCGAGCTGGAATCCGATATGGGCCAATGTGCAGTTCTACGCGCAGTTGTGGGCGGATGCGCGGCGTGCTGAACGCGTGTGGGACAAGGTGCGGATCTGGTTCATGCGCACGGGCTGGCGGCCGGCGGACGTAGCGGCCAAGTACCCGATGGGCAAGCCGGATCTGAGTCAGTTTCGCAAATTTGAAGTGCCTCTGGATGGGCGTCAGCAGCTTTACGTCCTGCTGCAGTTCTGCGTCTACATCGCCTTGGGCAGTTATTTGATGAACCTGGAGCCCAGCTTGTCGCCTGCCGCACTGGTGTTGGGCTGGGGTGCAGTGGCGCTGGGGTTGTTCGTGCTGGGCGTGGCCCTGGAGAATCGCCCGTGGGCGTTGAAGCTGGAGTTACTGCGACTGGTGTCGAACGTGCCGCTGGTTTGGCTGGCGCCACTGGTGGGGCTGTGGCCGGCCAGCGCGGTGGGCTGGATCGGCATGCTCAGTTACAGCCTGCTCAGCGGTCTCGGTCTCTACTGTTGCCGAAGCCGTCTCACTCGGCTGGCGTCTTAGTTCCGCCGGACTTGGCCTGTTCGGCCTTCAGGGCTTGCTCGTTGGCGTAGATCTCTTTGGCCAGGCGGGCATTCTTGAAGCGGCGGCGCAGCCACAGTCCCAAGCCCAGGGCGAGCAGGGCGCCGAGAACCCAAAGCTCGTACTTCTTGATGCTGCCCAGCATGCCTTCGAGCACCGCGCCAAAGTGATAGGCGGCAGCCGCCAGCGCGGTAGCCCAGATCGCGGCACCGATCCCGTTGAGCAGCAGGTAGCGTCCCGGTGGATAGCCGGACAGGCCGATCGCCACGGGCATGACCGTGCGCAGGCCGTAAACGAAGCGGAAACTCAGGACCCAGATGTCCGGGTGCTTGCGGATATGCTCCAGTGCCCGGTCACCCATCAATTGCCAGCGCGGCTTGCGAGCCAGCAACTTGCGCCCGTGCTTGCGCCCCAGGAAGTACCACAGCTGATCGCCGGCATAACTGCCGAAGAACGCCACGACCACCACCAGGTTGATGTCCATGTATCCACGGAACGCAAGGAAGCCCGCGAGCACCAGAATGGTTTCGCCTTCGAAAAACGTGCCGAGGAACAAGGCAAAGTAGCCGAAGTCATGCAGAAATTGTTGGAGCATTGTCTGGGTGCTGGCGAAATGAACGCGCAGCCTAACCCTTCGTACACATTCAGGAAAGTGTCCAAATGTGTCTCGACGTGAACAATTCCTACAAGGACAATGGAATGCGGCTACGTGTCACAGGGTGTGCAGGTGTCTCGTCCTGGCTTCACGTTCGAGCTGCAGCGAGTGGATTTTGTTGGCATACAAGGCGCCGCTGCGGCTGAACAGTGAAGCCAGGACGAGACACTTTTGTCATACGTTCGTCATAATGGCCGCTTATAACTGTCACGCTCGCCCGTACGCGCGGGCTCAGGAGTCTGCCGTGAGCTTTACCCCCGCCAACCGTTTGTTCCCCGCAACCCGCCTGCGCCGCAACCGTCGTGACGATTTCTCGCGTCGACTGGTCCGTGAAAACGTCCTGACCGTCGATGACCTGATTTTGCCGGTGTTCGTGCTGGACGGTGAAAACCGCCGCGAAGCCGTGGCCTCGATGCCGGGCGTCGAACGCCTGACCATCGACCTGCTGCTTGAAGAAGCGGCCAAATGGGTCGAGCTGGGGATTCCGGCACTGGCACTGTTCCCGGTTACGCCTACGGAATTGAAGTCGCTGGACGGCGCCGAAGCGTGGAACCCTGAGGGCATTGCCCAGCGCGCTACTCGCGCCTTGCGCGCTCAATTCCCTGAACTGGGTGTGATCACCGACGTTGCTCTGGACCCATTCACCACCCACGGTCAGGACGGCATCCTCGACGAAGAAGGCTACGTGCAGAACGACATCACCGTCGATGCACTGGTCAGGCAAGCCCTGTCGCATGCCGAGGCCGGTGCTCAGGTGGTGGCCCCGTCGGACATGATGGATGGCCGTATCCAGGCTATCCGCGAAGCCCTCGAAGTGGCCGGCCACGTCAACGTGCGGATCATGGCCTACTCGGCGAAGTACGCCAGTGCCTACTACGGCCCGTTCCGTGATGCGGTCGGTTCGGCGCTGAACCTGGGCAAGGCCAACAAGGCCTCCTATCAGATGGACCCGGCCAACACCAACGAAGCCCTGCACGAAGTGGCTGCTGACTTGTCAGAAGGCGCAGACATGGTCATGGTCAAGCCAGGCATGCCGTATCTGGACATCCTTTGCCGGGTCAAAGAAGAATTCAAAGTGCCGACGTTTGTCTATCAAGTCAGCGGCGAATACGCGATGCACATGGCGGCGATCCAGAATGGCTGGTTGAGCGAAGGGGTTATTCTCGAATCGCTGACTGCTTTCAAACGTGCAGGCGCTGATGGCATCCTGACGTACTTTGCCGTTCGTGCCGCTCAATTGCTACGAGAGCAGAAATAGCCCTCCCAGGAACACGTGATGAATACCGAAGTGCTCACTGAAGTTGCCGTACAAGACGCTCAGCCCGTGGTGGAGCAAATCGACGAGACCCCGCCAGAGCTGGAGCCAGCTCCACCTGTGGCGGTTGTCGAGACCGCTGCGGCAGCGCCGGCGATTGCCGTTCCTGGCCTGGATGACAGTAGCCTGTACATCCACCGCGAGCTGTCGCAACTGCAGTTCAATATCCGCGTGCTGGAACAGGCGCTGGATGAGTCCTACCCGTTACTGGAAAGGCTGAAGTTTCTGCTGATCTTCTCCAGTAACCTGGACGAGTTCTTCGAGATTCGCGTCGCCGGCCTGAAGAAGCAGATCACCTTTGCCCGTGAACAGGCGGGCGCCGATGGCTTGCAACCGC
Source organism: Pseudomonas sp. (assembly GCF_050739655.1). Lineage (GTDB taxonomy): Bacteria > Pseudomonadota > Gammaproteobacteria > Pseudomonadales > Pseudomonadaceae > Aquipseudomonas. The sequence goes on along the minus strand of NZ_JBOIBY010000347.1, from coordinate 7,763 downwards.
ATCAGGCACTGGCGCGCATCAGTGAGCTGGTGCACGGTCATGTTGACCGCCAGTACGCGATCCTCAACGACATTCTGTTGCCGGAGCTGGAAAAACATCAGGTCCGCTTCATCCGTCGCCGCCATTGGAACACCAAGTTGAAAACCTGGGTCCGCCGGTATTTCCGCGACGAGATCGCGCCGATCATCACCCCGATCGGCCTCGACCCGACTCACCCGTTCCCGTTGCTGGTGAACAAGAGCCTGAACTTCATCGTCGAACTCGAAGGTATCGACGCCTTCGGTCGCGATTCCGGTCTGGCTATCATTCCGGCCCCGCGCCTGCTGCCACGTGTCATCAAGGTGCCGGAAGAAGTCGGCGGCTCCGGCGACAACTACGTGTTCCTGTCGTCGATGATCCACGCCCACGCCGACGACCTGTTCCAGGGCATGAAGGTCAAGGGTTGCTACCAGTTCCGCCTGACCCGAAACGCCGATCTGGCGCTGGACTCCGAGGACGTCGAAGACTTGGCCCGTGCCCTGCGCGGTGAGCTGTTCTCGCGTCGCTACGGTGATGCGGTGCGTCTGGAAGTCGCCGACACCTGCCCGAAACAACTGTCCGACTACTTGCTCAAGCAGTTCAACCTGAGTGAGACCGAGTTGTATCAGGTCAACGGTCCGGTGAACCTGACCCGCCTGTTCAGCATCACCGGCCTGGACAGCCAGCGCGAGTTGCAACATCTGCCGTTTACACCGCAGATTCCGAAACTGCTGCAAAACAGCGAGAACATTTTCAGCGTGATCAGCAAGCAGGACATCCTGCTGCTGCACCCATTCGAATCCTTTACGCCAGTGGTCGACCTGCTGCGTCAGGCCGCAAAAGATCCGCATGTATTGGCGGTGCGCCAGACGTTGTACCGCTCCGGTGCCAACTCTGAAATCGTCGATGCACTGGTGGATGCGGCGCGTAACGGCAAGGAAGTTACTGCCGTGATCGAACTGCGCGCACGGTTTGACGAAGAGTCAAACCTGCAACTGGCCAGCCGCCTGCAAGCGGCCGGTGCGGTGGTGATCTATGGCGTGGTCGGCTTCAAGACCCACGCCAAGATGATGCTGATCCTGCGTCGCGAGGCCGGCGAGATTGTGCGTTACGCGCACCTCGGCACCGGTAACTACCACGCCGGCAACGCCCGCCTGTACACCGACTACAGCTTACTGACCTCCGACGACGCCCTGTGCGAAGACGTCGGCAAACTGTTCAGCCAGTTGATCGGCATGGGTAAAACCCTGCGCATGAAGAAGTTGCTGCACGCGCCGTTCACCCTGAAGAAGGGCATGCTCGACATGATTGCCCGCGAAACCCAGTTCGCCCTGGACGGCAAACCGGCGCACATCATTGCCAAGTTCAACTCGCTGACCGATCCGAAGATCATCCGCGCGCTGTACAAGGCCAGCCAGTCTGGCGTGCGTATCGATTTGGTAGTACGCGGCATGTGCTGCCTGCGACCGGGTATCGCCGGGGTTTCGCACAACATTCATGTTCGTTCGATCATCGGTCGATTCCTTGAACACACCCGGGTTTTCTACTTCCTCAATGGCGGCGACGAGCAGATGTTCCTGTCCAGTGCCGACTGGATGGAGCGCAACCTGGACAAGCGCGTCGAGACTTGCTTCCCGGTGGAAGGCAAGAAGCTGATCATGCGGGTCAAGAAAGAGTTGGAGTTGTATCTCACCGACAACACCCACAGCTGGATCCTGCAGTCGGACGGTCGTTACATCCGCAACACGCCGACCGGCAACCAGAATCCGCGCAGTGCTCAGGCGACCTTGCTGGAGCGTTTGGGCAGTCCGATCCTGCCGGTTAGCAGCTGACCGGCAGTTTTGACACAAAAAAAGGCGATCCCAAGGGATCGCCTTTTTTATTGCGCACATTATTCCCTGTAGGAGCTGCCGAAGGCTGCGATCTTTTGATCTTGCTTCTGAAAATCAAAGTTCAAAAGATCGCAGCCTTCGGCAGCTCCTACATAAGGATCAGCGCACGCTCAGGACGATATCAACCCGGGTCAGCCATTGCGCTTCAATTTCGAAGTCGGCCTGGGTCAGTTGGTTGTCCTCCAGCCAATTCTCCGGGAACACCACTTCCAGGCTGTTGCCATTGGCGTTGAGTTCCACCTGGGGCATTTGCTGGGTGCCACGGATGTGATGGAACAGGATGGCAAACCGCAGCAGCACGCACAGGCGAATCAGCTTGATGCCGTCATCGTCGAAGTCGGCAAACCTGTCCTTGGGGATGTTACGGCGATGGCCACGCACCAGCAGCGCGAGCATCAACTGGTCTTCGCGAGAGAACCCGGCGAGGTCCGAGTGTTCGATCAGGTAGGAACCGTGCTTGTGATATTGATAGTGAGCTATGTCCAGGCCCACTTCATGGACCTTGGCCGCCCAGCTGAGCAGTTCGCGCCATACGCCGTCTTCCAGATCCCAGTCCTTGGCCACTTGATCGAACGCGTGCAGGGCTTTGCGCTCGACCCGCACCGCTTGTTCCAGATCGACGTGGTAGCGCTCCATCAGCGAGGTCAGGGTGCGTTCGCGCACGTCTTCGTGGTGATGACGGCCCAGCAGGTCGTAGAGCACGCCTTCACGCAGCGCGCCTTCGCAGTGATCCATGCGTTGCAGTTCGAGGGCGTCGAAAATGGCTTCGAGAATCGCCAGGCCCGCCGGGAAAATCGCGCGACGGTCAGGCTTGATGCCTTCGAAGTCGATCTTCTCGACGTCGCCGAGCTTGATCAGCTTGCGCTTGAGCCAGGCCAGGCCTTCGGCGTTGACTTCGCCGCTGCCGTGGCCGCCAGCCTTCAGAGCAAGGCCGATGGCGCGGATGGTGCCCGAGGAGCCGATGGCTTCATCCCAGGTCAGGCGGTGCAGGGCGTGTTCAATGCTCATGATCTCCAACCGCGCCGCGGTGTAAGCCTGGGCATAGCGGGCCGGAGTGATCTTGCCGTCCTTGAAGTAGCGTTGGGTGAAGCTCACGCAACCCATTTGCAGGCTTTCGCGCAGCAGCGGTTCGAAACGCTGGCCGATGATGAATTCGGTACTGCCGCCGCCGATGTCGGCCACCAGGCGCTTGCCCGGCGTGTCGGCGAGGGTGTGGGATACACCGAGGTAGATCAGGCGCGCTTCTTCACGACCGGAGATGACTTCCACGGGGTGACCGAGGATTTCTTCGGCGCGGTGGATGAATTCGGCGCGGTTACGCGCCTCACGCAGGGCGTTGGTACCGACGATCCGCACGGCGCCCAGCGGCATACCGTTGATCAGTTGGGCAAAGCGCTTGAGGCAATCGAGGCCGCGCTGCATCGATTCTTCGCTGAGTTGGCGCTCTTCGTCGATGCCGGCGGCCAGCTGAACCTTCTCCCCGAGACGCTCGAGAATACGGATTTCGCCGTTCTGGGCCTTGGCCACGACCATGTGAAAGCTGTTGGAGCCCAGGTCGATTGCGGCGATCAGGGACAGATTCTTGGCTTGGGATTGCGGCATGGTCAGGGTCTCGGTCGATAACCCTGCCATCGTGCCACGATCAAAGGCTGACGCCAACGCGCAGTATTCAAAGCCTTGATTCTGCGCAGCTCTGCCGGTGACCGCTGCGCGGTCAATCGCTAGCAGGCTAGCTCCCACATTGGAATGTGTACTTCTGTGGGCACTAGCTGCTCCCACGTTGGAATGCGTACCCCTGTGGGAGCTAGCCTGCTAGCGATGAGGGCCTTAAAGACACTGAGGTTCTTTCAGGCTGTCGCTTCAACCGTCCCAATGAAATTCGCCAGCTCCGCAGTCTGCGGATTGGCAAACAACACCTTCGGATCACCCACTTCATGCACCTTGCCCTGGTGCATGAACACCAGCTTATCCCCAACCTCCCGGGCGAAGCGCATTTCGTGGGTGACCATGATCAACGTCATGCCTTCCCTGGCCAGTTGCCGGACCACGCTCAGCACTTCGTTGACCAGTTCCGGGTCCAGGGCGGAGGTGATTTCGTCGCATAGCAACACCTTTGGCGACATCGCAAGCGCTCGGGCGATGGCTACCCGCTGTTGCTGTCCGCCGGACAATCGATCGGGGAAGGCATCGAACTTCTCCCCCAGCCCGACCCGCTCCAGCATCTGCCGCGCCAATTCGGCGGCCTTGGCTTTCGGCACTTTCTGAACCACTTGCGGCGCAAGCATCACGTTCTCGCCCACGGTCAGGTGCGGGAACAGGTTGAACTGCTGAAACACCATCCCGACTTTCTGCCGCAGGCTACGCAGGTCTGCGCGGGCTGCGTCCAGGTATTCGCCATCGACTTCGATGACACCGTCGTTGATCGATTCCAGACCGTTAAGCGTGCGCAGCAAGGTGGATTTGCCCGAGCCGCTACGGCCGATGATCGCCACCACCTGGCCTTCCTCGATGCTCAGGTCGATGCCTTTGAGCACATGGTGGTCGCCGTAATATTTATGCAGGGCGGAAATTCTAAGCAGAGGCATGCAGTCTCCTTTCCAGGTAGCGCGCACTGAGTGACAAGGGGTAGCAGAGCAAGAAGTAGCCGAGGGCGACGAGACCGTAGACCATGAACGGTTCGAAGGTCGCGTTGGCGAGCATGCCGCCGGTCTTGGTCAGTTCGGTGAAGCCGATGATCGAGGTGACGGCGGTGCCTTTGACCACTTGCACCGAGAACCCCACGGTCGGCGCGACGGTGACGCGCAGGGCTTGCGGCAGGATGACGTAGCGCAATTGCTCCAGCGGACTGAGCGCCAGGCTCGACGAGGCTTCCCACTGGCCATTGGGGATCGAGTCGACGCACCCGCGCCAGATCTCCGCCAAATAGGCGCTGGTGAACAGCGTCAGGGCGATTGCCGCAGCCATCCACGGGGAAATTTCCAACCCGGCCAATGCCACGCCGAAAAACACCAGGAACAGCTGCATCAATAGCGGCGTGCCCTGGAACAGTTCGATGTAAGTACGGGCGAATCTACGCGGCAGGGATCTGTCCGAGATGCGCATGACCATGATCAACAGGCCAATCAGCCCGCCGCCAATGAACGCCACCAGCGACAACGCCAATGTCCATTGCAGGCCCATGAGCAGATTGCGCACGATGTCCCAGAAAGTGAAATCGCTCATCGGCTGCTCCTCGAAATGTAGCGCGTCCCGATCCAGTTCAGCAGTTGGCGGATCAACAAGGCCATGCACAGGTACAGCAGCGTGGTCAGGGCGTAGGTTTCAAAGGCGCGGAAGTTGCGTGATTGAATGAAGTTGGCGGCAAAGCTCAGCTCCTCGGTAGCGATCTGCGAACACACCGCTGAACCGAGCATGACGATGATGATCTGGCTGCTCAGGGCCGGCCAGACCTTGCCCAGCGCCGGTAGCAACACAACATGGCGGAACGCCTCGAAGCGCGTCATCGCCAATGCAGCAGCAGCTTCCAGTTGGCCCCGAGGGATCGCCTGGATACCGGCGCGGATGATTTCGGTCGAGTAGGCGCCGAGGTTGATCACCATCGCCAACACCGCCGCCTGCCATTCGGATATCTGCACGCCCAGGGACGGCAGGCCGAAGAAGATGAAAAACAACTGCACCAGAAACGGCGTGTTGCGGATCAACTCGACGTAGACCGCGAAAATCCCGGCAAACGGGCGGATGTTCCATGCCCGCACCAGCGCTCCAACGATGCCCAGCCCCACGCCGAGCACCGCGCCGATGGCCGTCAGCTCAAGGGTGAACAGCGCACCGCGCAACAAAACATCGGTGTTTTGTGCCACCGGCAAGAAATCGAACTGATAAGCCATAGCGTGTCTCCTGCGCGCCGAATCAGAGATCGGCCGGCAGCGGTTCTTTCAGCCAGGTCAGGGCGTTCTTTTCCAGCGCTCCATCGCCCTTGGCGGTCACGAGGATCTGGTTGACCTTGTCCAGCAGCGCTGGCTCGTTCTTGTTCACGCCGACGTAAACCGGTGAATCCTTGAGTTTCACTTTCAGCGCCGGCACACGTTTCGGGCTTTTCTCGCTGATCGCCACCATCACCACGTTGCCGCTGGCAATCAGGTCGACTTGCCCGGCCAGATAAGCAGCAATGGTCGAGTTGTTGTCTTCGAAGCGTTTGATGGTCACTCCTTCGGGGGCAACCTTGGTCAGTTCGATGTCTTCGATGGCGCCACGGGTGACGCTGATGGTTTTGCCCTTGAGGTCGTCCAGGCCCTTGATGTCGGCGTCTGGTGGGCCGAAGACCGCGAGATAGAACGGTGCATAGGGCCGGGAGAAGTCGATGACCTTTTCACGCTCCGGGTTCTTGCCCAGGCTGGAAATCACCAGGTCAACCTTGCCAGTGGTCAGGAACGGGATGCGGTTGGTGCTGTTGACCGGAGTCAGCTCAAGTTTGACCTTGAGCTGATCGGCCAGCAGTTTGGCGGTGTCGATGTCCAGGCCTCGCGGTTTCATGTCCGGGCCGACCGAACCGAAGGGTGGGAAGTCTTGTGGCACGGCGACCTTGAGGACGCCGCGCTTGACCACATCCTCCAGGCCGTCGGCGTGGGCGGGGGCCTGGCTCAGCATCAGGCTGGTGAACAAAGCTGCGAGGAGGGCGCTGTAACGCAGGGTCATGGCAAATCTCCGACTCTTCGATAAGTGATTTCTGCGGATCGACAGAGCACGGGGCATGCCAACATGGGAGTTTGGGGGCGCGAGGGCGCGGTTTTGTTGGCGTCCCACGGTCTTACTGGTCTGAACTGTCAGGCTATGTTTCGCACCCCGATAGCGCATCCATGAAGTTCACCGAACCCCCATGGGGCACGACTTGCCGGGCGCCGCGAATAGCTTTACAACTGTGTGCACATTGGCCTGGTTCGTCTGGAAAACCATGAATTCGATCTCCCGCGCCGTACCTGAAGTGGCGCTGCAAGCCATCCGCAAACTGATTACCGAACAGGGCTTCGGGCCGGGGGATGCCTTGCCCTCGCAACGGGACCTGGCGGTGCAGTTGGGGGTCAGTCGGGCGTCGTTGCGCGAGGCGCTGTCATCGTTGAGCGCGTTGGGAGTGATCAGCATCCGGCCGGGCAAGGGTGTGTTCGTGCAGTCGTCGGTGGAGTTGCCGAGAGTCGAGGCAGTGCCAGGCTGGCCGTTCGCGGCGCAGGCTTCGCCGCTGGATATCTTCCAGCTGCGTTATGCGCTGGAGGGGTTCGCCGCGGGGTTGGCGGCCGTGACCTTGAGTACCGATGAGCTCGATGCGCTGGAAGATAATGTCGCCGCCATGCGCAACGAACTGAAGTCTGGCGACTTCGAAGCCGCGGCGCGTCTGGATTTTGAGTTCCACCACCGCATTCTGCTGGCCAGCGGTAATCAGGCGATGCTGAGCATCCTGACCGCCAGTGCCGATATCTTCCTGGAGAGCCAGAAGCTACCGTTCATCCGGGCCGAACGGGCCATGGAAACCTGGCAGGAACACCGCAAAATCCTTCGCGCGCTGGCGCGTCGAGCTTCGGGTGCCGCACAAAAAGCCATGCATGAACATGTGCGTAACGCGGCCCTGCGCACCGGAATCGCATTCGTCGCTCCCGCCACCGCATGACCTGAGCTATACCCAAACTCATGGATCACCATAGCGAGACTCAATCATCTGCACCTTCCTGAACGAAGGAAGGGCAGCTATGATGGGCCACGTTTTTTTGCTTACAACCCTGGAGAATTCCATGAGCAGCGATCTTATCAAACACGTTAGCGACGCTAGCTTCGAGGCCGACGTACTCAAGGCTGAAGGCGCTG
>NZ_JBOIBY010000346.1:0-38177 GCF_050739655.1 Pseudomonas sp. | reverse complement strand
ACATTGGAATGCGTTCCTCGTAGGAGCTGCCGCAGGCTGCGATCTTTTGATCTCGAGGCGTCAATTACCCCTGAGGCAAAGCCCGCAAATCCAGTCGCCCGTCTTTCAACGGTGGGCACCAGTAGTAGCCACCAGTGATCGGACGGCTGATACGGTACAAGCCGTCAGTAATGCCGTCTTCCAGACCGCTCATGCGACGCAGCTGGGCTTCGAAGGCGTCGAGGGAAAAACCGAAGGCAAGGAACATCAGGCCGGCGCGGTCGTCTTCGATCCATGGCATCGAGCGACGGACCACAAACGCCTCGGGCGCGAAGCTTTCCTGGGCGGTGCGTTTAACGTGGGCGGAAATTGGCGCGTCATCGATCTCTTCGTTGTCGCTTAGGCGGCGCCCCATGATGTCGTCTGTTTCATGGGACGGCATCGCGTGGAAACGCTTGAGGTCATGCTGCCATTGCTGGATCGCGGCAAAGCTGCCGCCGACCGTGCCATCCGCACCCGCGCTCACCAGCGCGGCGGCCGCAGCAGCTTCGTCCCGAGGGTTCTCGGTGCCGTCTTCATAACCGGTCAGGTCGTGGCCTTCGCGATGACGGAAGCCTTCCGTCACCTGCACCAGGCGCAACGCCGGTGCCAATGCCGCAGCGAAAGCATTGCTGCGATTGAGCAATTCGCCACGGTCGACACCGTGCAGCCAGCACCAGAGCGCATGCTGCGTCGATGGGTTATCGACGCCCACTCCGGTCAGCGCCGGGAAAACCCGCAGGCCTTCGATGTTGCCTTCAAGAGCCTTGACCAGGGATTCACCGAAACCGACCACCGCCGACTTGCCGTCCACCAGTTGCAGCAATTTATTCAGCGCAGCCGGCAAATCAGTAACGGATTCGAGGGCGAAGAACATATGACGGGCGTGAGGCGGAACGGGGGTGGCGAGAATGCCCGGCTGGTAATGACTCATATGAACTCCTTTGGAAAGAACGCGAGTTTAACTCCGGCAACGTCCTTTGTGTGCGGCGAGGTCAAAGATTGCAGTCTACGCTTGAGGCACAAGATCCAGACCCTCAACCCCTCTACTCTGCCCTTTATCGCTCGACCCCCTTCTGTAGGAGCGAGCTTGCTCGCGATGGTCGTCAACGATGACGCAGGCATTCAGGCACCTTGCGTCACCTGGACGTTTTTCGCGAGCAAGCTCGCGCCTACAGGTTTGTGGCAGACATTTCAAATGAGGTAGCGACATGAGCACAGCAGATCTTCTTGGCAACCTGTTTCCCACGGCCGGCAGCATCCCGGAAAAATACCGCCTCGACGGCCCGACCGAACAACGCGAATACCTGGTCGACGGCGTCCTGAAAACCTGGCCAGGCGCCCTCGCCCAGGTCCGCAGCCCGGTGTACCTGAGCGGTGCGAACGGCGATGAGCAAGTGATGCTTGGCAGCACGCCGCTGCTCGACGCCGAAACCGCTTTGACTGCCCTCGACGCCGCCGTCCGCGCCTATGATCGCGGCCAGGGTTTGTGGCCGACGATGCGCGTGGCCGAACGCATCCAGCACGTCGAAACCTTCCTGGGTCGAATGCGTGAACAGCGCGAAGCCGTGGTCAAATTGCTGATGTGGGAAATCGGCAAGAACCTCAAGGACTCGGAAAAAGAGTTCGACCGCACCTGCGATTACATCGTCGACACCATCAACGCGCTCAAGGAATTGGACCGCCGTTCCAGCCGCTTCGAACTGGAACAGGACACCCTCGGCCAGATCCGCCGTGTCCCGCTGGGCGTCGCGCTGTGCATGGGCCCTTACAACTACCCGCTGAACGAGACGTTCACCACGTTGATCCCGGCGCTGATCATGGGCAACACCGTGGTGTTCAAACCGGCGAAGCTCGGTGTACTGCTGATTCGCCCGTTGCTGGAAGCGTTCCGTGACAGCTTCCCGGCCGGGGTGATCAACGTGATCTATGGCAGCGGGCGCGAAACCGTCAGCGCGCTGATGGCCAGCGGCAAGGTCGATATCTTCGCCTTCATCGGCACCAACAAGGCGGCCAGCGACCTGAAGAAACTCCACCCAAAACCTCACCGCCTGCGTGCGGCCCTGGGGCTGGATGCGAAGAACCCCGGCATCGTCCTGCCCGAAGTGGATTTGGATAACGCCGTCAATGAAGCGGTCACCGGTTCGCTGTCGTTCAATGGTCAGCGCTGCACCGCGCTGAAGATCCTGTTTGTCCACGAGGACGTGGTCGACACCTTCATCGAAAAATTCAATGCCAAACTCGCCACGCTCAAACCCGGCATGCCTTGGGAAAGTGGCGTGGCCCTGACACCATTGCCGGAATCGAGCAAGGTCGATTACCTGCACTCACTGGTGGCCGATGCCGTCGGCAAGGGCGCCAAAGTGGTGAACCCTAACGGTGGCGAGGCACGCGCCTCATTTTTCTATCCCGCCGTGCTGTACCCGGTCACGCCACAGATGCGCGTGTATCAGGAAGAACAGTTTGGCCCGGTGGTGCCCATCGTGCCGTACCGCCATCTGGATACGGTGATTGATTACGTCCTGGAGTCGGACTTCGGCCAGCAATTGAGCATTTTCGGCACCAACCCTGTGGCCGTCGGCCGATTGGTCGACACCTTCGCCAACCAGGTCGGGCGCATCAACCTCAACGCCCAATGCCAACGTGGCCCCGATACCTACCCCTTCAACGGGCGCAAGAACTCCGCCGAAGGCACCTTGTCGGTACATGATGCGTTGCGGGTGTTTTCGATCCGGACACTGGTAGCCACCAAGTTTCAGGAGACTAACAAGGACCTGATCAGCGAAATCATCAGTGGTCGCAGTTCAAGCTTTTTGACCACTGATTACATTTTCTGAGGAGTGTGAATCTGAGCAAATCCGTGGGCCAACGATTGCCACCGTTGTTGCGCCGGCTACTGCGTCCGCTGCTGGATCCGTACCGGCGCTATCGGCATGCTCGGGTGATTCATGCAGTGCGGGTATCGCTGGGGTTACTGGCATCGATCCTGCGAACCACAGGCATCAATCTGCCCCACGGGGTGTCACCTGAGCAACACTGCATTGAAATGGAATAGATGACCTTAAACAATAACAACTTCAGTTAAAGCTACATAAATGAGCCTTTTTTTATAGCCGGCGCGACACCCCTCACTACAATATATCGATCATGACTCCCAATATGACAAGGTCGCCAAGTGCTTAGCATCCGTCACAGCTATCAATCCACTGACTCATTCAAATTCATCGAAGCAACAACCACCCAAGGGGATCGATCATTCATATTTGACGACAAAACCAAAACTCTCCTTTTATTAAAAGAAACGAGCAACACTACAGGACCCAAACTCGAACTTCACAAAGTAAACTCTTCAGAAATAAAAGACCTGGAGATAACCTTCATCAAAAATCTGATCCAATGCAACCCGGCTGGAATGCCACGAGAGCTTGGCTCTGTACGCATATTTCTTGACCAATACAATACCAGCAGCTCAATTCCCGAGCGTTTTCGAGCGCTAACGGAATTGAGTGAGCTTGAGAGATCCCAGTACAAGCAAGTTTCCGACATACCAACAACAGAGGCACTTCGGTGCAATCTTTTATCTCTCATCGATGAAGATTTAAGAGCGCAATTCAGTGCAATACTGAACGAATGGGCAACATTCGGAGTATCTGCAAGTGAAATCGACGTTCGTACCTATTCAGATTTCAAGGCATTTTATGATGAGGTCATGGAGTGCCACGCAACCAAAAAAGAAGACTACACAAAACTTGACTTTGCAACACAAAACATCAAGCCGCTAATAACGGATACTCGGTGCCTTGATGCAAAGTTGTCACCTCTACAACTTTTCAAAGCAGCCTATCAACTGGGTGATGCGCCTGCCGTCTCTAACTTCCGCTTTATGGACAACCCTGCCAGCAAAGATGACGGCAAATACAGAGAATGGATGTTCCATTTCGACAACAGCAATTATGCTGCTGAATTTAAACTCATCACTACGCGGATTACGGGCACGTGTCTGGCAAACAAGGAACAGTGCCTGGCCGCTTTTCCCTATGACACGTCGCAGTCCATTCGTTTCACCAGGAGCGAAGCCGCCACAAAATTCCCCAACCGTGAAGATTTGGAGAATGAATTTCGCGGTGTTCCAGGTGCGAGCTACGTAGTGATTCAAAATCCGGATAACGATACGCCGTTGGAAACCGGCATTCGAACCGAAATGATCGTGCATCATCGATCAGCTAGCAGTAAGGACGGCGAGGATCACGGTGAGTCCAGAAGCTCCGAGTTGATGACCTTTCATGGACAGGACCGCTGCAAGCCCTTTCTCTCAGATAATGAACTGAAGCAAGCCGACCACCTTACCCCATTGCAGAAATTTGTATTGGGTGGATTCAAAAAAGACAGTCCTGAAAAATTCATGCAGTACCTGGAAGCGGAAAAGCAAACACTCAATCTGCAGGTTAGAAATCTAATCGCTGAACATCGGGTCAAACCTCTGAATAGTTTGACAGTCGCGAGGTTCGACGAAACTGGATCAACGGTGATCAACAAGCCTTTGTTCGATAAACAAATGAATACATACGAAAATCTTCCGGAAGTAATTGAACGCGTTCCGAGCCTCGCAGATGAAAGTAGCTGGCATAACGAGACCCTCTTCAAAATGGTCCCAATGCTGATGAACTACGACCAGAACGCTGAACTCAAACCTGACTGCACAGAAAACGATGCATTTCCCGCCCGTACCCAGCTTAGAGAGCGGACCAAGGAGGCATTTTTCAGACCATTGGAAAGGGACCTGCCTCAGGTGAGATTCAGCACTGAGCAGCAACATCTTCTTCCCTTGGAGAAAATCATCGATGTCGCGCAAAACATCCATGATTTCTACAGCAAATTTGCACCTAAGTTGAAAGAGGTTGAACCGGGTCACGCAATGGCCGGATTATTTGAGAGTCGTGCAGCACTCGCGAAGGAATACACCGAGCAATTCAGATTGAGGGCGACCTTACCTGAAACGCATCAGGTACTCACCCTGTTCACCTATTACATGCTTGATGATCTGGACCTCGCCAGTCAAACGCTCTCCAACAGCAATATCAAGGTTGACACTACCTCCCTTGAATTAATCAAAAATGAAAAAACATCGATACTGCAGCACTTCATTACTCATCGAATATTGAGCGATCGAAACAAGAGCTAACATCTCCCTTAAAAGCGGGGCATCCATATGGATGCCCCGTCACTTTCCCTACCGGGGCACAGTATCAAAGCAATGACAACCAACTACAGATCAACCATACAGCGATGCATTCCAATCACTCCAAGCAATCAAGCGCACGTGGAGCCAGTCATTGAAAAAAAGAACAATGATTCATTCACCAAGATCGACGAGGTGAGAGGTCAGTCTCTTAGCAGTATTGAGAAGATGACTCAGCCATCCGCTCAACCTGATGAAAGAGATCATTTATCACCCTATATGATTGACCTCTTGGGCAGAACAGAAACTTTATCTTTCGCCGAAAAAGTACTTCAAGCCTCAAGAAAACAATTACTGGACAGACTGGGTATTGACGACACACAGAAACAACAACGCCAAACCAGGCTACATGCCGACCGAGATTCAATTTCCAGATTTTATAACCTCCCTGCCAATGCGCACGCACAATCACTGACATTGAATGGGGCTCCATTCATGGAGCAGGACCCGACGACTCCGTACTTTAGCGATCAAAAAGTAATAACGCCAGACTTGCGGATTTACAGGAACAACGAAAATACCCACCTATTGGACTTACTACGCTGTAAATTTCGTGATGATAGCAAAGTCGCATTTGATAAGGCACCGATAGAAAGACTGGAAAGCTATAACCACACCGTATACGTAAACGAATCACAACGACACGAAAATGGCGAATCCAACAAAGCAAATTACTTTATTGAAATGATCGAGTACCTGAAGCTAAAAGCAGGTCCTGGTGACTTTATCGTACAGAACTCACTTGAAAGCAGCAGCGACAAACACATACCCCACTTTCAATTCATCCCTCACCAAGTGCCGCTCCCCATTTTTTCCCACGCTCCCCTACCCGAACAAGATAGCGGCACTCCAACAATCGAATGGCACCTTCCCTCCCATTATCAGCGGATTGACTTAGAATCCAATTGGCACGAAACAATCACCACATTGCAAGAGTCCTGCAAAAAACTCTTGAACACTCATCACATTAGTACCACTCCGATTTTCAGAATGTCGGAACACGATCAAATTGAGGCTTTTTTGGTTTTCAAAAAAGACGGCTCATCTGAGTGGAACATGACATCAAAAGAGGTTGAACACACTCCCGGATGGCTTGAAGCCTGCGGCATATTTATCGCCAATACCTCCAAGGCGGAAGCTTTCAAATTCAAGGGAACAGAGGAATATTATGCGGCTTACAGCGTGACTGCTGAGCGCATAGGCGAGTTATTCTGACCATCACGGTGTAACCGTTCTGCGAATTTTCAGGATCCAACCCTGTTGCATACCGGCAGCAGCCAACAAAATTGCAGCAACGCCGCCCCATTGCAGCGGCTCCAGCCGATGACCAAAGGCAAACCAATCGATAAAAATCGCTGCGATGGGATAGATGAACGACAGTGCCCCTGTCAATGCGCTCGGCAGTTTCTGAATCGCACCATACAACAGCACATACATCACACCGGTGTGCACGATGCCCAAGGTAACGAGGCTGGCCCACGCGCTCGGCGCCTGGGGCATTGCCGAAAAGTGCGCGAAGGGCGCGAGCAACAGCACACCGGTGCTGACCTGAATCAGAGCGATCAGATGCGGTGGTGTGCCGGTCAGGCGCTTGATGATCAATGCAGCAATCGCATAGAGAAACGCCGCACCCAACGCCAGGGCAATCCCAACCAGATACTCGTTGCCACTCTCGCCCTGCCCGCCGTGGGCGCTAACAATCGCCAGCATCCCGAGAAACGAAACGCCCAGCCAGGCCAGTTTCTGCAAAGTGATTTTTTCGTTGAGGAACACTGCGGCCAGCCCCACCAGCATGAACGGCTGAATGTTGTAGACCGCAGTACCGATGGCAATAGAGGCGCGAGAGTAGGACGCGAACAACAGCACCCAGTTGCCGACGATCGCTACACCACTGAGCACGGCCAACAGGAAGGTGGTACGGGTCAAAATGCCGGGGCGCAGAAAACCGAACACTGCGCAAATCAGCAACAAGGTGCCAGCCCCGAACAGGCAGCGCCAGAACACTACATCCAGCACCGGTTGCCCGGACACCAGCACGAACCAGCCGATGGTCCCGGAGATCAGCATGGCAGCGGTCATTTCAAATGAGCCGCGACGTATTGTTTTGTCCATCATCAGACTCCCGTGATTGATGGGCAAAGTATGACTATCCACAACCGGGCTTCTCCAGCGCAAAAAGCAGGCTAAACTCGCTATCTGCCTTTTTTATCGAGGCTATTTTGACTGACCGCCTAATTGAGGTTTCGCCATGACCGATGACATCGACCAAGTGCTGATCACGGCCTTGATGCAAGACTCGCGACGCTCGCTCAAGGCCTTGGCGCAAATCAGTGGCCTGTCCTCCCCCAGCGTTGCCGAGCGCCTGCGCCGTCTTGAAGAAAGAGGCGTGCTCAAGGGCTACACCGTAGAAATCGATCCGAAATGCTTCGGCTATCAACTCCAGGCCATCGTGCGTATTCGCCCGCTACCGGGCCAGCTGCAGGAAGTGGAACGGCAGATCATGGCCATTCCCGAGTTCACCGAGTGCGACAAGGTCACCGGCGACGACTGTTTCATCGCGCGCTTGCATGTACGTTCGATGGAACAACTGGACACCCTGCTCGACCGCCTCAACACCCATGCTGAAACCAACACCGCGATCGTCAAGAAGACCCCGGTCAAGCGCCGGTTGCCGCCGATGGCGTGAGTGATGTTTGATCGTCAATGTTGCAAACTGAAGGCCATTTCGACGAAGGATTGGCGGTATGAAAATTCAGGTAGCGCTACTGACGGTATTGATACTCACGGGATGCGGCACGGTTCAGACCGTGGTTCGTGGAGACGAGGTGGCGGCGAAGAGTCTCAAGGAGCAAAAGAGTTACTGCGGCGCGATTCCGCGGATTTACAGTGGTGTGACTTACGACTTTTGCGCGTTGAATGCTCCCCTGCAGAATGGACGTGATGCAGACAAACACGACAACGCCCCGGCCATTGTGCTGATAGACGTGGTTCTTTCCGGTGCTCTCGACACCTTGTTACTGCCCTATACCATCTACCGCCAACAGGCCGATGGCAGCATTATCATCAGCGAATAATCCCGAAGTTCGAGCAATAAAAAACCCGCCGAAGCGGGTTTTTTACTCACTGCCAACGATCAATCATCGCGGCCCATGATGCCGAACAGCTGCAACAAGCTGATGAACAGGTTGTAGATCGATACATACAGGCTGATGGTCGCCATGATGTAGTTGCGCTCGCCGCCGTGGATGATGGCGCTGGTCTGGAACAGGATGCAAACCGAAGAGAACAGCACGAAACCTGCGCTGATCGCCAGTTGCAGACCGCTGATCTGGAAGAAGAAGCTGGCCAGCGTCGCACCCAGCAGCACGAAGAAACCTGCGGTGATGAAACCGCCGAGGAAGCTCATGTCCTTGCGGGTGATCAGTACGTAGGCCGACAGACCGCCGAATACCAGTGCCGTCATCGCGAATGCCGAACTGACGACTTCAGCGCCGCCCTGCATGCCCAGGTAACGGTTGAGGATCGGGCCGAGCAGGAAACCCATGAAACCGGTCAAGGCAAATGCCGACACCAGGCCCCAGGCGGAATCACGGAGTTTGTTGGTTAGGAAGAAAAGGCCGTAGAAGCCAATCAGCACCACGAAAATATTCGGGTAGCCAACACGCATCTGCTGGGCAACGAAGGCCATCACACCACTGAATGCGAGGGTCAGTGCGAGCAAGCCGTATGTGTTGCGCAGGACGCGGCTAACCTCTAGCTGCTCGGCCTGCACGCTGTTATTAACTGCGTAATCCTGTTCGCGCATGGCGACACTCCTGTTGGGTTTGTAACGTTCAGTCGCAAAGATCATAACAGACGCCTTGTAACAAGCTACGCAGAGAGTTTGACAGTGTGTTTCATTCGGGTATTATGGCGCCCGCAATACAGTTGGAAGCGTGGCCGAGTGGTTTAAGGCAACGGTCTTGAAAACCGTCGATGGGCAACTATCCTAGAGTTCGAATCTCTACGCTTCCGCCATATTTTCACGCTAAAGCCCTGATTATTCAGGGCTTTGTCGTTTCTGGGGTTTGGTGAACAATCTCGCCGCTCGGCATGTGTTCCATAACTATTTTGGAAGTGTTCCAGAACTCAGCTCGTTTTTAGCCTTTCGAGCGTTCTGTCTACCGCATGGCCCTACTCTCATTTCCAGCGGGTGACTGACGCAGGGCGGGTACTTCCGATGTCCCGATCAGGGGCGCAGCGCTCGAAGCTTCTTTACCGCCTCGTCAAAGCTTTCCAATGCCTGACTGATGATAATTTCAGCTTGAGCCTTAGCCGCGGGATCAAAAGGCACATCGCAGGCGCGTTCGATCCAGGCAGAAATATGGGCATGCCGTTCAGATGCTAGGTCCCTATCCGTCACCTTCCTTGCCAAAAAGCGTTGCCACTCTTCTTCCCTTTTTTCATCGCCATTGCATCTGTTGCATGACAGGAGGTAGTTGTGGATTGCGTTTGAACCGCCCGAGGCAGACGACTCGACATGATCCAGGTGCCCGGAACGCGAAGCACGGATCAAAGGAACGCCACAGTACGCACAGGAAGACTGGAAATAATTCCAGAGCTCTTCAATTTCAGAGGGGGATGGATGTGGATCAAGAATCGCCGCGAGACACCGGCGCATTTTATTTTTTGCCATTGATGGTGTGTCTTTGGCCATTTCATTATTTCCAGATCGTTATACCGGTCGACAGATTATCACTCGCGAACCTGAGGTAGCGCACTAGGACCCCATGCTGGGGATTGTAGCGAGCTAAGCTATTGCTTCTTTACGAATAGAGTCAATTTTTAGGACAGCAAAAAATCTACTTTTTTGTATTTTTGCAAACGAAAACAAGCGGCCTCCAGAGGAGGTTTTGCGCACCCTTTTCTGGCGTCCTGCCAAACAATACCTGCCCCATTCGAAGGACTAATGCGCACCCAATCTCACATGCAAAAGAAGCACATCTATCGCATTTCATGTCGCAGATCATTGAGCACCTGCGACAGACTCACGCGACATCGCAAAGCCTTTACTGTTGGCGCCGACGCCGAATTGACCCAGTTACCGAGATGCCACTGACCCAGTCTGATTCCTCGCGAACCATTTCCCGTGCTGGATTTCTACCGATTGGAGTTGGGTCAGTCTTGCGTCGGCACGTAGGTCAATTCGGGGTCGGCGCCAATACTGTGTAATCCTCCATCGGCCAATGCAGAGATTTTGCAGCAGGCCAGACAGGGGAGCTACTTTTTCAACAGAATCGACCCAAAGCAGTCGGTCAGCAGAGACAGAAACCGGCCAATAGCTGCCTGTCCCAGTAACTAGAAATTGACCGCCCAGACCAATACCCAGGAGCAGACCGCTTTTTGGATTGCCCATATCCTCCCCGGGGGGATAAGATTCGAGTAGATCATTAATCGCGAAGACTCAAATTATGAGTGAGCACGAACACACGCACCCACATGTCCACCAAAGTCATGAGGCGATCATCAAACGCCTCAAGCGGGCGGACGGCCATCTGCGCAGCATCATCACCATGATCGAAGAAGGTCGTGAGTGCGTGGACATCGCCCAGCAACTGCATGCGGTCGAAAAAGCGGTATACCAAGCCAAGCGCACGCTCATCCAAGATCACATTGATCACTGCCTGGAGGACACCGTTTCAGCCTTGAACAATGGCGAACGCGCACCGCTGGAAGCCTTCAAGCAAATCACCAAGTACCTCTAGGTCTGACATGCCCAACTTCGCTGAACTGCTGCAACAAGGCGGGGCTCACGCCTGGCTTTATTTCCCGAGCGCTATTCTGCTCGGTGCCTTGCATGGCCTGGAACCAGGCCACTCAAAAACCATGATGGCAGCCTTCATTGTTGCCATCCGGGGCTCGGTCAAACAGGCGGTTTTGTTGGGACTGGCCGCGACGCTGTCGCATACCGCAGTGGTGTGGTTGGTCGCCATTGGCGGTATGTACCTGGGCAAAGGCCTGGACGCTCAAACCACTGAGCCGTACTTCCAGCTTGCCTCCTCTGCACTGATCATCGTGATTGCGCTTTGGATGCTTTGGCGTACCTGGCGCGGTGAGCAGATGTTCAAATTCGAGCAAGGTGATGATCACCACCATGGCGAGCATGACCATGGTCATCATGATGAGACCCATCGAATTGATACTGGCCATGGCCGCATCGAACTGTCGATCTTCGAAGAAGGCATGCCACCGCATTGGCGCTTGAAGACATTGACCGGACACGCCTGGGCTGCCTCAGCTGTTCGCCTGATGACTACCCGTCCAGACGGCAGCACTCAATCGTTTTCTTTCGTCGAGCGCGAAGGCTTCCTAGAGTCGGCAGTCGATATCCCGGAACCGCATGAGTTCAGTGCGCGCTTGAGTCTTGGCCATGCGGGGCACTCCCATGATTACGATCTGGCGTTCCAGGAGCATGATCATGGGCACGCGCATTCCGAACTGGGAGGTCTTGAGTTGTCGATTGACGGCTATCAGGATGCTCACGAACGTGCACATGCCAACGATATCCGTAAACGCTTTACCAACCGTGAGGTCACCACGGGCCAGATCGTCATGTTCGGTCTGACTGGCGGTCTGATTCCGTGCCCTGCCGCCATCACCGTTCTACTACTGTGCCTTCAGGTTAAGGAAATTGCCCTTGGGGGCATGCTCGTCCTCTGCTTCAGCATCGGTCTGGCGATCACGCTGGTCACAGTGGGCGCTGCTGCAGCCATTGGTGCTAAACAGGCTTCCAACCGTTGGCCTTGGCTGGGCACCGTTGCTCGTCGTGCACCTTATCTCTCCAGCGTGCTGATCATCGGCGTTGGCCTCTACGTGGGCATTCATGGCTGGATGGGATTGACCGCATAACAAGATGTTGGTGCCGAACGGCGCTTACCGCTACTAATGCATCAAAGCCCAGCTCTAGCCTGGGCTTTGATGCAAGCAGGCTTCCTCACATTTGGGGAGGCCAGTTATGCGATTCACCCTGACATTCTTTGCACCAAGCGTAGAGTGCGTCATACATGATCAGTCCGTGCGCCAACATCTCATGATCGTCGGAGTAGCGCTGCGACAGCCCTAGGGATATTGCGTATAGCCCCGCTGATTGCGGCGTCAGATCTAGGCGAGAGGTATCTGCTCCACGCACGATCTTGGCCAACTGTTGCAAGGCGGGCTCACTGAGCTGGTATTTCTTCATAAATGCGTCGAAGCTGCATAGCTCTCCCTCGTGAGTCAGTTCCACGCCGGGAATATCGTAGGGCGCTGCATCTTTCTCGGCTGCAATCCGCAGCACATCACCGCTAGGCACGTATAAAAACTCAGGCTGGGGATCGATAAATCGAATGATCAGCCAGGGGCACGCGATGCGGTCGATCTTGGGTCGTTCACGGGTAATCCACCTCATGGAACACCTCCTGCCTAGCTCTATAGGCTGGGTGATCTGGCGGGCCCGGTGCCCGCCAAAGCCTGTTATCTAATTCGTGCTTTTACCGCAACAGATGCACTGCCAAGCCGACAAGTGCGCAGGCCATCAGCACCTGAATAACGCCTCGCTTGAAGCGAAACAAGGCAACTGCCGCTGCAATGGCGATCAGTGCAGAGGGCCAGTCCAGGTTGCCGCTGAAGCCCTTCGGCCAAAGCACGTGATAGCCGAAGAAACACGCCAGATTGAGGATCACTCCCACCACTGCCGCTGTGATGGCTGTTAGCGGTGCAGTGAACTTGAGTTCATTGTGGGTCGACTCCACTAGCGGGCCACCCGCCAGGATGAATAGGAACGATGGCAGGAAGGTGAACCATGTCACCAAGGAAGCAGCGACAGCGCCTGCCAGAAACACGTGGTCGCTACCGAACACTTGTGCGACATACGCCCCGACAAAGCCGACGAAGGCCACCACCATGATCAATGGCCCTGGTGTGGTTTCCCCTAGCGCCAGACCGTCGATCATCTGTGTCGGGGTCAGCCAGACATAGTGACCGACAGCGCCCTGATACACATACGGCAGCACCGCGTAGGCCCCGCCAAACGTCAAAAGCGCCGCCTTGGTAAAGAACCAGCCCATCTGGGTCAAGGTGCCTTCCCAGCCAAATAATGCGGTCAAAATCCCCATCGGCAATGCCCATAGCGCGGCGCCAATCAGTGCGAGCGATGCCAGCTTGAACCAGCTGAACCGGGCATGTTCCGGGGACGGAGTGTCGTCATCGATCAAGGCCGGGCCGAAGGATTTTTTGGCGGCGCTATGGCCCCCGGCTCTGAATTTCTCGGGTGCCAGGCGTCCACCGACATAACCGATCAATGCGGCCCCAAGAACGATCAACGGGAACGGAACATTGAAGGCGAAGATTGCGGTGAATGACGCCGCCGCTATCGCCCATAGCCAATTGTTCTTCAATGCCCGAGAGCCGATTCGATGGGCCGCCTGCACGACGATGGCGGTCACGGCAGGCTTGATGCCATAGAAGAGCCCAGCCACCACAGGCACTTCGCCGAAGGCGATGTACATCCACGACAAAGCGATCAGGATGAACAATGAGGGCAGCACAAATAGGACGCCAGCAATCACCCCGCCCCAAGTTCGATGCATCAGCCAGCCGATATAGGTCGCCAACTGCTGAGCCTCTGGCCCAGGGAGCAACATGCAGTAGTTAAGGGCATGCAGGAATCTGCGCTCGGATATCCAGCGCCGCCGCTCTACCAATTCCTGGTGCATGATCGAGATCTGTCCCGCAGGCCCACCGAAGCTGATGAAACCGAGTTTCAACCAGAACCAGAACGCCTCACGAAAACTGATCGCTTCCGGCCTCGACAGCTCTTCTTCAACCATTGGTGCCAAAACCTTAGTCATTGGGTTGTTCCTCTTTCACAAACCCGGCGAGCAGACCGTCGAAAATAGCGCTCGCAGCAGCCAGCAAATGGTCGTCGTTGGTAATGGTTTCGCGTAGACCGGCCAGCACGCGCTCGACACCGGCAGCCTCCACCGGCTGAATGCCTCCAACATCGAGGTAATGCACCAAGGCCGCGATACGGTTTAGACCGGGCTCTTGAAGTTCAAAGCTGACTTGCAAGGTTTCGAAGGTCACGCGGTCGCCGACATGACTGAAGGTCGCTCCATCGAAATCGAAACCCAAGGTATCTGCTGGACAGTCTGTCGGGCTGTTGAGCCAGAGAATCTGTGCTTGAGGGTCGATGTAGCGACGAATCAACCAGGCACACGCCAGACGATCAACCCATGGACGCTTGCGTGTCGCCCAGACACGTCCTTGATAGTCACCACGATTGAGTGCCGTTATGAGCTGGTCGCGGCTATGGGGTTCGTCCGCAGATAGCGCTCTGCTGACTGCCGTCTCAAGCTCCTGCAAGGCTGAATCAATTTGATTCTTCGGCTTGCCTGGGAAGTAATCGATGCTCGAAAGCTGATCGTAGATTTTGCGCAGCTTGCGTATCTGTTTGGTGGTGGCCAATGCGTTTTCGAGATTGAGTTGCCCACGACACTCTTCGATCTCTAACCGTAGCTTGCTGTAGTCATCGCTACGGTCAAATAACTCGACAAAACGTTCACCATGCGGATCGACCACCGGCAATGTGTAAGCAGTGCCATTGATGGAAAGGATGTCGCGTTCAACAGATGCTAAGGCTTCACGACAGACATTGATATCAGGCAACAAATAGGCACCATCGCGCAAAACCGCCGCTCCTGATGCCTTCAAAGCGCGCCAGGCTCGCATGCGTTCAGTAGCATTGGCCGTGGGTAAGCCGATAACCAGAGCTAGCCAATTTTTCATGTAGAGTAAGATATTTATAATGTAGTAATGATTACATTACTCTTGTGCTGTGAGGTTGGAAACCTTCCGTCCAAAACGAGTGTTTGACGAGAGCAACCGAGAATGGTTGGGGTGAACACAGGGGTAGTAGGTGCTTCGCGATGTGACGGTTTCAGTAAGACTCTCTAACTTCAGACGTTCAAGATGAGCGTCCGGTTTTGGCAGATTTCTGCCTGTCGCCAACGTCGGCTTTGAGTCGATTGCAACCTGCACTTATCGCTGGCCTGCTTCCGAGCCATTTCAGCCTGGTGCAAGTCGCGTCCGGCTATGGCTTGCCTGCCGTATTGGGCTGAATCACTGCCCTGCTTCTTGCACGCCGCCTGTGCATTGGCTGATCTCCACCGCTAGTGATAACCGCTTGATTAGCGAGGCAGAGGATCACGCTTGATAGTTCTTCAATGCTGCGAGCGGTACATGCAACTCCTCAAGCTTTGCGAACTCCTCCAGCAGGTATTCCACCGTGACACGCACGCGCGGTGCGATCAGCGCGCGGTGGGGGTATTGCAGTGTCATCTCGAAACTACCGGGGTGGTGCGCGCCTAACAGCAGTACCTTGAGCTGGCCGGTTAACAGGTGCTTCCAAACATTATGCACGCCAATGTTGGCGATTCCGGCACCCGCCACGGCGGCGTGCACGATTGCTTCCGGTGATGAGAGCTTCATGGTGGCCGAGCTGGTGTCGCATGTAATGATGCCGCCATCACTGGTTCTGAACTCCCACGGTACGATGCGTCCTCCCAGAAAACGCCGGGTGAGCAGGTTGTGTCGGGCGAGATCCTCCGGCTTGCGCGGGATACCGTAGCGGGCTAGGTAGGCTGGCGCGGCGACCAGCACCAGATTGAAATGGCAGATCGGGCGTGAAACCAGCGAGGAGTCAGCAATCCGTCCTCCCCGGAGCGCCATGTCGTAGCCATCGTGAATGAGGTCGATGACACGGTCGTCGAAATCTACCTCCACAGACAGGCCCGGGTATTTCTCCAGCAATCCGGGGAGCACCGGGGTCAGTTGCTCGCGCCCGAAACCGACGCTGGTCGAGATCCGCACACTGCCTATGGGTGTTCCACTATGGGCAATCGCCGCTTGCGTGGCTGAATCGAGCGCTTCAAGTCCTCTCCGTGCCTGATGCAGGAAGGCTTCGCCTTCTTCGGTCAAGTTCATGGTCCGTGTCGTGCGATTCATTAACCGCACGCCAAGTGCCTTTTCCAGTCCCGCAATGTTCTTGCCAACAGCCGCCGACGAGATACCGAGCACCCTGGCCGCAGCGGCGAAACTGCCGGCATCAGCAGCCTGTACGAAGGAAAGAATGGCGCGCACGCGCTGTGAGGAATCCATGGTGGGGGATTGATACCTGTGCTGACGTTATTCGATTAGAAACCTTGGGTTGCATAATCATAAACCTCATGACGCATTCACGTATTGAATGCTTCTGACGAGAATGGTGCCATCGCAAACTTCCATGGGAACAACACCTCCGTCATGAAAACACTTGTTATCACCTCTCATCCTTATCCCGACCAATCACGCGTCATCAAGGCCCTGCAGGAAACGGCGGGAGAACTGTCGGATGTGGCCGTACGCAATCTGGAATCGCTTTATGGCCAGAACCTGAGCGGTTTCGATCTTGCCGCCGAACAGAAGGCCCATGAGGCAGCTGAGCGCATCATCTACATGTTTCCGATCCATTGGTTCAATCTGACTCCGATGCTCAAGGCCTACCTGAACGAGGTTTGGACCTATGGCTGGGCCTTCGGACCGCAAGGGCAAGCCTTGCAAGGAAAGACGATGCTGGTTGTGGTGTCGACAGGCGCTACTCAACACACACTCTCACACCAAGGGCTGGTGCAAAGCACGATTGAAGAAGTGCTGACGCCAATGAAGGCGAGTGCGCTCTATGTGGGGATGAGCTATCTGCCGCCGCTGGCCTTCCATGAAGCGCTTGGTGCATCGCAGCAGAAGATCGAAGGCTTCCAGCAACGATTCGCCGAAACACTGGCGGCCTGAACGAACCACCACAGGAGATCGTCATGCAACGTGTCATCGTCCAAGCGCTCGGCGGCCCTGAACAGCTGGTTCTCGAATCGGGTGCCAACGTTCAGCAGCCTCAAGCACATGAAGTCCTTGTGGACGTGGAAGCCGCTGGCGTCAATTTCCTCGACATTAACCTGCGCAAGGGGGCGGGTGTCCACGCTGTGCCAGCTCCCTTCACTCCAGGCCTTGAGGGGGTCGGACGGGTTCGTGTAGCCGGTGCGGACGTACCGCTGACTGTCGGTCAACGCGTGGCCTGGATTAACGTGCCCGGTTCCTATGCCAGCCAGCTCACCATGTCGGCAGAGTTGGTTGTGTCGGTCCCGGATTCGCTCGGTATTCCACAGGCACTGCTGTTTCAAGCCATGACTGCACAGTATCTTGCCACCGAATATCGCACCATCCAGCCGGGTGACCGTGTCTTGGTGCAAGCGGCGGCAGGAGGTGTCGGACAGCTGCTGGTGCAATGGCTCAAGCATCTGGGGGCTTGGGTAGTGGGCACCACCTCCAGCGAGGAGAAAGCCAAAGTGGCACGAGCTGCCGGGGCGGATGCGGTCATCAACTATGGCCGTGACTATCTCTTCCTTGACGAGCTGTTGCGCCTGACCGACGGCCGAGGCGTCGATCTGGCGTTCGACTCGGTGGGTGCGACCACCTTCGCTAATACCGTGAAGGGGCTCGCACGAGGCGGCATGGCTGTTTGCTGTGGTGTTTCCTCTGGCCCGGCACCGGCGATCAGCCCGGCCGAGCTGACCACCCCTTGCACTCGTATCGCTGCGGGTTCGGTCTTCAGTTATATCGTTGAGCCAGAAGAGTTCCAGCGACGTGCTACCAGCATCATCGAAGGCATTGAAGCCGGCTGGCTACGCATGCCCGATGCCGCGGCCTATCCAATGGTTCGTGCTGCTGATGCCCACCGTGACATCGAAAGCCGCCTGACTCACGGCAAGCTCTATCTCGTTCCTTGAGCAGAACAGCTGCCACTGCCGGCCTTGTTTTTGGGCGAATCAGCATCCAGACATCCCGTCGGTCACACGCAAGCCCCATAACACGACGCCATCCGGCGTCGACGAAAGCTACTGATAGAGGAAATGACTATGCCAACAGAACAGCCTGGCTATCTGGTCGGCAACTTCATGGTCACAGATCCGCTGCTCATGGCCGAATATGGAAAGAAGGCAACGCCACTGGTCCAGAAATATGGGGGTGTCATGGCGCTCATGAACCAGAGCCTCAGCCCCGTCGAAGGCGAGGCGCAGCCTGTTCTTGTGATTATCCGCTTCCCCAGTCTCAAGGACGCGGAGGATTTCTACCAGGGACCGGAATATGCCCCGCTAAAAGATCTACGGATCAAGGCAACGACGGGCGGGTTCCTTGCACTTGTATCGGGACTCCCGATCAACCTGTAATAGACGGAGCGAACAATGAGCATTATCCATAAGACATTTCCCATCAACGCGGATACACAGATACCGGCGGTCGGCTTCGGTACCTATTTGATCAGCCAGGATGACGTCGCGGCCGCTGTCCGCGCCGCGATCGGCGTGGGGTACCGCCATATCGATACCGCCGCAGTTTATGAGAATGAAGAAGGTGTGGGAGAAGGTATCCGCGCAGGCCTCAAAGATAACGGCCTCTCACGAGACAAAAAGCAGCCCGCCCCGTGCGGGCTTTTTTCGTCCTGATTCCGCGCTCTCCGACTAACTGCCCCGAAAGCTTGACTCTGCCACTGAGCGGGTCTTTCGTTTCTGCAACATCCTTTTCACAAATCGTCCACAGGATGGAGCGCAGATTGCTCGTACTCCTTTGAAGAATCCCTGTTAGGCCCGCCCGCATGCGGGCCATTTTTTTGGTCGCTGCTACCCATTCGCCAAGAACTGGAGGAACAGCCAACGGCCCGCGTATCGAGACCGGTATCAACCTGCACGCACACAGTGAGGTCTGCGGGTGTTACCACATCGCCGAAAACGTGGGGAAAAGCGAGTAACACGGAAACAAATTGTCAGGCTTTGGCCGATTGGAAAACACGTGAATTCAGCAAGTAACTGATTTTAAAGGCTTTTAATTAGTTGGCACGGAGTCTGCTATCTCTATTGCATAACAAGAACAATAAAAAAGCGGCAACCTTAATAAAAACAAGACGTAACGACTCTGACATAACAAAAACAAACACGGCAGAGACGCAGCGAGCAGATTTTTTTGGAGAAGATGTGCTTTTCAGGGTGCTTTTCGGAGTAACCCACAACCGGGCAGAGAACAATAAAACTACCCTGAGGTAGCTCCCGAACTGGTTGGATCGCTTAGCGAAAAAGCAGATCAGCGCTCAAAAAAATACGTTTGCTCTTGATCCCGGATGGGGATCGACAAAAACAGCGGTAAAGGGAAACGGTTTCCAAAAAACAAAAACAGACCGACCCTCAATAATAAAAAAACACGCGCAAAGACACATTAAAGGGGAGCCTCGGCTCCCCTTTGTGCTGTCTGGGAATTGTGTTTTCCACTGACCACTACAAGTTCAAGATCAATAAACTGCGTAAGCTGCTGGTAGAGCTGTCCGAGGATTATGAGCGAATCTATATCGATACCCCTCCCTCGCTGGACTTCTACTCTTTCTAAGCGACCTGCGCCATTACCTCGCCGATTTCTACAGCCCGATTGGGCGTCCTTCGATTGATCCCTAACTGATAGTGGCGCAGCCGATGAGTTTTCGCTGGCTGCTGCGGTGCAGAACCTGCGACGGCTGGCCAAACTTACCTCTCAAGGGCCACCACTCACGGGATAGGTGCGCCTGTACTACGCCAAAAACCTCAAATTAACCCACTAACAGAGCAGCAAAGGTCAACGAAGAGCCGAGAAACCACGCAACGTGGTGAGTAGATTCTCCGATGGAGGTCGTACTTGAGGTCAGGCCAACTGAAAATCCGACTTTTTCAACAGAATCGGCCAAAAGGAGACCTTCGAAGGAGCCTGGAAATTTAGGGGCAATTCAGTTGTCAGGTGAACGGCGAGAGGACGGGCGTCCTCTCCTCTGGGTTCGCGTGCTGCATGAGTTTCGCTGTTTCAGTTTGCCCTTTATTGTCAGGACGGATCTTGAACCAGATGGAGTACATCGCTGGCAGGAACACCAGCGTCATGATGGTACCGACGAAGGTGCCTCCGATAAGGGTGTAGGCCAGCGTCCCCCAGAAGACGGAGTGTGTCAGGGGAATGAACGCCAGGATTGCGGCGAGCGCTGTCAGCAGTACCGGGCGGGCGCGTTGTACCGTGGCTTCGACTACTGCGTGAAACGGGTCCAGTCCTTCTTGTGCGTTGTGATGGATTTGCCCAATCAGAATCAGCGTATTGCGCATCAAAATGCCCGAAAGAGCGATTAGACCGACCAGAGCGTTGATACCAAACGGCTGCTGGAAAATAAGCAGTGTCGGCACCACACCAATCAACCCCAGTGGCGAGGTGAGGAACACCATGATCATCGCCGAGATAGAACGAACCTGCAGAATGATGACCAGCAGCGTCATGGCAATCATGATCGGGAACAGCGGCAGCATCGCTTTGCCGGCCTTGCCCGACTCCTCGATTGCACCCGCCTGCTCAATCCGGTACCCGCCAGGCAGCTTGTCGATGACGGGCTGCAACTCCTTCATGATCACGCTCGAGACGTCCGGTGGCTGCAGACCTTCGGCAATGTCACCGCGCACGGTGATGGTCGGTGTGCGGTCACGACGCCGGAGGATCGGATCTTCCATACGCACATCGACCGCTCCCACTTGGGACAACGGAATCCGCTGACCCGCCGTACCTACCAACGTAAAGCCTTCGATCCTGGCGGGATCGAGCCGAATATCACCCGCTGCGCGACCCACCACCTGCACCGAACGAATGTCCTCACGAACCGCGGTGATCGGTACCCCGGCCAGCAGGAATTGCAATTGCTGCGCGACTGAATTTGACGTCAATCCCACCGCCTGCAGGCGATCCTGATCCAGAGCAAAATGCAGCGTCGGCGTCAGCGGTCCCCAATCGGTGTTGACGGTTCTCATCATCGGACTCGACTGCAGCACGTCCTGTACCTGGCCCGCAATCTTGCGCAACGTTGACGGATCAGGCCCCATTACCCGGTAGGCAACAGGGAATGGCGAATACGGACCAAACACAAGCTGAGTCACCCTGACACGCGCTTCGGGGGCAAGTCCCTCAGCAGCCGCCTCGCGGATACGGAATTTGAGGGCCTCACGCGCCTCCTGACTCTCCGTCAGCACCACAATCTTGGCGAACGATGGATCAGGGAGTTCCGGCGCCATCGCCAGGTAGAAACGTGGCGCGCCTTGCCCGATATAGGCCGTGACAATTTTTGCCTCATCCTGCATTTGCAGCCAGGCCTCAATCTTGGAGGTGGTGGCGCTGGTCTGCTCAATGGAGGTTCCATAGGGCATTTGCACTTCGACCAACACCTCTGGACGGTCCGAGGTAGGGAAGAACTGCTTCTTGACCAGGCTCATGCCGAGAATCGCCACGACAAACGCAGCGATGACAGTACCGGCCACCAGCCATTTGCGGGCGATGATGCGTGTCAAAACCTGGCGGAAGCGGTTGTAATTGCGGGTGTTGTAGATGGCCGCGTGCCCCCCCTCGACCTTCTTGATGTTCGGCAACATCTTCACCCCCAGGTACGGGGTGAAAGCGACCGCAACCACCCAGGAGGCAATCAGGGCAATGCCCACGATCCAGAACATGTTGCTGGTGTACTCGCCGGCGGTCGATTGCGCGAAGCCGTTGGGCATAAAGCCGATAGCGGTCACCAGCGTACCGGAAAGCATCGGCGCAGCGGTATGACTCCAGGCATACGCGGATGCTTTGATGCGGTCGTAGCCCTCCTCCATTTTCACCACCATCATTTCGATAGCAATGATGGCGTCATCTACCAGCAGTCCAAGCGCCAGAATCAACGAGCCTAAAGTAATACGGTCAAAGTTCTTTCCGGTGGCCGCCATCACCACAAACACCACAGCCAATGTCAACGGCACAGCCGCCGCAACCACAACACCTACACGCCAGCCCATGCTGAGAAAGCAGACAAGCATTACCACCAGCAGTGCGACGAAGAATTTGACCATGAACTCGTCGACGGACGAACTGATATTCACCGATTGATCGGTGACCTTGGTGAGCGTCATGCCCAGCGGCATGCCGTCATTTATCTTGATCGTCTCCGCGTCCAACGCTTTGCCGAGTTCAAGGCCGTTCCAGCCCTCACGCATGACAATCCCCAGCAACAAGGCCTGCTCACCGTTATTACGCACGAGAAAGGTTGCTGGATCTTCATAACCACGTTCGATCGTCGCCACGTCCGAGAGCTTCAGCGTCCGCCCCTGAATCGCAAGTGGCGTGTCACGAATCTTCTCCAACTTTTCGAAGGCGCCGTCCAGCCGGAGGAAGACCTGCGGCCCGTCGGTTTCGATCGAACCGGCGGGCGTGAGCACGTTCTGATTGTTCAGCGCGGCAAAGATGTCTTGTGGAGAGACGCCCAAGGTGGCCAGCCGATCATGGGAGAAGGAAACAAAAATGCGCTCGGGCTGCTCCCCAATAATGTTGACCTTCTTCACGCCCGGCACGTGCAACAGTTGTTGGCGCAACGACTCTGCATCACGCACCAACAATCGCTGCGGCTCGCGTTTGGCTTTCAGGGCGAAAAGCGCAAATGTCACGTCCGAAAATTCGTCGTTGACCATCGGACCGATGACACCCTCCGGCAGCTTGCGGGCCTCGTCGTCGAGCTTTTTGCGCGCCTGATAGAACTCTTCCTGCACTTGCGAGGGCGGCGTACTATCGAGCAGTGACACCATGGTGAAAGCGAGGCCAGGACGAGTGTAGGTTTCCGTGCGGTCGTACCATTTCAGTTCTTGCAGGCGTTTTTCAAGTGGCTCTGCTACCTGATCCTGCATCTCCTGCGCCGTAGCGCCCGGCCATGCGGTAATGACCGTCAACTGCTTGACCGTAAATGGAGGGTCTTCCGCACGCCCCAGTTGGAAGAACGACAGGATGCCCGCAACCGCTATCAGGAAGATCAGAAACACGGTGATAGAACGCTCGCGAACTGCGATCGCCGAAAGATTGAAGCGCCCCTCGCTCATGGCCGACTCCCGGCAACCTTGACGTCACCCTGTTGAGCCAGTCTCACCTCTTCACCCTCGCGCAGCAGATGTGCGCCTAACGCTACAATCTGCTCGCCGACCTTGAGATCGCCTGCAATTCGCGCCGCGTCGTCGCTTAAGCCCAGGACCCGAACAGATCGCCAGGTCACTTTCGCCGGTGTACCGGCGATGACCCACACGCCAGTGCCTTGGCCTGGGTCATAAACGGCAGCGATCGGCACTTGCAGCTCCTGCCCTTTCGCGGCGCCTTCGGCGATCCGCAACGTGACGGTCGAACCTAGCGGTGCATTGGCCAGCGCGCCCTCAAGCACATACCGCGCCTCGAAGGTGCGTGTCACATGATCGGCCGAGTCAGAAAGGAGCCTCAGCTTCGCTGTAACAGCACCCGTGGTGTCGCCATAAAGCGTCGCCTGCGCAGTAGATCCTGCAGCGGGGCGTAGCGTCTCGGGCAGGTGCACGATGGCTTCGCGCTGCCCCGCCCGCGCCAGTCGAACCACGGGCTGCCCCGGGCTGACGACTTGCCCGGGCTCGGCGAGCGTCTCCACCACTACGCCGTCGGCGTCCGCTAGCAGCACCGCATAGCCAGAAGCATTGCGGGCCACGTCAGCCTGCGCTTCAGCGGCGCTGAGTTGCGCCTTTGCGGTATCGGCCGCTGCTTTGATCTGGTCGTAGGCCGATGCCGAAATAGCGCCTGCGGCGACCAGTTCGCGATATCGAGCCTCGTCATCGGCTGTCTGTTTGGCTCGGGCTCGAGCGGCTGTGACTGACTCTTGCTGTGCTCGCGCCTGCAACCCCAGGTCGATGGGGTCGAGGCGCATGAGCGGCTGACCACGCTTAACGGTCTGGCCGGTATCAACCAGACGCTCAAGTATCTTGCCTGATACCCGAAAGCCCAGGTCGCTCTGGACGCGGGCAGCAACAACGCCAGTGAAAGAGCGAGAGACGTCGGACGAAGCCTGAACCGCAGAGTCCCTCACCAGCGGGGCAAGCGTACGCGAATCCTCAACGGTGGATGAATCGCCACACGCCGTCAGGACGAGAGGCAGCATGCAAGCGGCAATGGGGACAGGACGAAGCCGGCGCATAGGTTCCCTTACTTAAAAATAGGACAAGCGTCATATTCTCAGTCTGGTGACCCAATGTGTCAATGGTCACTAATCGTGATGTATATAGCTCCTCAAACTCAGAACAGAAACCACGAAAATCGATAATAAAATCTGGCTTGGCTGAAATAGTGTCAATTGACAGGAAGTGACCAATACGTAATATGGTCACAAACATCCTCGATTGAAGGAATCTCAATGCCTCCCCTCCGTCCAATTGCTCTTTTGGTGAGCGCCGGCTTAATGGCAGGTTGCGCGGTCGGTCCGGACTACCATCGTCCAGACGCTCCGCTCTCGGATCGTTACTTGGGTCAGCCTTCTGTCGAACAGCGGCCAAGAGCGACGCCGACCAACCCTGTTGCTTGGTGGGAAAGCTTCGGTGATCCGGTGCTAGCCGACTTCGTCACCAAGGCACTTGCGCAGAATCTGGATCTGGCGCAGTCGTCGGCGCGACTCACGCAAGCGCGGGCTGGACTAGGTGCTGCAAATGCCGCTTTGCTGCCCTCGGGGAACATCAGCGGCCTGGCCGCGCGCTCCTACCAGTCAATCGAGACGCCGCTCGGCCAGGTGTTTAACTCAACGCCTGGCTATGATCGGTACGCAAGTTCCTACGAGGTCAACCTCGGTGCCAGCTGGGAGGCAGATGTCTTTGGCGGCCTGAGACGCGGACGCGAGGCCGCAGTGGCCGAGTACCAAGCTTCCGAGGCGAGCGTCGCTGCCACAAGATTGGCCATCGCCGCGCAGACCGCTGATATCTACATCACTATCCGCGGATTGCAGACCCGGCTGGACATTGCGAATCGGCAAGTCAAAACGCAGCAGGCGCTACTGGAGAAAGTGCAATTGCTCTACAGCAAGGGGCTCGCCGCCAACTATCAGGTTCGTCAGACCGAGGGGGAGCTATCGCAGGTCCAAGCGACAGTGCCGGTCCTGCAGACCGGTCTGGATGCAGCCATGAATACGCTGGATGTGCTGCTCGGCACGCCACCCGGCACTCACCGCACGCAACTGACAGGTGCGGGGAGCATTCCTGTAGCGCCGCAGTTAAAGGCGATGGGAACGCCGGCCGATTTGCTACGCCGCAGGCCAGATCTCATTGTGGCTGAGCGCCGCCTTGCGGCCTCAAACGCACGCATTGGGGAGGCGATTGCTGAGTACTATCCGAAATTCTCTCTTAGCGCATTGGTGGGCAGTGCCACGGCTGTATCCACAGGCAACCTTTTTACCGGCGGCGCCAGCCAGTCGGCGGGCGTACTGGGACTGCGCTGGAGACTCTTCGACTTCGGTCGCATCAACGCCCAAATCGACCAAGCCAAGGGACAGGAAGCCGAATCCCTGGCCGCTTACCGTCAGTCTGTGCTGCGCGCCACCGAGGATGTCGAGAACTTTCTTTCCTCACTGGTAAATCGAGAAGCTCAAGCAAACACCCTCACCGGGGGGGAGGCGTCTCTGACACAGGCTCGCCAATCATCGTTCATTGCCTATGAGAAAGGCACGGCCAGCCTGATCGATGTCCTGCACGCTGACGAGACGATGCTCCAGGCCTCCGATGCCCGAGCGCAAGCGCGAACGGAATCGGCACGGGCGGCGGTTGCGGTATTCAAGTCACTCGGTGGTGGCTGGCAACCTCCTGAAGCCCGGTCTGTTGCGACACGATAATTTTGAGGGGGCGACAAAGAGGCTTTTTACCTCAGGGGCAAGGCCCGAGATGTGTCCTTAAAGGTCGGGAGGCAACGCGTGCTCCCGACCGGACATCTATCGTGTAACAGCACTCAACTAAAAACGGTAACTCACAGAAGTACCGAGCCCGCTCGCACTGTTCTTATATTTGGCACTGTATGCACCTCTGGTCGGCGAGGTGTCGTTGATGCGAGCACGACAGCAAGGCCAACTGGGGTCTTGAGCACTATTTTTTTCATTGTTTGAACTCTATGGGTATCACTGAGATGAAGCACTAGAAGCGATGGACCACCATATTTATTCAAGTGACCAATTCAGTCAATGGTCACAATACGGATAAATAAAATGCCCTCCGACGGATTGAAGAAGGGCAAAGTGAAAAGCCGTTTGGGGATCTGTCTCGACCCCGGCATGCGGTAAACCTTTAGCCCAAGGTCAAGGCATGAGGCTACGCAAGATGAGGTTGGAGGTGAGCATGGGCGCCTCCTCGACGAAATCGAGGTTGTACTGCAGGAGTAATGGGTTGACGAAAGGTCGCAGCGCGAGATGTATCGCTTCTACTGTCTCGTCCAGTGGAGTCTTGCGTTCAAATTCGCCAATCTCTCGCCCCTCCCGCACGATTTGCGACACGAAACGTTTGATCTGCGCGTCATAAGCCTGCGTACTAGGCCAGCTTTCCGACGCCGCGAACGCTGCAATATCATAGAGTTTTCGGTCGTTAAAGAACAGATTCACACCTGTGGCGATCACCGTTTTGACCAAGCGCCGAAAGCGCTCCGTCGGCGATAGGTCTTCTACATTGATAGCCTGCTCCACCGCCACGACGATTTCTGCCAGGCAATTTGCGCAGATGGCTTCACCGATCGCCTGCTTGGAATCAAAAAATTTGTAGATATAGGCCTTGGAAAACCCGATGGCCTTAGCCAGGTCGGAAACCGTGGTTTTACCATAGCCGTATTGACTGAAGTGTTCGTTGGCCGCCGCGACAATCTGATCGCGAATGTCATGATCGATTGGGCCACGGGGGCTGGGGGAAGATATTGATGGCTGATTCATAGGAGTAGCTTACTCACCCTATCGAGGACTTACAAATTGTGACCGACAGTATATATAGTCACAAATCGAACATTCGGAAACCATAGCTGATCGGATGGGAAACGGGCGGACGTTTGAATAATCGAACTATCGCCAAGTAGTCCCATACCTTTCGCTTCGTGCTGATGGCGAAGCTCAGCCCAGTCGATTAGAGCTGTCATAGCCGGGCCGAGTGCATGACCCAGCGTTTCAGCGCGTACTCTCACTCGCGGAGGTACCTATTGGTATACGGTGCGCTGAACGATGTCGTCTTGCTGGAACCCCTTCAACCGCTGAATGAGCATCCGGTCGTAACAAACTGTAAAGCGACTGATCCCGATTGTTGACCGCTTTGAACTTGCTGCCGTCGATGGCAACGAGCGCTTCGGAAAACAACCCCAATTGTTGGCACAGCACCACAAATTGACGGCACACATCGCGGATGGCATTGCCGTTGTCTTTGCGGAAATTGGCGATGGTTTTGAAGTCTGGCATCAAGCGACCAGTCAGCCACATCGTTAACGTAGTCGTCGAGGCTCTCGGGAAGTAAGCTCTCTTGCTCGCGGACGGGAGTTATCCATCTTGAGTCAACACAGATCCGCTTCCTCATCCACTGTAGGCGCCAATTGTTTTCTAGTGTGTTAAGTCGAGGTACCGAACAACCCACCGCCGCAACAGTGACAGCACCGGACAAGGCAATTACAATTTGATTAACATCCAGCGACTTGAGCGATTGAATACCCCATGGAAAGCAAGACTGCGCGCCTCACTGTGCTCATTGATCCCGTCAAGAAAAAAGCTTTCGAGGAACTCTGTGCAGCACAAGACCTGACGTCTTCGCAGGTGGTCCGCCAACTGATTCGTGACTACCTGGACACTCACGGCGCCAGCTATTCGACCAAGAGCAAGCATGCCACCAGCCCCAAGTTATAACTAAGACGGGCAGTAGTCTCTAGGGGGTCGACGTACCCGCTACGTGACTGACAGCTTTAGCCAACGCAGTGTTGAAGTCGGCGTGGTAATGCTCCGGACCAATTTCTTGCAGGATACCCACCCTATCGAGCTTGTTGAGCACCTTCGTGTTCGCTTCGCAGAGTTTCACAACGATATGCCGCTTGTGCAGCTGCTGAATAACCTCCTCCAACACTTGCAAACCCGTGATATCCATAAACGGTACGCGCTTCAGACGGATAATCAGCAGGGTTGGGTCAGTGTGAGTCTGTGCTATCACACGCTCGAAGGTCTCGGCCGCAGCAAAAAACAATGGCCCTTCAATCGTATAAATCAAAAGCCCTGGCGGTAGGCGAGTATGGCCATTGGTCCTCAGCTCTTCTTCAAGCTCGTGCTCCACGACCTGTTGCACTTCCACCGATGAGGCCATGCGGCGCATGAAGTGCAGCATCGCAAGAATGACGCCGATATTCACGGCGATCACCAAGTCACTGAACACAGTGAGGCTGAAAGTGATGAGCAGGATGGATACGTCTGCGCGTGGGGCTCGTTGGACCATGCGTTTGAAGTGCTTCAACTCGCTCATGTTGTATGCGACCACGAAAAGAATGGCAGCCAGGGCGCACAGTGGGATGTTTGAGGCTAGAGGTGCCAGGAACAGAACAATAAGCACCAAGGTGACCGCATGCGTAATGCCGGCCAGCGGGCTCGTACCGCCGTTACGGATATTGGTTGCAGTACGGGCAATGGCCCCGGTAGCTGCGAAACCGCCAAACAAGGGTGTGACCAAGTTGGCGACCCCCTGACCGATCAGCTCCTGATTGGAATCGTGCTTGGTGCCCGCCATGCCATCGGCCACCATCGCGGACAGCAGCGATTCGATTGCTCCAAGCATGGCGATAGTGAACGCCGGACCAATCAAATCGATGACGCGGGACGGCGTAATTACAGGCAGGCTCAACGCTGGCAAGCCTTGAGGTATACCACCGAATGCACTGCCAATCGTGGCTACCCCCTTGAAATGAAAGGTTGATTGTATTGCTGTAGCGACCGCCATTGCGACTAGCGGGCCAGGCACCCGTTTGAGACCGGGAATTCTGGACGCGGTGATGACCAGGAAAAGGCTAAGTACCGCCAGCAGGGTGGTGGCCATGTGAAGATCCGGCAGGGCCTGTAGCAGATGCCAGAGCTTTTCATGGAAATGCTCTCCACTGATCGTCGGTAAACCGAAAAAGTCTTTCCACTGCCCGACCCAGATGATCACACCGATGCCCGCGGTGAATCCGACAATCACCGGGTCGGGGATAAATTTGATGATCGCACCGAGCCGTGCCATCCCCAGCAATAACAAGATGGCCCCCGCCATCATCGTGGCGATTTGCAGACCGTCAACGCCATGCTTGGCCGTGACCCCCGCCAGAATCACGATGAACGCACCTGTCGGTCCGGCAATCTGCAAGCGGCTTCCCCCAAAGAGTGAAACCAGCAGACCACCGATGATTGCGGTGTAAATGCCTTGCTCAGGTTTGACGCCAGATGCAATGGAAAACGCCATTGCCAGAGGGAGCGCCACGATCCCGACGATCACGCCAGACACCATATTGCGAAGCCAGTGTCCTCGCCCCAACAACCCCGCCTTCCATGCCTCACCTATCGCAATCATGGCTAGCCCCTCAGTCGATGCATGTGCATAATATTAACATACAGTGATAATTTAAATGCCCCAGATCCACTGCTTCGAGCGGCTGGAGATATTTATAGGGAAAGCTCAGATGGAACTGGGCGGGCATGCACTGCAAATAAAGAATTTTGAGAGCGCGCGTAGCGTGGTGACAGACATGAATCGTAAAACTGTGCAAACCAAACATGCCGAAGGCGTGACCTTCGACACCCATGTGATCGCAAACCCGACCAACCCCAAGGAGTGGATAGTGTTCTTCAAGAAGGACGCTGGCAGGAGTTATTTCTTGGTTGATGACAACGAGGAGGTCGAGTCTTTTGGGCATCTGGATGACTTGATCGCCGAGCTTCGAGACCTGGGCCTCAAGACCGCTGAAATCCACTTTTAACCCTTGGATCACGCCTTGGAAACATGATCATGTCAGTGAAGATCGAGTATTTGCCCAGTCAGAGCGAAGCTTTCTGGTCTGGACTTTCGTGAAGTTGCGCCTCGATTTCCTTGAGTTTTTGCATCTGTTTTTTCAGCGTTTCTATCTTTTCTTTCAGCCGCTCTGCTTTGGCCTCGGCCACTTCGGGCGCTGCCCGATCCGCCGAATCCATCGCCGCCAGATATCGATCAATGCTCTGCTCGATCTGCTGCATGCGAGCCTTCACCTTGCCCTGAGTGAAGTTGCGGTCGCGATTATTGACGGCTTTGAATTTGCTGCCGTCGATGGCGATGATCGACTGGGAGAAGAGATT
Source organism: Pseudomonas sp. (assembly GCF_050739655.1). Lineage (GTDB taxonomy): Bacteria > Pseudomonadota > Gammaproteobacteria > Pseudomonadales > Pseudomonadaceae > Aquipseudomonas. The sequence continues at coordinate 7,671 of NZ_JBOIBY010000346.1, read as the reverse complement.
GAGGTTATCGCTGGTTGATAGGCAGGACGCCCCGTTGCAGCAGGAGCAACACCTTCAATGAATCGCTTCATGATCGCCCCCGCCACGATCTAGACGATCTGAAGGTTAGACAATCGCAGGCGTTTTCACACAGCCTGGGTCGGGAGTGGACGTCCGTGAGTGGCTGCTCAGCCAAAAGCAGTCACTGCATTGAACCTATTCGATCACATTTACAACTAGGCAAATTGTCATCAAATGCATGAGACAGCGTATTTTTCGATCGCCCTCAATGCTTTAGAACTAAACCGTCAGCATTCTGTGCGTTGAACACCATTCTGCCCAAGTAATGGCTGCAAGACTCACATCGATAAAAGAACGTTGGCGAGCCCCTCAGTCTTTTATGATGGGGCAAGCGGTAACCAGACGCAGACTTCGAACCCATCTTGTCGACCTGTTGCAGGGGAGAACAATTTCATTCTGGCGTTTACCCCCTGCACTATGGTTTTGGCAATCGCCAAGCCCAGTCCTGAACCACTGATCTCACTGTGACCGCGCACAAAACGCTCAGTCAGGTGCTGTAATATCGGCTGTGGCACCGCCGGGCCGCTATTGACAACCCGTAGCTGTGCCTGTTCGGAGAGACTGACTTCGACCGGTTGATCCGCTGCACCATACTTCAGCGCATTCTCAATCAGGTTGCGCAACAGGATGCCAAAGGCGTCCGGGTCAATGGTCGAGTACACGCCGGCCTGGCTTGGCAGCTGCAACTCAATGCGCTGCCCGCTACGTTGGTTCCACTCGTCCACTCCGTGGGCAAGCAACGGAATCAGGTCTTGTGCCGTTTCGGACAACAACCCGCCGCCCTCGGCTTTGGCCAGCTGCATGAGTTTTTCTGAAAGCCGTGAAAGTTCGCGCAACGCGTTCTCGATCTTCTGCGCACGCACTCGCAACGGACCTTCGGGCGCTTCGTGGTGTAACCGCTGGATCTGCGCCAGGGTCGAGGCCAATGGTGTGCGCAGTTCATGGGCGCTGTTGGCGGTAAAGCTGCGCTCGGCCTCAAGGGCGTTGCGTAAGCGCTCCAGCAGGTGATTGACCGCCTCAGCCAACGGGTCGATTTCTGCCGGCAGGCGCACCACCTTGATCGGCGACAGATCACCCACACCGCGCGCTTCAATAGCACGACGGTAAGCCAACACGCTGCGCAGGCTGAAACGCACAAATAACCAGGTACCCAACAGGCTGACAGGAATCAACACCAATATTGGCAACAACAAGGCAAACAAGGCCTCCCGCGCTGCTTCACGACGATGACCAAGCGGTTCGGCTATCTCGATGAACAGCGTCTGGCGCAATGCACTAGCGCCATACAATCGGTACTTTTCAGAGTTGGAAAAACCTTCAGTCGGTTGTCGATTGAAAATCTCCGGGTTGGCGTCGTGAGATTGCATCAGAATTTTGCCCGTGGCATCGCGCACCAGGTAGGTCAGGTATTCGTTGTGCATTTTCAGGGTCGCGACGTGTTGCGCAGTCCGTGGTTCTTCCCGGTTGCTGATTTCCAGCACGGCCAAGGGCAGGATGCGTTGTGCAGTCTCTTCCAACGCGCTGTCGAATGCCTCGTTCAACTCATGTTGCACCACCAGCCAGGCGCCGACGGTTGCCGCCAGCCAGAGTAAAGTCATACCAAGAGTCAACCCTAGACCGAGACGTATTTGCAGGCTCGAAGACGGCTTCATTCGGACATCAACCGGTAGCCCATGCCGCGCACGGTTTCAATCAGATCGCGCCCGAGTTTTTTACGCAGACGGCTGATGTAGACCTCAATGGTATTGCTCTCGATTTCGGCGCCGAAGGCATACAGCCGTTCTTCAAGCTGCGACTTGGACAGCAGCGCGCTGGGGCGTTGCACAAACGCCTCGAACAGCGCCCACTCCCGCGCCGTGAGGTCCACCGTCGCACCGCCCCGCAGCACCGTGCGGGCACTCATATCGACCTGTAAATCACCGAGTTTGATCTTTGGATTGGGGTTGCCGCTATAACGCCGGGCCACCGCCGCCACACGGGCCGAGAGCTCAAACAGGTCGAACGGTTTGACCAGGTAGTCGTCGGCGCCGGCGTTGAGGCCGGCAATTCGATCGGAAATCTGATCCTGGGCGGTCAGGATAATCACCGGGGTCACGTCCCCTGCCGAGCGTTGCTGGCGCAAAAAGTCCAGCCCGCGACCATCCGGGAGCATCAGGTCCAGCAGGATCAGGTCGTAAGGCGTGGTGCGGACGCTGTTGCGCGCGAGGTCCAGGCGCTGCACCCAATCGACGGCGTGGCCGTCATCGGCAATCTGCTCACGCACCGCCTCCCCCAAGCCTGGAGCGTCCTCGACCAATAAGACTCGCATCTGGCACCTCCTGTGATGGTTGTCGTGCAGCACCTTAATCGCCTTACCTGACGTGAATCTGAAGATTCAGCTGGTTGTCAGGAATGCACCTTAGGGTATGCCACAGACGCCGACCTCGGCAGGAGACAGATCATGAAATCAGGTTTTATTGCCAATGCCACGCTGTTGAGCCTGCTGCTCAGCGGTTATGCCCTGGCCGGTGACGACTGCAGCGACCCGGTGAGCGACTGGCAATCGCGCGAAACCTTGCGTCAGCAGGTAGAGCGGCAATACGGCTGGAGCGTGCAGCGCATCAAGGTCGACGACGGTTGTTACGAGCTCAAGGGCCTGGACGGCAAAGGCAATGCCATCGAAGCCAGCTACTCACCCGCATCGCTGCGCCTGCACACACTCGAGATCCATTTCGGCGACGACGGCGATGCCAGGGATTACCTCGGCAGCCCGCTCGCCGAATGACGTCTCACCTGTCGATGAGTTTTTCCTGCGCTTCAGGTTGCTGTCAGCAAGCATGTGCAGGCTCTCAACCTAACGATCAAAGGGGACACCTTCATGAAAAAGATCATCGCAGCAACCTGCCTCGTCGGCGCCATTGCCCTGCCGGGGCTGGCCCAGGCCCGTGAAGTGACCTTGACCACGCAGCTCAAGGACTACAGCGGCAATGATGCCTACATGGCGATCTACGTCACCGACGCCAATGGCCAATACCAGAAAACCCTTTGGGTGGCCGGCAAGAAGGCCAAATATTACAAACACTTGGGCGACTGGGCCCGTGGCAGCGGGATGAACCCGAGCGAGTTTGACGGGGTCAGCGGCGCAAGTGTCGGCAGTGGGCGCACGCTCAAAGTCAGCGTCGAACTGGCAGACACCCTGATTGATGCCGGGTATCAGATCCGCATCGACAGCGCCGTCGAGGACAAACGTGACGCCCGCGGCGATGTCAGCGTACCCCTGACGTCCAAGGGCTCAGGCAAGCCGGCGACCGGCAGTGCCTACGTCGACTCCTTTACTTACGATCTGTAGCACCCGCCCTCTCTGGAGGCTGAACATGCTTCGTCAGTTCCATTCCCTTCCTGGCCTGATCGCCGCCCTGTTGGTCATGGTGCTGGCCTTCAGCGGCGCGATCCTGTCTGTCGACCCGCTGCTGGAACGCCTGCACAGCACGTCCACTTCTGCCGGACAACTCAACGTCGGCCAACTGGCCGGGCGCGTTGCCAGCCACTTTGCGGGCGTGGAGCAGATCCAGCGCTCAGCCTCCGGCACGGTGATCGTCTACTACAACCAGAACGGCCAGGCCGGGGCGGAAAAGGTTGACCCACTGACCGGCCAAGGCCTCGCCCCTTACGAGCCATCCGCGTTCACCCGCTGGGTGAAAGACCTGCACCGCTCGCTGTTCCTTGGCACGCCGGGCCATGGGGTGTCGGGTGTCGGCGCGCTGTTCATGGTGATGCTGTCGGTGTCCGGTGCGCTATTGCTGGCCCGGCGCCTGGGTGGCTGGCGCAATCTGCTGCGGCCGCTGCGGGGCACTTTCAGCCAGCGCTGGCATGCTGAAATCGGGCGAACGGCCTTGCTCGGGCTGCTGCTGTCGGCATTGAGCGGGCTCTACATGTCCGCCACCACGTTTGGTTTTATCGCCGACGGCAGTCAAAGTGAACCCGCCTTCCCCGCCCACGTCAGCACCGGCCCGGCCTTGCCGGTGGCGAAGCTGCAAGCCTTGCAGGCCACCGACCTGAACGACCTGCGCGAGCTGGTCTACCCGAGCCCCGGCAACCCGCGCGATGTGTTTTCCCTGCGCACGGCCCAGGGCGACAGCTACGTGGATCAGGCCAGCGGCGCCTTGCTGTCCTATCAAGCCCACGACTCGATGCACAACCTCTATGAATTGATCTATCAGTTGCACACCGGCGAAGGCTTCTGGTGGCTGGGCCTGCCGCTGGGGCTCTGCGCCCTCTGCGTGCCGTTGATGAGCGTGACCGGCATTCTGTTGTGGTGGCGCCGCCGCAAGGCTGGCCCGAACATCCGCCACAACAGCCCTGCCCACTGCGCCGACAGCGTGATTCTGGTGGGCAGTGAAAACAACAGCACCTGGGGTTTTGCCAAAACCTTGCACGACGCCTTGCACCAGAGTGGCCTTCAGGTGCACAGCGCGGCGATGAATGAATGGGTGGGCGATTACCGCAATGCCCAACGGGTGTTCATCCTCACCGCGACCCACGGTGACGGCGATGCGCCGGCCTCGGCTTCGCAGTTCCTGGCGCGCCTGGCCAAAACCGGCCTCAAGCCCGGCCTGCCCTTTGCGGTGCTGGGCCTGGGCGACCGCCAGTTTGCACAGTTCTGTCAGTACGCCCATCAAGTGCAGGACGCCATGTTGCGGGCCGGTGGTTCACCACTGCTGGGGCTGGAAACCGTCAACCGCCAGTCCCCTCAGGAGTTTGCGCGCTGGGGCCACGCATTGGGCGACGTGTTGGGGCAGGAGCTGGCGCTGGTTCACACCCCGCAGCAGCCGCGTACCCATCAATTGGAGCTGACAGAGCGGATTGCCTATGGTGAACAGGTAAATGCGCCGACCCACATACTGGGCTTCAAAGCCTGCGGCGAGCTGCCGGACTTTCTGGCCGGCGACCTGGTCGGGATTCTGCCCCCGGGCAGCCCGATCCCGCGTTTCTACTCACTGGCCAGCGGTTCCCAGGACGGCGTGCTGGAGATCTGTGTGCGTAAACACAACGGTGGCATGTGCTCGGAATTCCTTCATGACCTGGACATCGGCGCGCAGATCAAAGCCTTCATCCAGCCCAACCCGCAATTTCGTCCGGCATCGGGCACGCACCCGGTGATCCTGATCGGCGCCGGTACCGGCATCGGTCCTCTGGCCGGTTTTATCCGCAACAACAAGGCCCGACACCCGATGCACTTGTATTGGGGCGGGCGCAACCCGGCCTCGGACTTTCTCTATGAACCGGAGCTCAACCAATACTTGTCGGACCGCCGCCTCACGGCATTGCGCGCCGCCTTTTCTCAGGTTCAGGACCGCAGCTACGTGCAAGACCGGCTGATCAGCGATGCCCTGGCTTTGCGCCGGCTGATTGAAAAAGGTGCTCAAGTGCTGGTGTGTGGCAGTCGCGAAATGGCCAAAGGCGTGATGCAGGCTCTTGATGAAGTATTGGCGCCTCTCAACCTGAGTGTGCTGACCCTCAAGGCACAAGGACGCTACCGTGAAGATGTCTACTGAGTTGCAGCGCTATAGCCTGAACGGCGAAACCATGGGCACCCGCTACACCGCCCTGTTTTATGCCGGGGCCGGGATCGATACCGATGAATTTGGGCAGCGCCTGGCCCGCGCCGTGGCCCGGGTGGACCAGCAAATGTCCACCTGGAAACCCGACTCGGACCTCAACCGCCTCAATGCCGCCCCCGAGCAGGAATGGGTGTCGGTACCCAAGGAACTGGCCACGGTGCTGTCTGCTGCATTGCGCGTCAGTCAGCAATCCGGCGGCGCCTTCGACATCGCTGTAGGTGATCTGGTGAACGCCTGGGGCTTCGGCCCAGGGGAGCAGACGGTCACAGAGCAGGCGATCGGCACGATTGCGCCGCGCGCCCGGCTGTTAGCCAGCGCCGCATTAGTGGTTGAGCCGCATCGCAATCAGGTGCGTAAGCGCGTGCCGCTGAACCTTGATTTGAGTGGCATCGCCAAAGGTTTTGGCGTGGATGAACTGGCCCGTTGCCTGGAGGGTTTGGGCATCACTCGCTACCTGGTCGGTATCGATGGCGAGATGTGCGCCCGAGGCGTCAAACCTGACGGCCAGTGCTGGGCCGTGGCCCTGGAAAAGCCCAACCGGGGCGTGCGTGAAGTCATGGGCGTGATGGAACTCAGCGATGCCGCAATCGCGACCTCTGGGGACTATCGACACTGGGTCGACGTGGCCGGTCAGTCCTATGCTCACACCATGAACCCGGCCACCGGCGCGCCGCTGTGCAACTCGCTCGCCGCCGTCACCGTGGTGGCGGCCTCGTGCATGCTTGCCGATGCCTGGGCCACGGCGCTGATGGTCCTGGGCGAAACCGAGGGCCCACGTCTGGCTCAGGAACGCGGGATGGACGCGTTGTTCGTACTGCGCGAGGGTGAACAATTCAAAGAAATATCCATTGTCGGCGGACAGTTGCAGGCGCAAATTGAAACCCGCTGACGCCGATTGCCGACCCGCTCGGACCCCGTCCGACGTGAACCGCCTGATGACAGGGAGTCCCGTTAAACAATGAAATTCATGCACAGGCACACCGAGGCACACAGAAGTGATCGTATCGGCTGGCTGCGCGCCGCCGTCCTTGGGGCCAACGACGGGATTGTCTCAACCGCCAGCCTGCTGATCGGCGTCGCGGCTGCCAACGCCAGCCATGCCACGTTGCTGGTCACCGCAATGGCGGGGTTGATAGCCGGGGCCATGTCCATGGCCGCTGGCGAGTACATTTCCGTACACTCCCAGGCCGATACCGAGCGGGCCGATCTGTCCCGCGAACGGGCAGAATTGGCCAGCGACCCGAAAGCCGAACACATCGAACTCGCCAACATCTACATGCATCGCGGGGTATCACCCGAACTGGCACATCAAGTGGCCGATCAATTGATGGCCCATGACGCATTGGGCTCCCACGCCCGGGACGAACTGGGCATCAGCTCCACTCTCACCGCCAAACCCTTGCAGGCCGCCATGGCCTCCGCCGCCAGCTTCGTGGTGGGTGCCGCGTTGCCTCTGGCGGTGACGTTTGTCGCGCCGCAGTACAGCGTGGTGACCTGGATATCGGGCATGTCATTGGTGTTTCTCGGGACATTGGGCGCCATTGCCGCCAAGGCAGGCGGGGCCAAAGTCATGACCGGCGCCTGGCGAGTGACATTCTGGGGGGCGCTGGCCATGGGCATTACGGCACTGGTGGGGCACTTGTTTGGCACAGTGGTCTAGCGGCCGCGCCCTCCAAAAACAGAGGGCGCCCGCCAGCCAAAGGGGCGCCCTATATAGGTTGACGACCTAAACCACTCCGACGAAATCGCTCGCAGTCAAGGCGACGTGCCCGACCAGATCAATTTGCCAATCGGCGCCAGTACCGTTGTTTACGAACAAGTGACCTCAACCCAGCGGCGCAAGGACCTGGGAGACGGCACGGTCACCGACGTCGACGCAGCGGTTCGAGGATCACAGCGCCCTGCCTTCCTTCCAGGACGGCAATGCGGACAGTCCGACGACGCAGATCCACATCCATAGCAGCAAGGAACGGCCCAAGCACGCCTACGTCGCCGTGCCCTACCGCGACTA
>NZ_JBOIBY010000345.1:0-39158 GCF_050739655.1 Pseudomonas sp. | reverse complement strand
GACGAGACCCCATGGCCACTCCCAGCGCTAGCTCTTATAACGCCGACGCCATCGAAGTCCTCTCGGGCCTCGACCCGGTGCGCAAACGCCCCGGCATGTACACCGACACCAGTCGGCCGAACCACCTCGCCCAGGAAGTCATCGACAACAGCGTCGACGAAGCCTTGGCCGGGCACGCCAAATCGGTGCAGGTCATTCTGCACGCCGATCACTCGCTGGAAGTCAGCGATGACGGTCGTGGCATGCCGGTGGACATTCACCCCGAAGAAGGCGTGTCGGGCGTCGAGCTGATCCTCACCAAGCTCCATGCGGGCGGCAAGTTTTCCAACAAGAACTACCAGTTCTCCGGTGGTCTGCACGGGGTGGGTATTTCGGTGGTCAACGCCTTGTCGACCGAAGTCCGGGTGCGCGTGAAGCGTGACGGCAACGAATACCAGATGACCTTCGCCGACGGCTTCAAGAAAACCGAGCTGGAAATCGTCGGTACGGTTGGCAAGCGCAACACCGGCACCAGCGTGTTCTTCGCCCCGGATCCGAAATACTTCGACTCACCGAAATTCTCTATCAGTCGCCTCAAGCACGTGCTCAAGGCCAAGGCTGTTCTGTGCCCGGGGTTGCTGGTCAGTTTTGAAGACAAGGCCACCGGCGAGAAAGTCGAATGGCACTACGAAGACGGCCTGCGTTCCTACCTGGTCGACGCAGTCAGCGAGTTCGAACGTTTGCCGGACGAACCGTTCTGCGGCAGCCTGGCCGGGAACAAGGAAGCGGTGGACTGGGCGTTGCTGTGGCTGCCTGAAGGCGGCGACGCGGTGCAGGAAAGCTACGTCAACCTTATTCCGACCGCCCAGGGCGGCACCCACGTCAACGGTTTGCGCCAGGGCCTGCTTGATGCCATGCGCGAGTTCTGCGAATTCCGCAGTCTGTTGCCACGTGGCGTGAAGCTGGCGCCGGAAGACGTCTGGGAACGCATTGCTTTCGTACTGTCGATGAAAATGCAGGAGCCGCAGTTCTCCGGTCAGACCAAGGAGCGTCTGTCGTCCCGCGAAGCGGCGGCGTTCGTTTCCGGTGTGGTCAAGGATGCCTTCAGCCTGTGGCTCAATGCCCATCCGGAAACCGGCATGGCACTGGCTGAACTGGCGATCAGTAACGCCGGTCGTCGCCTGAAGGCGAGCAAGAAGGTCGAGCGTAAACGTATCACCCAGGGTCCGGCACTGCCGGGCAAACTCGCTGACTGCGCCGGGCAGGACCCGATGCGTTCCGAGCTGTTCCTGGTGGAAGGTGATTCTGCCGGTGGTTCGGCCAAGCAGGCGCGGGATAAAGAGTTTCAGGCAATCCTGCCGTTGCGCGGCAAGATCCTCAATACCTGGGAAGTCGACGGCAGCGAAGTACTGGCCAGCCAGGAAGTGCACAACATTGCCGTGGCCATCGGTGTCGATCCGGGTGCTGCGGACATGAGCCAATTGCGCTACGGCAAGATCTGCATCCTCGCCGACGCCGACTCCGACGGCCTGCACATCGCGACCTTGCTCTGTGCCTTGTTCGTCCAGCACTTTCGCGCGTTGGTGGAAGCCGGTCACGTCTACGTCGCCATGCCGCCGCTGTACCGCATCGACTTGGGCAAGGAAATCTATTACGCCCTGGACGAAGCCGAGCGCGATGGCATCCTCGATCGTCTGGTGGCCGAGAAGAAGCGCGGCAAACCGCAGGTCACCCGATTCAAAGGGCTGGGCGAAATGAACCCGCCGCAACTGCGTGAAACCACCATGGACCCGAACACCCGACGTCTGGTGCAACTGACCCTGGGCGAAGACTTCGCTGCGACATCGGAAATGATGGACATGCTGCTGGCGAAAAAACGCGCCGGTGATCGCAAGACCTGGCTGGAGTCCAAGGGCAACCTGGCGGAGGTGCTGGGCTGATGCGCTTGGGCTTTGCCCTGGCGTGTGCGTTGCTGCTGACCTCGATCACGGTGTCTGCCGAGCCGGCACCGCAACTGCGTCTGTTGTCCGAGCATGTCATTGACGGCATGCGCGGCGGTAACCTGTCCGGGCTGGCCCAATGTGGCAACGACCTGTGGACGGTCTCCGACCGCGACGACGACCAGATCTACCGCCTGGACACTGCAAACAGCCTCTGGCGTGCGGAAGCGGTGGTCATCGATGTTCCGCCGGTGCCCGCCAGCGGTTTGCCCTGGGGCCTGCGTTCGCGGGCCTGGCTGGCGTCGTTCGTACGAGGCGGAGACCTGGATTTCGAAGGCATTACCTGTGACAACGCAGGTAATCGCTATGTCGTCAGTGAATCCCATGCGGCGGTGTTGCAAATACCGCCGACGGGGCCAGCATCCTGGTTGAAAATTTCACCGCTCATGATTCGCGAAGCGCGGGCCAGTGGCCTGTTGTCGGAATTCAATGCCCTGTTCGAAGGATTGGCGATCAATCCGGCGGGTGATCAGATGTGGCTGTCCGCAGAGCGTCAAAGTCGCGGGTTGCTGTTGATCAAGCGCAAGCAGACCGTGTGGGATTGCGACGGTGGCTGTGTGTTGTTGAGCGAGGCGGGCAAGGAAATGCAGCCGCCACAGTTTCCCAAGGCCAAAGCCGTTCCCCGGGATTTTTCCGATGTATCCCTGTTCAACGGCAAACTGTTCACCCTTGAGCGCAACGCTTACCAGATTTGTCGCCGCGATCCGCAGACGGCCAAGGTCGAGCGCTGTTGGTCATACGCCGCCGAGGTGCTGCAGGACAACCGTCGTTATCCACAGAACTACGGTTTGGAAGAAGCGTTGGTGGTGGACGTCGACGGGGCCTGGGTTGGTGTCGATAACAACAATGGTGCCCGCGCCGATGGCGAGCAGCGCCCGATTGTCTGGCGCTTTGCCGCGCCTGACGGTGGCTGGAGTGCCAAGCCGTGAGCCAGCAGCCGCCAGGTAAACGCGCCGGTCGGGTGTTGATGGTGCTGGCCTGGTGCGCGGCACTGTTTCTGGCAACGCGTTTTTTCGGCCAGTGGGAAGAGCGTCAACAAAACCCCAATGTGGTGGTGAGCTCGGAACAGGGCGATGGTTTTATCGAGGTGAAACTGGCCAGCAATGCCCAAGGGCATTTCGTCGCCAGCGGCCATATCAATGGTCAGCCGGTGGATTTCATGCTCGACACCGGGGCGACCGATGTCGCGATCCCGGCGCAGTTGGCCAAGCGGTTGAAGCTGGAAGAAGGTTTTGGTGTGACCCTTAGCACGGCCAATGGCCTGAGCCAGGGCTATCGCACCCGTATCGAACGCCTGCAACTGGGCGACATCGTGCTGCGGGATGTTCGCGCACTGGTGGCGCCAGGCCTGCATGGTGATCAGGTACTGCTCGGTATGAGCGCATTGAACAAACTTGAATTTACCCAGCGCGGTGGCACCATGCTGCTGCGCCAGACAACGAACCGATGAGGCCCGCATGAGCGACATCCTTGCAGACAGCTTAGATGGCGTAGAACGCCGATCGCTGGCTGACTTCACCGAAAATGCCTACCTCAACTACTCCATGTACGTAATCATGGACCGTGCCTTGCCGCATATCGGCGACGGCCTGAAACCCGTGCAGCGGCGCATTGTTTACGCCATGAGCGAGTTGGGACTGGACGCCGACTCCAAGCACAAGAAATCGGCACGTACCGTCGGTGACGTGCTCGGCAAATTCCACCCCCACGGCGATTCGGCCTGCTACGAAGCCATGGTCCTGATGGCACAGCCGTTCAGCTACCGCTACACGCTGGTCGACGGTCAGGGCAACTGGGGTGCGCCGGATGATCCGAAGTCCTTCGCTGCCATGCGTTACACCGAAGCCCGGTTGTCGCGCTATTCCGAAGTGCTGCTAAGCGAACTCGGTCAGGGCACCGCGGATTGGGGGCCAAACTTCGACGGTACCCTCGACGAGCCGCTGGTGTTGCCGGCACGTTTGCCGAACATCCTTCTCAACGGCACCACTGGTATCGCCGTGGGCATGGCCACCGACGTTCCGCCGCACAACCTGCGCGAAGTCGCCAGCGCCTGCGTGCGGCTGCTCGATGAGCCAAAGGCCACGGTCGAACAGCTTTGTGAGCATATCCAGGGCCCGGACTATCCGACCGAAGCGGAAATCATCACGCCGCGCGCCGATTTGCTGAAAATCTACGAAACCGGCCGTGGTTCGGTGCGTATGCGCGCCGTTTATCACATCGAAGACGGCGACATTATCGTTACCGCGCTGCCGCATCAGGTCTCCGGCGCCAAAGTGCTGGAACAGATTGCAGCCATGATGCAGGCCAAACCGTCCAAGGCCCCGCAGATCGCTGACCTGCGTGACGAATCCGACCATGAGAACCCATGCCGGATCGTGATCATTCCGGGCGCACGGAAAAACTTTGACCACGACGCCCTGATGCAGCATTTGTTCGCCAGCACCGAGCTGGAATCGAGCTACCGTGTCAACGTCAACATCATTGGCCTGGATGGCAAGCCGCAGCTGAAGAACCTGCGGGCATTGCTGGTTGAGTGGCTGGAGTTCCGTGTTCAGACGGTCCGTCGTCGTCTGCAATTCCGCCTCGACAAAGTCGAGCGCCGCCTGCACCTGTTGGATGGCTTGTTGATTGCTTACCTCAACCTGGATGAAGTGATCCATATCATCCGTACCGAGGAGCACCCACGGGCCAAGCTGATCGAGCGTTTTGCCCTGAGTGAAATCCAGGCTGATTACATCCTCGACACCCGTCTGCGTCAGTTGGCGCGACTGGAAGAGATGAAGCTGCGTGCCGAGCAGGATGAACTGCTCAAGGAACAAGCCAAGCTGCAAGCCCTGCTAGGCAGCGAAACCAAGTTGAAAAAACTGGTGCGCAGCGAACTGATCAAGGACGCGGAAACCTACGGTGATGACCGCCGCTCGCCAATCGTCGAACGTGCCGAAGCCAAGGCGCTGACCGAGCACGATCTGTTGCCGAACGAAAAAGTGACGGTGGTTCTGTCGGAAAAAGGCTGGGTGCGTTCCGCCAAGGGCCACGAAATCGACGCCACCGGGCTTTCCTATAAGGCCGGCGATGGCTTCAAGGCCTTGGCGCCCGGGCGTTCCAACCAATATGCGGTGTTTATCGACTCTACCGGTCGCAGCTACTCTGTCGCCGCGCACACTCTGCCATCGGCCCGTGGTCAGGGCGAACCACTGACCGGTCGTCTGACGCCGCCACCAGGCGCGAGCTTTGAGTGCGTGTTGATGCCCGAAGACGATGCGCTGTACGTGATCGCCTCCGACGCCGGCTACGGTTTCGTGGTCAAGGGTGAAGACTTGCAGGCCAAGAACAAGGCGGGCAAGGCGCTGCTGAGTCTGCCGACCAACTCCAAGGTGATCCTGCCGCGTCCGGTGGCCGATCGTGAGCAAAACTGGCTGGCTTCGGTGACCACCGAAGGTCGCCTGCTGATCTTCAAGATCAGCGATCTGCCACAATTAGGTAAGGGCAAAGGCAACAAGATCATCGGGATTCCCGGAGAGCGCGTGGCCAATCGCGAAGAGTATGTCACGGACATCGCCGTCATCCCGGACGGTGCAACGCTGGTGTTGCAGGCCGGAAAACGTACCTTGTCACTGAAAGCGGACGACCTCGAACACTACAAGGGTGAGCGTGGGCGTCGTGGTAATAAGCTGCCACGTGGCTTCCAGAGGGTAGATGCGCTGCTCGTCGAAAACATCTAAGTACCTCAATCAAGCGTCCTAGAGGGCTCGATCTACGATTTAACCCGTAGATCGACGCTTTCGCGCTGGAGTCGGAGCGCATATTCACGGATGATATGCCCTTTCAAGCGCCGGCGTGGCCGCGCGTTCTTCATATTTATTGAGTATTTTCACTGTGATTAGCCTTGTGGCAATCACTTGGACGGGACGATGACTGCTCTGCGCCTTCCTTTTATTTTGATGCTCGCCGGCGTTCTTGGCCTGGCGGGTTGCAGCGTTCACCAGCCGGTGTCGCTGTATCAACTGGACAGTGGAAGTCCGGTCCAGCCTGCGCAAAGCGCTGGCATGGCGGTATTGCTGGGCCCGGTGACCGTTGCTGACTACCTGCAGCGCGAAACCCTGTTGCAGCGTCAGCCAGACGGCAGCCTGCAAGCTTCGACCGATGGCCGTTGGGCGGGAAGCCTGTCTTCGGACATCGATCAGTTGTTGTTGCGTCAGGTGTCCGGTCGCCTGGACAGCCAGCGCGTCGTGCTAGCCCCTGCTACCACCGGTTTCACCCCGGATGTTCAGGTGCTGCTGACCATTACCCGTCTGGACTCGGGCGAAAAGCAGCCGGCGATCCTTGATGCCCAGTGGCGTTTGATCGACCGCCGTGGACAGGTACGCGACAACCGCATCATCCACCTGCAAGAACAGCACGCCGGCACCACGGCGGCGCAAGTTCAGGCTCAGGGTGTGTTGTTGCAGAAACTGGCTGAACAGCTGTCGGTGGCGCTCAAGCCGCTGTCTAACCAGCCACCGATCGCCGAAGCCCCGCGCAAGCCGGCACCAAAACCGGCAGCGCCGGCGGCGGAAGCTGAAAAACAGCCTAAGATCCCGATGGCTGCACCGATTCGCACCGATATGGAAGTGTTTCGCTTCTGATCGTCGTTGAATCATCATCAAAGCCCGCCTTGTGCGGGCTTTGTTGTTTCTGCAGGTCGAGATCTTCAGCGTCTGTTCAGGCCTCTTCGCGGGCAAGCCCGCTCCCACAGGTTCCTTTGTTGAACACAAATATTGCGGGCGGCCTGGGACCCTGTGGGAGCGGGCTTGCCCGCGAAGAGGCCAGTGCAAACACCAAAGAAGCCAAAAGATCGCAGCCTTCGGCAGCTCCTACACAGAGGTCTGTGCACCGCCATACCCTGTGGGAGCGAGCCTGCTCGCGATAGCGTCAGCCCAGACAACAAAAAAGCCCGCAGACGATCACTCATCTGCGGGCTTTTTCTATATCAGGGCTGGCTGTTACGCCCGGCGCTCATGCATCCGCGCCAGTTGCCGCTCAAGCATCGACGGATAAGGCTCCATCAACCGCTCTACGCAGCAAGCGCCTTCAGGGCTGGCAATCGGGCGAATCCGTGCGCGTTGGCGAATAAGCGCGTCGTCACTGATCTTGCGCTCCACCAGCAGCAGGTTGCGGCTGTGTTGCGACAGGGCCAAGGCGTCCTGGGCGGGATCGGTCAGCAGCAAGTCGATCTGGCTCAGGCCAAACAGCTCGTCACCCAAGGTCAAACCAAGCTGCAATTGCAGGGTAATGCCGCTGTCGGCGACTTCGATCTGCAACTGATGACCCAGCGCCCGTAGCAGTTCGCCGCAGCAGATGGCATTGGTCAGGTAGTCATCGCCGCTGTCTTCGCTATGGAACAGCATCAGCGTGCTGCCGTCGTTCAGAGTGTGCAGTTCGCTCTCGTAGAGCGATGCCGCCTGGTCGAGGCAGTCACGGTAGCGCTTGAGCAGTTCCTCAAGGCGAGTGCGCGGCAAACGACGCAGTTGTTCCTGGGAGCCCAGCTGGACTGCCAGAACGGCGCTGTGCTGCGGCTCGTTCGATGGAGCACGTCGGGCCACCGGTTTTGCCGTGCTGTCTGGCGTGTCATCAAGCAAATCGGCGAACGCGTCGTCGTCTTCCTCGTCTTCGACTGTGCTGACAACGCGCCGAGGTGCGGCCTTCATCGCAGCCACTGGGCGGCTTTCGTCGAAGCTCGGGTCTTTCAAATTGCGTACTTCGAAGCCTGGTTCGGCATCGTCGTAATCGTTGTCGTCGAACTCGGGCTCGGGCTCGGGCACAGGCTCCGGTTCTGCAGGCTCCGGCGCGAAGTTGGCATGCAGTTGGCGCGCCAGGTCGCCGATTTCATCCTGCCGGTCGGTAGCCGGGGTGTATTCGTCGATATTGCGCAGCCATACACGCAGTTGCAGCAGCGGCGTGGAGATGTGCCGACCCAGGCGCAGGCTCAAGGCCAGGGACAAGGCCAGCAGGATTGCACTCAGGATGCCCATGCTTTGCAGGCTGATGGTCATCGGCTGTTGGAATTGATCCATGTCCAGGCTGATGCGCAGCTGGCCGGCGGTCACGTCCTGAAAGGTGATCTTGCTCTGGTAGATGCCTTCGGCTTCGCCCAGCAGGCCGTGCTTGGGACGCTGACCGGATTCGGCAAGGATGCGGTTATCCATGCTGTAGATGGCGGCGTGGGCCACCAACTTGTTTTTGGTCAGGTTGTTGAGCAGCACGTTGAGGCTGAGGATGTCGTTGGACACCAACAGCTCGGTGGCCGAGGTGGCTGTCTGCGTAGTCAGGCTTTCACCCAGCGCATCTGCCTGCTCGTGCATGGCCTGCTTGAACTGCAATCCCATCACGCAGGCGTAGATCACCAGGGCCAGAGCGACCAGGATCACGTTATGGCTGGCGATGCGCAATGCAATCGGTACACGGCGGTGGCGCAGTGCCCGGAAGATCAGCAGGAAGAAGTTATCGGTTTTTACTGGCGTGGGCCGGTTCACTTGAGCTCGGCTCTTTTGTCCGTGAAGTTGACGCGCAGTATAGCGACAGGCCCTAGACCGGCAAAGCGCTCGCGGTGCCCGATGGTCACTGAAAGTGGGTAGAATGCGATTTTTTTCCACCTGCGGGGGTGCGCCTTGCGCGAAATTGTCCTGATAAACATCACCGGATCCGATCGTCCGGGTCTGACTGCGGCCATTACCGGCGTTTTGGCCCAGGGTGGTGTGAACATTCTCGACATCGGTCAGGCCGTGATCCACGACACCCTGTCGTTTGGCATCCTGGTTGAAATTCCTGGCACCGAACAAGGCAAGTCCGTGCTCAAGGACATCCTGTTCAAGGGTTATGAGCTGGATCAACAGGTGCGTTTCACACCGGTGTCCGAAGAGGATTACCAGCAATGGGTCGGCAACCAGGGCAAAAAACGCCACATCGTGACGTTGTTGACCCGCAAGGTGACAGCCGGGCAGTTGCAGGCCGTCAGTTCGATCACCGCCAAATACGGCTTGAATATCGACCATATCGATCGCCTGTCCGGGCGTATGCCGCTGGACACCCCGGCTGACCAGGGCAAGGGCTGCATCGAATTTTCTGTGCGTGGCGAGGCGGCCGATCCGCAGGCATTGCGGGCTGAATTCCTCAGCGTCGCCCAGGAACTGAACGTCGATATCGCCTTCCAGGAAGACTCGCTGTTCCGTCGTAACCGTCGTCTGGCGGTGTTCGACATGGACTCGACCCTGATCGAGGCCGAAGTGATCGATGAGCTGGCCAAGGCTGCCGGCGTCGGTGACAAGGTGTCGGAAATCACCGAGCGGGCGATGGCGGGTGAACTGGACTTCCGCGCCAGCTTCAAGGAGCGCCTGGCGTTGCTCAAGGGGCTGGATGTTGGCGTACTGGATTCGATTGGTGCTTCGCTGCGCTTGACCGAAGGTGCCGAAACCCTGTTCGCCGAACTCAAGCGCCTGGGCTACAAGACCGCGATCCTGTCGGGCGGCTTCACCTACTTCGCCAAGCAGCTACAGGCCAAGCTGGGCATCGACTACGTGTTCGCCAACGAACTGGAAGTGGTTGATGGCAAGGTCACGGGCGTTGCGGTCGAGCCGATTGTCGATGCACAGCGCAAAGCGGATCTGCTCAAAGAACTGGCGCACAAGGAAGGTTTGCGTCTGGAGCAGACCATCGCGGTCGGCGACGGCGCCAACGATCTTCCGATGCTGGCGATTGCCGGTTTGGGCGTGGCGTTCCGTGCAAAGCCGCTGGTCAAGCAGTCGGCAAAGCAGGCGATTTCCACCCTTGGGCTGGATGGCGTGCTGTATCTGCTGGGCTTCCGCGATCGCGACGGACAGCTATAAAAGAATCAACCCTGTAGGAGCGAGCTTGCTCGCGAAGAACGTCAACGATGACGCAGGCATTCTGGATGCCTGCGGCGCCTTCAGGTTTTTCGCGAGCAAGCTCGCTCCTACAGTGGTGGTGTGAATCAGGCATTTGGTGAGCCCATACCCTGACCCATGCGCACTGGCGATCCCGCCGCCAGTTCTTCAGCCCACTTCACCTGATCCGGCCCGAACAGTACGACTGCGGTCGAACCCAGTTTGAATCGACCCAGTTCCGCACCTTTTTCCAGATGGATCGGCGCGCGGGCGGCTTCGTCGTAACGGAAGGTTTTCAGTTCGCGTTTCGGTGGAGTCACCAGGCCAGCCCATACTGTCTCGATCGACGCGACGATCATTGCGCCCACCAAAACCACGGCCATCGGTCCGCGTTCGGTGTCGAAAATGCACGCTACACGCTCGTTGCGGGCGAACAGCTCGGGGACGTTTTCAGCGGTGGTCTGGTTGACTGAGAACAGGCGGCCCGGAATGTAGACCATCTCGCGCAAGGTGCCGGCCAGCGGCATGTGCACGCGGTGGTAGTCCTTGGGCGACAGGTAAATGGTCGCGAAGTCTCCGCCCATGAACGGCGCGGCATTGGCTGCGTCGCCACCGAGCAGTTCCAGCACGCTGAAGCTGTGGCCTTTGGCCTGGAACACGCGACCGTGTTCGATTGGACCGAGTTGGCTGACCGCACCGTCGGCCGGGCTGAGGATTGCCCCCGGTGTTTCGTCCAGTGGGCGCGCGCCGTCTTTCAGTGCGCGGGTGAAGAACGCGTTGAAGTGCTCGTAGGCGGTGAGGTCTTCAACCAGGGCCTCGGACATGTTCACCTGATAACGCTTGGCGAACCATGCGGTAAAGGCATTCTTGAACCAGCGCACGCGGCATTCGGCAATGCAGCCGGCCAATCGAGAGAGCAGGTTGTGGGGCAGCAGGTACTGGCTGACGATAAACAGACGCTTGTTCATTAACGGTCCTTAAAAAGCTCAAATCTCTACTGGGGTGTCGGGATGGTTGCCCCATTCGCCCCAGGAGCCGGCGTAGCCCTTGACCCGCGGATAACCGAGGGACTTGGCCACCAGATAGGTGAAGCCAGAACGGTGGTGAGTCTGGCAGTGGGTAATCACTTCTTTGTCTTTGCTGATTCCGAGTTGTTCGAGAATCTGCGGCATGTCGGTGCGGATACGCAGATTACGGGCCTGATCCATGCCAGCGGTCCATTCGAAATTGACCGCGCCGGGAATATGGCCGCCCTTGGCTGCCAACACTTTCTCGCCGGAGTACTCCAGCGGTCCGCGCGCATCCCAGATCGCCAGGTCGGCAGCGCCGAGACGGCTTTGCAGGTATTCGCGGGTCGCTGTGGGTTCGTCGTGCAGGGTCAATGCCACCGGGCCACCCACCGGCGCCGGAACCTGAATCGACATCGGCAAGCCTTCTGCCAGCCAGGCCGGCAGGCCACCGTCGACGTAGTGGTACTTGTGATGGCCGATGACATCCAGCAACCAGATGAAGCGCCCGGCCCAGCCGCCGCCTTCGTCGTCATACACCACGTAGACAGCATCGGGGTTGTGTCCCAGCTCACCGAACAAGGCTTCGAGTGCCGCTTGCGGCGGCATCAGCCCCGGCGCAGGCGCCTGGCCGAGCTGCGTGCGTTTCGGGTCAACGAATCGCGCACCAGGAATGTGCCCTGCGGTATAGCGGGCGCTGCTAGTCAGATCGACCAGAATCAGATCGCGGGCTTCGAGGCGAGGGAGCAAGTCGCTCGGCTCGATCACCAGCGGCAAGCCAGAGAAGTCAGTCATGTGAGGTCTCCAGAGCACAAAAGGGGGGATTGTAGCGCAGGCTTATTTACCGCGCTGACTAAAGCTGTGCAGCGCCTTCTCGATGCACTGCGCTGTTTTGCTGAAGGCTTGCACGGTGATTTCCGAAAACGGCCCACCGCCCTGATCCGCCGCGACGATCATGATCACCCGGCCATTGTTGACCAGTGAGCGCAACAGCAGGTGTTCGCCGCTGAATTGCGAACGCAGGCTGTTGGGCAGCAGGGCGGAAAACTGCGCGTTGTTCTCTGGAGTCAGACGCACCTGGGCCTGCTGTGCGAGCAGCCGTTGCAGTACGTTACTTTGATTGACCACGAAGTTCAGTGCGGCCACCTCTTTTGGCAGCCCGGCGGTTTGGTGTACCCGCAGATTGGCATGGGTGCGATCAGCCATGAGGATCATCACCCGCCGCATGCCGCACGCGACCAATGCGTCGCGGGCAGAGGTGGTCAGGTGCATGGCATTGGTGAAGCGGCTCGGCTCGATCAGCAGTTCGGCACATTGCTTGCGCCACGTTGCCAGGTCTTCGGCGGATGGTGCCGAAGCAGGAAGCAGGCTGGGGTGAACTCGATTCGTGCCCCACGGCCAGAGCAACGCAACGGCAGGGTGCCAGAGATCAGGTATGGCGTGATGGCGGGCGCTGTTGGCGGCCTGTTGGTGCAGTTGTTGTTGCACCTCGTCCATCGGCATTTGCAGGTAAAGACTGGTCAGGTATTGCCATCGCTCGCTGTGCGGGCTGTCCCAGGCCTGTTGCGCCGAGAGCGCCAACCCGTTGGCCAGCAGCACGGTGTTGGCTGGCTGATTGAGCCAGCGGCGCAAAGTCGGGTCGTCATCGAGGCGGTTCTGTTGGCGCAGGGGATGGTCGCTGTCGCGGGCAATGCGCAGCACTTTCACCAGTTCCCGTTGTTCGCTGAGCAGCAGTTTATAACCTTGCTGCACCCAGATCGGCAGGCGCCAGATGTCCACCAGGGCCAGGCCGATTTCTAGCAGGCGCGTGCCGAACAACTGTTTCTCGACTTTGCGCGCCGACTCGCCTTTATGGATGACCCGCAGTTCCCACTCTTCGAGCAATTGCGGATGCGTCAGTGCCAATGGCCACAGCGGCGACAGAAACAGCAGGCTGCCCCAATGGATGTCCTGCCACAGACGTGCCAGGCGGCTGGCGAAAAAGCCGTTGGCCTGTTGGGTGGCATGCTGGCTGATCATCTGCAGCTGGCGCAGGGCTTTGGGAATCTCGGCCATGGGCTCGGCCGGCAGGCGGTCGAGCAATTGCTCGGTGCGTTTCAACCCGAGGCGACTGATCGCGATCTCAAGGTTTTCCGCAGGCTCGGTCATGCTGCCGTGGGTGTGTCGGTTGGCCTCGCGAATCACGCTCAAGGCCAGGGCCGGACTGTCCTGCATCAAATCGGCAATGTTGCGCAGAGAGCTGCGACTGTCGCGGATCGCCCGGCAGACACGGTCGTGACTGGCTTGCGGAACCGGCAGGCGCACACCATCCAGAAGCTTGACCCAGCCTTCGAGTGTTTTCGGTTTTGGAGTCGGGACGTTCGTTTCGTTAGCCATGTCTGGAGGCGATCATCATCTGCATTACCGGAGCCCGAAGTGGGTCAAATTGGCTTTTCGCCTGAACTGCCTTTAGTCTGGCGCAGTTTTGCCGATAAGTAGAAGAAGAGATTTATTAACTTCCGAATATGACCTTGAACCCGACTCAGTAAGTGCTCTCCTACCTATGGCTAAAATAATCGGCATCATCGTCGTGTTCGCGAGCGTGCTCGGCGGATACGTGCTCTCCCACGGCAAAATTGCAGCCCTGATCCAGCCCTTCGAGGTGATGATCATCGGCGGTGCGGCCCTCGGTGCATTCCTGCAGGCCAACCCCGGCTACATGACCAAGCACGTGCTCAAAAAGTCATTGAGCATGTTCGGTTCGCGTTTCACTCATGCCTTCTATCTTGAAGTGCTGGGCCTGATCTACGAGATCCTCAACAAGAGCCGTCGCGAAGGCATGATGGCCATCGAAGGCGACATCGAAGATGCCGCCGCGAGCCCAATCTTCGCCAAATACCCGACGGTCCTCAAGGACGAGCGCATGACCGCGTTCGTTTGTGATTACCTGCGCATCATGTCCTCCGGCAACATGGCGCCCCACGAGCTCGAAGGCCTGTTCGACATGGAGCTGTACAGCCTCAAGGAAGACCTTGAGCATCCATCCCATGCAGTGAACGGCATTGCCGACGGCATGCCCGGCTTCGGTATCGTCGCGGCGGTACTGGGTATCGTGGTGACCATGGCGTCCCTGGGCGAGGGCGACCAGGCATCCATCGGTCTGCACGTGGGTGCGGCGCTGGTCGGTACCTTCTTCGGTATTCTCGCCGCCTACGGTTTCTTCGGTCCGTTGGCCCATTCCCTGGCCCACGATGCCAAGGAAGAGCTCAACACTTACGAAGCCATCAAGGCCTCGCTGGTGGCTTCGGCTTCCGGCATGCCGCCATCGCTGGCCGTGGAGTTCGGGCGCAAGGTTCTGTACCCGGCGCACCGTCCTAGCTTCTCCGAGCTGGAACAAGCGGTTCGCGGTCGATAAAAATGGAGAATAATCAGCCGATAATCGTCAAGCGCGTCAAGCGCATCGCCGGCGGGCATCACGGGGGCGCCTGGAAAATCGCCTTCGCCGACTTCGCCACGGCGATGATGGCGTTCTTCCTGGTGTTGTGGCTGCTGTCCACGGCAACGCCGGAACAGAAGATCGCGATCGCTGGCTACTTCAAGGACCCGATCGGCTTTTCCGAAAGCGGTACGCCGTACATCATCGACCTCGGTGGCACGCCGACCCTGGCGCCGGAAAACACCCTCAACCCCGAGGTGAAATCCCAGCCACAACCCGACAAGGTCACCGTCGACGCCGAACAGGTCGAAGGCATGGCCGAAATGGTCGAGAAGGAGCGCCTCGAACTGCTGCTGCAGGAACTGCAGAACAAGGTCGAAGAAAACCCGCAACTTCAGAAATTCAAAGACCAGATCATGTTCGAGATCACCCCGGACGGCTTGCGTATCCAGATCGTGGATGCCGAAAACCGCCCGATGTTCGATTCCGGCAGTGCGCGTCTGAAACCGTATTTCGAAGACATCCTGCTGGCCATGGCCGACACCATCAAGGCGGTGCCGAACAAGGTCAGCATCAGCGGCCACACCGATGCCAAGCCGTACGTTGGTAACGGTGATTTCGGTAACTGGGAGTTGTCGGCCAACCGGGCCAACGCCGCTCGCCGTGCACTGGTCGCGGGCAGCTATCCGGATGGGCAGGTGGCACGGGTGGTCGGTTATGCCTCGTCAGCCCTGTTCGACCGCGAGCATCCGTTCAACCCGGTCAACCGCCGTATCGACATCGTGGTGCTGACCAAGAAAGCCCAGCGTGCGATCGAAGGTTCGCAAGGTGCCGAGCCGGCTCCTGATGCACCGCAAGGGTCGGCCGCTCCGGGAGCCGCGCCGGCTGCACCGGTCGATCCGAACGCACTGCCCGCGGACAAGGAGCCGCTGCCGGCCCACGAGCTTCGTGAGCGTTTGAACCTGTTCGATGATCCAGCACCGAAAACGGGTGAGCCGCGCAAGCAGTGATTTACAAAAAAAGCCGACAGTGATGTCGGCTTTTTCGTAGGGCATGATCAAGCAATCGACACCCGAGGGAATCATTTCACGATTGCCAGTTCAGTTAGCCTGATAAAACTTAATCATTAGTTGAATCATCCGCAGGAAGCTTGATCGCTTGCTTTGCAAGATTTTTCTCTTCGGATTTGACGCGACGTTCAAGCTTTCTTATGTCCTCTTCAGCAGGAAGTTCCTCGGGCTTGATACCCCTCTGCCCCAACATATCTCGGACACTCAAATTATTCTGGACATGTTCCTTGGCAATGGCCGGCTCGCCCTGCAAGTCCACCTGTAGCACGTTGTGATTAGTTATTTCATTAGCCAGGTTTTTGGCAGCGATAGTTAGCGTCGGTAAAAAATCAGCCAACGGACGGCTCTTAACGATGCCATACCTGTCCTTCATTGCCTGCGTGGTCTTGCCGCCGAACAATGCTGCATCCCCTCGAGAGCGAATTCGGGCAAATCCTTCATCATCTACACCACGTTCGTAGATGTTCTGTGATAGTTCCTTCTCCGACTCACGCAAACGATCTCGAGCATCGAAGCGGGCCTGCAAACGCATTCGGTCTTCGATCAACTCCTGCTTGCGCGTTTGCAACGCGAAGTAGCTCTGAGCAAAAGCGATCGCTTGTTTCCGCGGGTCACCATTTTGGGCAATCAAGTAGCAGGCATAACGCGTGAGCATGAAATCTTCGACAGGACGCTTAGCACCTTTGCCCACCTCGATCATTTTCGTAACGTCACGAAAATGATCGGAAGCCTCAACTCCTGTAGCTTCACAGGAGGTAACGGCACGCCTGACGGCGGTCAAAAAATTATCCCAGCGTGCGTAACCCAAGGGGACTTGCAGCTCGCGAGCGAACCAGAACTCGATATCTTCTTCGGGCACGCGATGTACCAGTGCATCGAAACGCTGTTGAAGCAATGGTACTGATTGATTGTCCATGGCAAATTCCGGGGCAGTCAGAGGGTGCCGATTTCGAAAGCTTCGCGACAGTAAATATCTGTCTGATAGTGAAGGGCAGATTTCCGAAGTAGCAAAAAGCGCCACGATATTACAGGCGCTTGCGCATCATCTGTTGCGACCGACTAAGGTCGACCACCGATTCGTCGACGGCAGGCGAACTCTACCGAGGCGCCAAGCAAAGTAAAACCCCGCTTGGGGGTCTCAGATCCGTCCTACGCAATTCTCGGAGCAAGCCTCATTCTTTGAGTTTTCTCACAATGCAGCAAATCTAAATACATTGTTAGAAGCACAAAATAGCCGACAGTGATGTCGGCTTTTTTGTACTCGCTGTTTTTAGAATCCTCGATAAATTCTGGACTTGAGATCTGTGTGGAACCGATCGGCATTGGTCCTGTTCGTGGCACGTGTCGACTCGCTGCCAGACACGGATTCCAGAGACATCGAACGCTTGAGCGTCAATTCGTTGCGATAGGCATCGATAAAGAACTCTATGTCCCGGTCGCTGGTCAGTTTCGGCCATTTGTCGAGGTACAGCGGCAGTTCTGCCGGGCCAGTCTTGAATGAGCAGATGCGCCGGTTGGTGATGGTCGCTTCGCCGATTTCGAACGGCACCCACCAGGACGACGCGGTTTTGTCCGAAACCACCGCCAGCAGGTGCGTACATTCGCTGATGTTACGGGTGATCACGCCGGTGATGTCGTCGGTGGTCTGGGATTCGGCGTCCAGCACGTCCAGGTACGTTTTAATGTTGGCCTGCATCAGGCGTGTATTGATGTGGACCGCATGGGCGCGATCCATGTGGCGATAGCTGATAAACACTGGCATCAGAAATGTCCCTTGATTGCGAGTTCGCGGTAATAGGCGCCGAGGGCGGTGAGGCGGCAACCGGTGGAGTGGAGGGCGGCGTAGTACATGTGTTCGGCGTCCACCGGCTCGATCAGGCTGTGGCGATTGCACTTTTGCAGTTGGGAGAAGATTTCACCGTGTTCCGGATTGAATGCAGATTCCGTGGGTTCAAAGCTGGGGTCGAGGGCGAAAACAGATTCCGCTTCGGCAAACCAGTCGGGCAGTTTTCGCAGAATTTCCTTGGGGATCAGCGGCGACACTTCGCGCAGGGAAATGAACTGGGACACGTTGGTCTTGAACACCGGGCGCTGTTCCCAAGCGTCGAGGGCGTTGTCGACAAATGAATAGAGGCTGCCGGGAGTGATTTTTCCCAGGATGTTCGCCGCACCGCCGTGCAAGGCTTGCAGCAGCAGCCCGGTGAACACGCCGTGTTGCCCGCCCTCCATGGCCGGTTCTTCCTTTTTGCAGGCGGTCAGAATCGTCATGCCTTCGCCCACCACGCTGCCTTCGCTGCGCAAGGCGCGCACTTCGCCGGCAGAGCCGCTCTGGCAGCAGTCGAGAATGATCACTTTGTTCTTGATTCTGGTGGCTTTGGACGCCCAGTTGAGAATGTCGCTGAGGCGAATGCCGTCTTTGGCGCTCTTGTAGTCCTGCGGGATCAACATGCCTTCGTCGGTGTCGGCATCGAAGCTGCCATGGCCGGCGAAATACAGCAGCGCGACATTGCAGTCGCCGGAAAACAGCTCGCGGATCTGATCTTCGAGTTTTTCTCGGCTCAGATAGTCCTCGGCGGAGGTCAGCACGATGTTCTTGAAGTTCGGATCACCGTTGGCGTCGGTCTTGAGCACTGAAGCCATGGCCATGGCGTCATTACTGCAACCGCTCAAGCGCGAGACGTGGGTGTAGTCGTTGATACCGATAAACAGTCCCTTGCGCATGGTTATACCGCCGTTTGCGAGCGAATCGCGCTGACGATGCTTTTAGTGTTCCAGGCGCATTCGGCATGGGCCGCGTTACGCACTACGGCAGAAATCCGCTCGGCGCCAAAAGGTTTGATTGCGATGATCACCTTGCCCATGCGCTTGGCGATCTCGATTTCCTTGTTGATCCACTTGCTATAGGTGGAATACATGCCAGCCATGATCAGCACGGCCGAACACGGACGGATTTTGTTTTCGAGGGCCTCGATCAGTTGTTTGTCGGTTCTGGCGCCGACAATCGGATTGTGCGGTGGCACCGAATAATTTTTGTAGGTGAAGTCTGGTTGCGCGTTGAGCAAGCGCACGAGATTGTCGTGGGCCAGAGGGTAGGTCCACGAATGGCTGATGAACAAATGGTAGGTTTGCATGGGTATCCCTCGGTGTCGCTGGAGTGCGAAGAGGGTTTGAACTTAGGCCACTGGCTGGCAGCTACAAGGGGTGGGAAACTAAAGAGAAATGCCCTACAAATGCGAGCGCAGTCGCCTTACGGAAAGGTCTGACGTTTAGGTCGGCGGGAGAGGGCGCAGCAGAACCAGCAACCCACTGCCCCGCTTGAGTCGGGACAGTGGGCGTGACTGTTTAATAGCCGTTTTCCGGCAAGCTGGCGATGATCGAGCGGTAGCTGTTCATCCGTTGCTGCTGCACGCGGCCATCTTCCAGAGCCTTGAGCAGGGCGCAACCGGGTTCGCGGTCGTGCTTGCAGTCGCGGAAGCGGCAGGTGCCGAGCAAGTCGTCGAACTCGATGAAACCGGCCTCGACATCGGCGCGGCTAACGTGGCCCAGACCGAATTCGCGGATGCCCGGGGAGTCGATTAGTTCACCGCCGCCGGGGAAGTGGAACAGGCGCGCAGTGGTGGTGGTGTGAGTGCCTTGGCCGGACAGCTCCGACAACGGGCCAACTCGGGTTTCGACGTCCGGCAGCAAGCTGTTGACCAGCGACGACTTGCCGACGCCGGACTGGCCGACGAACACACTGATGCGTCCGTCCAACTGCTTCTGCAGTTGTTCCATGCCGTTGCCGTGATGGGCCGAGACTTCGAGTACCGGATAGCCGAGCGTGCGGTAAACCGCGAGCAAGGCGTTCAGTGCCGGGGCGTTGTGCTCATCGATCAGGTCAAACTTGTTGAGCAACAGCAATGGCTTGATGCCGGCGTGTTCGGCGGCCACGAGGTAGCGGTCGATCAGGTTGGCATGGGGCTCGGGCAGCGGTGCGAAGACGATGACGATCATGTCGACGTTGGCGGCAACCGGCTTGAGCTGACCTCGGCTGTCGGGGCGGCACAGTTCAGTGTTGCGCGGCAGTTGCGCCACGATCACGCCGATCCCCTGGTTGCCGGCACGCCAGACAACCTGGTCGCCGGTTACCAGCGCCGGCAGGTTGGCCCGCAGGTGACAACGGAATACCTGGCCGGCCAGCTCGCCATCACGGGCCTCGACTTCGACCTGTACACCGAAGTGCGCGATTACCAGGCCGTGTTGTTCCGGGCCTAGGTCGCCGCCCTCAAGTGCTTCGACAGCCGAGGACTCGCGTTTGGCGGCGCGGGCAGCGCGCTCGCCCTGAATCTTTTCGATGCGCCAGTTTTGACGACGATTGAGTTGGCGTTTGGCCATGGGTGTTCCGTATCAAGAATGCAGCGATTAGGTAAAACGGCCGCGAGTTTAGCACGCCCTGCCACCTGCCTAGGCTAAACTGCGCAGCATTGCCTAGGAGCCGACAAATGCAAAATTCGCAGAACCTGATCTGGATCGACCTGGAAATGACCGGTTTGAACCCGGACACCGACGTCATCATCGAAATGGCCACCATCGTCACTGACAGCGACCTGAACACTTTGGCCGAAGGTCCGGTGATCGCGATCCACCACAGTGACGAAATTCTTGCCGGCATGGACGAGTGGAACACCCGCACCCACGGCAACTCGGGCCTGACCCAACGCGTACGCGAAAGCCGCATCAGCATGGCCGAAGCCGAAGCCGAAACGATCGCGTTCCTGGAAAAGTGGGTGCCCAAGGGCAAGTCGCCGATCTGCGGCAACAGCATCTGCCAGGACCGCCGCTTCCTTTATACCCATATGAAATCCCTGGAAAGCTATTTCCACTACCGCAACCTCGACGTCTCCACGCTAAAAGAGCTGGCCGCGCGCTGGGCGCCGGACGTGCGTGACAGCTTCAAGAAGGGCAGCACCCATTTGGCCCTGGACGACATTCGCGAATCGATCGCCGAGCTGCAGCATTACCGCAAGCATTTCATCAAGGCCTGATCTACACCACGATCCTTTTGTGTCCGTGGTGAAGTGAGTAGACTGCGCGCCTTTTTCGCAAGGACCGCCACCATGTTGCTGATGCTCTACCTGATCGCAATCACCGCCGAAGCCATGACCGGCGCCCTGTCTGCGGGCCGGCGGGGCATGGACTGGTTCGGTGTGGTACTGATCGCGTGCGTCACGGCGTTGGGCGGCGGTTCGGTGCGCGATGTGCTGCTGGGGCACTACCCGCTGACCTGGGTCAAGCACCCTGAATACCTGATACTGACGACTATCGCGGCCATGATCACCGTGTTCACGGCGCGCTGGATGCGTCATCTGCGCTCGCTGTTTCTGGTGCTCGATGCCGTCGGCCTGGTGGCGTTCACCCTGATCGGCTGCATGACCGCCCTGGAAATGGGCCATGGCATGTTGGTTGCGTCGGTCAGCGGTGTGATCACGGGCGTGTTCGGCGGCATCCTGCGGGATATCTTCTGCAACGACATTCCGTTGATTTTCCGTCGCGAACTTTATGCCAGCGTGTCGTTCGCTGCGTCGTGGTGTTACATGCTCTGTGTCTATTTGCAATTACCCGGTGAGCAATCGATTTTAATAACATTGTTCGGTGGTTTTTTGCTGCGTTTGCTGGCGATCCGTTTTCATTGGGAAATGCCGAAATTTGTCTATAGCGACGAACAATGACCGCATGTCTTGCACGAACTGCAACGTTCTGTGTGGTAATTACATAACACCTTGGAAACTGTCGGGTTCTATAGGCTGAAATTTCATTTCGGGCTATAGGATTTCCATATGCATGATGCACGTCACCAACAGTTCATTGAAGAACGAATTCCTGACTGGTTGACGCAGGCTTCACCGCACCGGCGTCAGGCATTACGACATACGAAGGTCGCTATCCCTGACTGGTACAGGGCCGCATCGGTGGCATCACACACTGCGCTGGCTCAGGCCGTCAAAGCCAGATGGCAGTCGCAGGCCAAACTCGACCGAGTGTTCGAGTCGCTTGCCGATATCCGCCAGTTTGCCGAGCCCTTATTGCGAAAAGCGCTGAAAGATCGTTTTGGCGTTGAACTGGATGTTATCAACACGTGCCTGCAGCTCTATTTGCCGGAAGGCATCGTGCGGGGGTATCGAGTCAAGAACCTGTCGTTGCTGGATGCTGCTCTGCACAACTTCGAGAACAAAGAGTCGCAAGCAAACTATTTTGATGCGGCATCCTGTTTTATCAGCCAGCCAGATAGTCTCGGTCAATTCAATATATTGCCAGTTAATGAGCTGATCAGCATTCCTGCATTTGCGTCCATGTGTCGTGAACTTGATATTGGTGGCCAGTACTATCGACAACTGGAGGAGGTGTTATTAGCCCGCGATGCGGCAGCCAAAGCCATGCTGGCGTATCGCGTTAAAACCAATCAAAAGGATGCATTCAAGGCATCCGTGTTATTGGCAGGTATGAAAGGAGATATCGGCGCAGATTCACAGGCCATGCTGTTGCAGATTGCTGATGGTGTGCGCAGCTCGACCCTGCACTGTCATCAGTTGCAGATCATGGCAGCCAGGCTGACCGGGATCGTAGTGCTGGCCGGTGATGTGGAAAACTCGACCAGAGTCGAGCCACTGCTGGTGTACATACCCGATGATCCGCAGCACCCGATCAAGGAATATTCATCGACACTGGCCTTCCGGTCGACATTGATAGAGCAGCTGCGCTCGACGGACTATCAAACCTTCTTTTCGCGGTTTATCGACCATGAGCAACGCGGGGCATTTTTTGCCGGGCTCGACCAGTATCTGAATGTTGTCACTTTTCACCCCCCGCAACCCGGTGACTCGCTACCCCCTTGGCGTGCTACGCGAGTGGATAACCCCACGCTGCGATTTACTATGCACAGGGTCGGGAATGATCCGTGGCAATGGTTGTATCAGGAGTCGCTTAACAAAATCCTCAATGACGCCCGAACCATTGCCGTGTCCACGGCGGACGTGGATCGTCAATCGCGCTGGGCGCTGTGGGACAGTCTGGAACGTGTGGCGTTTATTGTTTTGCAGGTTGCAACCCTGGTGGCGATGCCCTTCGTGCCGTTTCTGGGTGAGTTGATGCTGGCTTACACCGCCTATCAACTGCTGGACGATACCTTTACCGGCATTCTCGACTGGGCCGAAGGGCAAGTGACCGAGGCCGCCGGACACCTGCTGTCCGTCGCCGAAAACCTGATCCAGGTTGGCGCCTTGGGGGCCGCCGGTGCTGTGGCTGGAAAAGTTCTCACTATCAAACCTTCGGCATTTGTCGAAGGACTCAAGCCGGTGGTGCTGGACGATGGCCGGGCGCGCCTGTGGAATCCGGACCTGAAACCCTACGAACAAATCCCGGCGGTCTCAGTTGGGAGTGAGCTGGACGACCTGGGGTTGCTTCATCGGGAAGGCCAAAAGCTTCTGACGCTTGAAGGGCGCACGTATGAGGTGGCCGAAGGGGCTGAATCCGGCGTCTTTCACGTTCGCCATCCTCGGCAGCCAAACGCCTACCGACCACGGCTGACCCATAACGGAGAAGGGGCCTGGGCTCATGAAGTCGAGCGGCCGATGGAGTGGCAAGGCGCACAACTGTTCCGGCGCCTGGGGCAGTCGGTGGCGGATTTTTCCGATGCAACGGCGCAACGAATTCTCGCCGTCAGTGGTGTTGACGAGGCCATGCTGAGGCATCTGCATGTTCATGCCGGGCGCCCACCAGCCTTGCTTGGCGATACGATCCGGCGATTCAGGCTCGATGAGCGTATTCGCGCGTTCCGTCAGTACGTGGGCAGTAGCGATCCGTTGCTGTACGCCAAGGCTGACGTGCGCTTGCAGTTGCATTTGTTGAAGGCGCAACAGGTGGTTTTATCTGAAGCCTCGCTGCTTGACGGCAACGTGATTCAAACCGTTGTGACAACACTGGAAGAAGGTGCGCTGAAAAAACTCCTGGGCCTGAGTTCAGCATTTGGCGATTCGCTCCCTTCACTCTCGCGTCGTGCCTCATTGCTGCGCAACCGGATGGAACAATGGGCGCTGATGCATCGCGAAGAACTGTTCGAAGTGCTTGAGGAGGCGTTCGAGTCTGAGGCGGATATTCCCGCACAACAGATGCGACGGGTTTTCCCGCAATTACCGCGTACGGTCGCGCAAGAGCTGTGGCGAGAGGCTGGTGCAGCTGAGCGCCTGCATTTGCAAAACAGGAACGGCATGCCCCGACGGATGGCGGATGAAGCACTATTTTATCTGCGCGAGGTGCGCATCAATCGCGCTTATGAAGGGGTCTATCTGGAGGCGATGTCCAGCACAGATAGCGAGATGGTGATCCTGCATACGCTGGAAACGCTGGACGGTTGGTCGGCACGTGTTCGAATCGAGGTGCGTGACGCTCATTTTGACGGTGCTCTGCTTGACAGTATCGGCCACAGCGATGCATCGATTCGCAAAGTACTGGTAAGGAAGGGGAAACAGTATGAGACCTTTGATGAGCATGGTGAGCAACTTCATGGGCTCGATGATCTATACGGTGCCGTCCAACATGCGCTGCCGCGCGCTCAGCGCGAAGCCCTTGGTCTGTCTGACGTCTGGCAGGGTAGCGAACTGGAGCAGGCTGTCCGGCAACAGCCATTGTTGCCGAGATCCACGCTAAGGATGATGTTCAACCAGCCGCCACTTGAACCCGATTTGCGTTCACCCATGGGGCTAGCGGTCGGTCGTGCCGGCTATTTATTGGGTGGAGGGGACGGAATACCTTCAGCGCCAGGCACCGTTGAACAGCGCTTTAAGCGCCTTTTCCCCACGCTGGCCGAGGATGAGTTGGAGGCACTGCGCAATGAACGATTAGGCGCAAATCCGTTACCTGCACTGATCAGCCTGGAGAATGAGTATCTAGCCCTGGTCAATGAGCTGGAGTTGTGGGGCGCCGACGTACCAGCCCGCCATCCGCAGACTGACTTGCCATTGAGCTCTGAAGAATCTGCAGCTCAACGCCGCAACAGAGCCGCATTTATTGAGGTGGTGAAGGCCTGTTGGGGGCGCCGTCTGACACCGGAGAACCGCTTCGATGTTGGCAGGTTCTTTTCCAAAGTGGACGTCCTCGGTGATCTGCCCGATGTATCGGCGGACTTCAGCCATGTGTCCGAGTTTTTGCTAATCAATAGTAGTGCGGATCTCAGAGCGGCCAGTTTTCTTAAAAATTTCCAGGGTCTTGAGTCTTTGACAATGAGAGGGGTTCGTCTGGAAGGCTTTCCGGTAGAAGTTTTCCAGATGCGATCACTCACCGGTCTTTCGCTCGAAAACTGCGACCTTCGCCTGACTGAGGCCACGGCGGAGGGCATTGCGCATATGGACAGCCTTGAAGAACTTGACCTGGACAATAATCCGTTGGGCATCAGTCCAACAGTTGTTCACATGAAGCAACTGGAGCGGCTTCAGTTAAAGGCAACAGGGTTGAGCGAAGTACCTTTTGGGCTATTTGCGCTGGAGAAACTGACGTTTGTTGATTTGGCATTCAATGAAATTGTCGACATACCTGACGAGCTGTTCGATGTGCCGGATACACGTAACGCCAATTACAATTTTTCTGATAACCCACTGAGTGACGCGAGTAGGCAGCGTGTTTCCAACTATTACAACAATGCAAGTCTGGATAAGCGGGTTTTGATTCAGGTAGGCGAAGATCCGGTAGAGGGAGCCGACGAGGAGGAAGCCGAAAGTGACTCAGAATCAGATGAGAGTGGCGTGGAAAGTGGAGGTGATGAGTGAGCGGCAGTGTACGGTATGTTGGGTCCGGCTAGTTATATTTAAAGTTTGAGTGTTAAGGCTTATTGAATTGAAGTGGGAAACAGGCTGTTAATCTTGTAAGTGGCCGTAATATATTTTTCTTGTTATTTGTGTGGGTGATCAGTTTTCAATTGGGTGGCTAGTGATTGGCTAGTTGCCTGATTGCAATCTCCCCTGCGGCCGGAAGGTTGCAGCTACAGACAATAAGGAAAATAAGTTATGAGCGATTTGACAGGTTTTATTGGTTCGGCTGCATCTGATGAAAGTGAGCCGCAGCCAAAGGCAGGCGGTAGAATTCATAAGGTAACCAAACTTGATATAAGATTTGAAGTTCCTGGTGTCGATTCAAAAAGAATATATGCAAACGGCAGGATGCAGGCGCGTGTGTGGGTATTGGTAGAGGCACAGGATGAGGATGGTAATCCAGTCAAGTTACCCTATTTCCCTGATTTGATGTCGGCAAGGTTGATTCAATATCACAACGGAAAACCATTAGAGACTAATGTGTATTTAGGTAAGCCTCTTGCCGGTTGGAATTCCAGCACTACGGAGAATAGATATTCCCACGCTATGCCAGGTGGGCTGCCGTTTGGTCCGGTATCCGAACCGCTCTCTGCAGCGCAGAATGAGCCGTTGGTGTTTTGGGTCTCTGCCTCTGAAGTGGCACAGGCGCAGATTGCAGTAGAGGTGACGTTGCAAGGGAAAGTCTACAGAAGCAACAATACGACTAATCCGGACGGCAGAAAAATAAATAAGAGCATAATTATACAGGCCGAGAAAAAGGTAACTTATGGGGTTGAACAGTTTCGTTGGAGTCTAGAGGAGACTAAAGTTGGCTCTGCGACGGATACTTTGTTCTTGTATCATTTGGGTCTTTATCCAGGTGCAACCCAGATTAAACTGCTTTCCTGGGAAAGCGCAAAATATAATGAGCTTAATAGATATCCAATAGATTTTTATCGGGCAGTGCCCAGGAGTGCTGCCTGGGCAATCAAGTATCTTGCAGGTGTTTTCCCTTCTTCTGCCCATAACAGCATTCGAGTCAATATGCCAGGTGGTCAGTACGACATAAAGGTTCATCATCGTTCGGGAGAGCTCTCGCTTGTTAAGGGGGTCGCGAATCGTTCCGCGGGTTTCATTGGGGAGCGTAGAGACTTGTTCCCTTTTACCGTTATTGATGAGTATGGGAATGATCATAATCTGTCAATTAGCGTGGATGAGCACAATCTGAAATTTGCTTTGCAAAGAGGTTGATGCTCATTCTGGTTTCAGCGTCTGGATTTTTCTCGGAAAGGCAGTGCGCTGATGCCATTTATTAATTGGGGTTGTCGTTCGTTCTGAAAGGGGATATCAGTGGTGGTAAATAATTCGCAGGGTATTTATTCAAATGTTTTTAATTTTTCCGATTTCATTTCGGGTGGGGTTGATCCGCGTACCGGGATTTATACATGTAACCTGACATTAGGTGAGATCGCGTCGGGGGGGATGAATGGACCAAGTTTTCCTATTAATTTGTATTTCAATCCGCTCAATGGCTCTGATCAGGGTTTTGGGGCAGGGTGGTCACTTGCACTGACCCGCTTTGACGTATCCACAGAGATGTTAACGCTATCCAGCGGTGAAAGGTATAAGGCCACTGTGTCCGCTACAAGCCTGGCTTTCAACGAGCTGAAGCTGGAAACCATTAAAGCCAGTCGACCTTCACCTACTCGCTATGACATCGTGCATAAAAGCGGTTTGCGTGAAGAGCTGCAAATTTATGGATCAAGCGAAGTAGCAGTGCCAAAGCGAATCGTGGCGGCTAATGGCACAAACATTACCTTAAACTACAGCGCTATCAACGATCAGCCGATGCTCGAGGATGTGAACGACGGTCAGCGGACTTTATTGAGTGTTTCACGCACGCCGGGAGCTGTAGTCTTAACTACCTATCCAAAGACTTCCTGCGAAGCGAAGTTTGTTCTGAGGCTTATAAACGACAGGGTAGTTTCCATT
The DNA here is from genome assembly GCF_050739655.1 of Pseudomonas sp. Classification (GTDB taxonomy): domain Bacteria; phylum Pseudomonadota; class Gammaproteobacteria; order Pseudomonadales; family Pseudomonadaceae; genus Aquipseudomonas. Next base: position 11,997 of record NZ_JBOIBY010000345.1, on the reverse strand, counting down.
GATTTGTCTACGGGTGAATCCTGGAAGCTGACGTATGAGGTTTTTAACGGTCACAGTTGTCTGACGCAAGTCGATTCACCGTTGGGAGCGCGTGAGTTCATCGGTTATCAGGAAGAGGGGCATCGCTTTCCTCGCAGCGCTCCCCTGCGATCCATTCCATTCGTTAATTCGCATACGGTATTCCCCAGGCATGGCCAGCCGGCCACAACCAAAAACTATGAATATTCTGATGAGAATTTTCTGGGGTTTAACGCTGAGGGCATCAAGTGGTCAGATGAGGGCGATAATTTGTATCAAGCCGAGGGCGACTATTTTTATACGTCAACCGAAAATTTGATGCTGGAAGATAAAGTCCACAGCTCCACGGTACGTACATACAATAAATATCATTTGCAGGTGTCCCATGAGACAGTCTGCAAGAAGAGGGTGACCTCACAATTAATTGAGTACCACTTGGACCCGCACAAGGATTTCGCTGAGCAACCGGCGCAGTTTCGATTGCCAAAAATCCAGACTTTACGCTACGAAAATCGTGAGACGAGGCTGTCACGGGATGAAGTACTGCGTACCGAGTTTGACGCTTTCGGCAATCTGCTTAAGCAGGTCGATTCGAGCGGCGTGACGACGGTCTCCGAGTTCTACCCGGCAGCGGGGGGCGAGGGTTGTCCGGCGGATCCATTGGGGTTCGTGCGATTCGAAAAGCAGCGAACGGTGTTCCCGGCAGCAGGTTTGGCCGAGGCTGCGACGACTTTCACTCGTTATCATTACCAGCTGCAGCGTGGGCTGAATGGCGCAACGGTGCAAAGCATTGTTCCTGTGAGGGAACAACTTTTTGAGCGCATCCAGAGTAACGAGACCTTACGCTCACAGACGGATCTGGTTTATATCGAGCGCACCGACGATCCACTCCTTCACGGGCTGTTGCAAAAGCAGACAGTGACCTGCAATGGCAGGTCGACCGAGTCCGGATTTCAGTACACCCACAGCGGCACCAACCGTACAGTGCATGAAACGCTGACAGGGTTTGACGGCACCCGAGCTACGGTAACCAGGACCTATTCGGCACTCAATGGGCTCAAATTATCCGAGCAGAGTGAAGATCAGGGAACGGTTGTCTTCGAGTACGACGCGCTTGGGCGGTTGATGAGTGAAACCGTCGCGCCTGATACGGTGTTCGCCGCCCGCCGCAGCAACCGTTATCAACTGGCTAATGGCAGTGTTACCCCGGCAACGATGCACAGCACTGACGTCAACGGTCAGCAGCGGCGAATTACCTATGACGGCCTGGGTCGCATGATACGGCTGGAGGAACAGGACACCGATTACCAGGCTGACGGGCCTTTGCGTACAGTTTATTTGGCGCAGTACAACGCAGTTGGGCAGCTCGTCGAAGAAACCAGGACTGATTGGTTACAGGGTGCTCCCTTGGTGCTTAAGACCGGTTTTGTCTTCGATGGGTGGGGGCGGGTAAAAACCACGCTGCATGCCGATGGACGCCAAGAGCGCGTCGAATTTGATCCTGTGACCCTGCGTAAAACCGCCTGGCAGGAAGGTATGGGCAAAACCGTCACGGTCTACACGGGTTTCGGCAAGCCCGAAAGTATCGAAGTGTTCGATCTCCAGGACAGGAGCCTGGGCAAGACCCTTTATGAATATGACGGCCTCGGGCGAGGCGTCAGTCAGACTGACCCATCCGGTAACAAGACGCTCCACCAATACGACGTGTTCGATCGCCTCCAGCGAAGTGTTCTGCCAGATGGCCAGGCGGTGGAAACCGTGTACTCGCCCCATAGCCATGATCAATTACCCGTCGAAGTGAAAATCGCGGGACGCAGCCTCGGGCAACAGACTTTCGATGGGCTCGGACGTCTGATCCAGAGCAAGGTCGGTGGGCGGGTCACTACTGCAGGGTTCGAGGGCGGTTTCAGCAAGGCTGCCTGGGAGCAGGCGCCGGGAGGTGAAAGGGTTGAGTACGATTATGAACGCGAGCTCAATGGGCGGGTGACGCAACGCAAAGCCAGCGGTTTGCTCGCCAGTTACACCTATCATCCCAAGCTCGGTCTGCCAGCCCGGTGTACCGAACAAGGGCGCGAGAGCCGCTTCGAATACTATCCATCCGGGCGGCTCAAGCGTGAAATCTCAACCCTGGGCGCCGGTCAGGAGAAAACGCTCTACATCTATTCTCTGGGCGGCCGCCCATTGACCTGCATGGATGTGCTCGGTAACCGGCACACGACCACTTACGATGAATATGGCCGCCCCAAGTCGTTTGAACACAGCGCTCTAAAAGCCGTGTTTGCCTACAACATGCTCGGCCAGTTGGAGACGGTCCACGCGCAGGACGCGAAGGGTGCGCGTTCGTTGATGACCCATTTGGTGTACGACGATCTGGGGCGAGAGGTATCGCGCAGTTTCGAGGTCGATGGCTCGGGAGCCCACACCCTGACCTCCAGTTACACTTCAGCCGGCAAACTGGCGCAAAAGTCATTGAAAAGCGGCGATGAAGTTTTGCGTGACGAGCGCTTCAGCTATGACCAGCGTGGTCGTTTGAGTCAGTACAACTGCAGGGGTACACACCGGCCGCTGGATCCGCATGGCAAAGAGATCATCACGCAAACCTACGTGTTTGATGCGATGGACAACCTCGTCACGCTGGAAACCGAATTTCCCGGCGGTAAAAACCTTGCCTCTTACAATTACAGTGCCAGTGACCCTACGCAGTTGGTAGGTATTCGGCATAGTCACAAGGACTACCCGGCTCCGGTGCTCTTGGAGTACGACGCCAACGGGCAATTAATCAAGGACGAGCAGGCTCGCAGGCTGACTTACGATGCGCTTGGCCGCCTGACTCAAGTGGCCAGTGCCTTGGGAATGGTGACGCGCGGTTATCACTATGATGCCCAGGATCGATTGGTCGAATTGTCGCAGTCTGTCGGTCCGGCCACCCAGCGCTACTACCGCGAGGGACGGGTAATCAACGAGGTGTGTAGCCAGGACAAGCGCACCTGCATGCGCAACGCCGATATTGTATTAGGGCAGACCCTGCAGGGCCGGGGCGGCGGAACCGGCCTACTGGGCACCGATCAGCAAGGCAGTGTGTTGACGCAAGTGACGGGCACGCAACGACAGGACTTCGCCTACAGTCCCTATGGGCATCGTCCCGTTGAGGGTGGGTTGTTCAGCGTTCTGGGTTTCAGTGGGGAGCAACTCGACCCGTTAACGGGCTTGTATCTGCTGGGCAATGGGTACCGCGCCTATAGCCCTTCGCTGATGCGTTTTCTCAGTCCTGACAGCATGAGCCCATTCGGTGCAGGAGGGCTGAACCCTTACGCTTATTGCGCTGGCGACCCGATCAATCGGGTCGATCCCACCGGGCATTTCTGGAAGGCCTTGCTGGGAATCGCCCTGTCGATTGCCGGTGTTGCCTTGAGCGTCATAACGATGGCGGCGGCGACGCCACTGGCGGTTATTGGCCTGACGCTGGCGGCGTCGTCTGCAACGCTGGGAGTTGCGGGCATCATTGTCGATGAAGTGGCGCCGGGATCGGGTGTTGGAGAAATTCTCGGATGGGCGAGCCTGGCTACCGGCGTACTGTCGGCGGGCGCGGGGTTGGGAGCCCTTGGCAAAAGCGCTGTTCAATGGGGGAATAAACTCGCCAATGCCTTTAAGCCAGGCTTGAGCGGAGGCTCCAAGGAGGCAGGGAGGGCCATGGCCAGTGGCATGAGCGGAGGAAGCATGAGGGCGGGGTCATCAGTTGTAAAAGGCAAAGGTGCGAAAGCCGCAGCCAAGGCAGCAAAGGCCGGTCAAAAAGCGGATGACGCCCCGAGGAAGTGGACCCTCCAAGAGCCAAAGCCCAGGAACATAAAGTCGGACTTGAGCCAAAGCTCAATGGAGCAATACGAGGTATTCAAAGACAGCATTGCCACTGAGGGACTCTCGCCGGTGGAAGCATCCAAGAGAATGGGGGACCCCAAGTACACGCTGCTTGAGAAAAAACTGAACCGATTTGAAGTACGGATAGGGGCAAAGGACCGGGTAACCTTTTTGGTCGATAACACCGGTTTCAGTGTTGAAATACTGCAAGTTGGTGGTCATACCTGAATTTCACAGATACCTCCCCTTGGGGACGGCTGACTCAACTCAGGCGATCGGCGTGCTGCTTCAGCGCCCACTCGACATGTTCCCTGACAATCTCCGACGGATACTCCCGCCGCGCCTTCAACGCTTCCAGCACCGGAATCGTTGAAGGCGCATTGCCCAGGCCCACCGCCAGGTTGCGCAGCCAGTTTTCATATCCCGTGCGCCGCAAAGGCGAGCCTTCGGTACTGCTCAAGAATTTGTCCTCGTCCCACATGAACAGCACGGCCAGTTCCGCATTATCCAGATTGTGCCGTGGCTTGAAGTCGCTTTCGCCGGACGGCCGGGCGAAGCGGTTCCATGGGCAAACGATCTGACAGTCATCACAGCCGAACACGCGGTTGCCGATCAACGGTCGCAGTTCTTCGGGAATCGCGCCTTTGAGCTCGATGGTCAGGTAAGAAATGCAGCGTCGGGCGTCCAGAACGTACGGGCCGACGAAGGCATTGGTCGGGCAGATGTCAAGGCACGCGCTGCAACGGCCGCAATGTTCAGTGGCGTGGGGCGGGTCGACGGGCAGAGGCAAATCGACGAACAGCTCGGCAAGAAAGAAGTAACTACCGGCCTTGCGATTCAACACCAGGGTATTTTTGCCGATCCATCCGAGGCCGGCCTGCTCGGCGATGGCTTTTTCCAGGACCGGTGCGCTGTCGACAAAAGCGCGGAACCCAAATGGCCCGATGTGCGCCTGAATCTTGTCCGCCAGCTGTTGCACGCGTTTGCGGATCAATTTGTGGTAATCGCGGCCCAAGGCATATCGCGAAACGTAGGCTTTTTCCGGTTGGGCCAGCATTTGCGCCATTTTGGAATCGCCGGCCAGGTAGTCCATGCGCAGCGAAACCACGCGCAGCGTGCCGGGTACCAGCTCCTCCGGGTGCGAGCGCTTGCTGCCATGGGCGCCCATGTAGTCCATTTCGCCGTGATAGCCGGCTTCAAGCCAGCGCTCCAGATGTTGCTCATGCTCGCCCAGGTCGAGGCCGCTGATGCCGACTTGCTGAAAGCCCAGCTCGCGACCCCAGTCCTTGATGGATTGGGCGAGGGCGGGGAGGTCTGTGGTAATTGCGGGCATGAGGCGAGAGAAACCGGAGCTGAGGTGCGTATAATTCTGCCAGACATCGGAGCCCGAAGACGCATGCCGCACACTAAAGATGAATTACCCGACGCGCTGTACAGCGCCGCGCAGGTACGAGCGCTCGATGCGAGCCTGATCGCGGCGGGCACTCCGGGCTTCGAACTGATGCAGCGCGCGGCGCGGGCGACATGGCGTGCGCTGGTCCGCCAGTGGCCGACGGCAAACGAATTGACGATCGCCACCGGTCACGGCAATAACGCCGGCGACGGTTATCTGGTAGCTGTGTTGGCCCGACGCGCCGGATGGAAGGTGCGGGTGTTGGCGGTGGGGGATCCGCAGCGTTTGCAGGGGGATGCGGCACTGGCGTACGCCGAAGCGCTGTCTGAAAAAGTCTCGATCGAGTCCTGGATGGCTCAGTCCCAATGGCGTGGCATCGTGCTGGACGCCTTGCTCGGCACTGGCTTGATTGGCGAAGTGCGCGAGCCGTACGTCAGCGCTATCACCGCCATCAATGGGAGCGGGTTGCCGGTTGTGGCGGTGGATATCCCGTCAGGCTTGTGCGCCGATACGGGGCGAGTGCTCGGTCATGCTGTACGTGCCGACCTGACGGTGACGTTCATCGGTATGAAGTTGGGGTTGTTCACGGGCGATGCAGCGGATGGGGTGGGTGAGCTGGTTTTCAATGATTTGCACGCCGATCCGCTGCTCCTTGAGGCGGCGCCGACCAGTGCCCTGCGCCTGACGGCTGGCAATCTGCCGCGATTGGCTTCACGGGCTCCCACTTCCCATAAAGGCAAATTTGGACACGTGCTGCTGATTGGAGGCGATCGCGGTTTGGGTGGTGCGATCCTGCTGAGCGCGCAAAGTGCACTGCGCAGCGGTGCGGGCATGGTCTCGGTGGCCACCCGTAGCGAACATGTGCCTGCTGCTCTGGCGAGAATCCCCGAGGCGATGGTGCTGGGTACCTCATCAGCCAATCAGTTGATGGAGTTGCTGGAAAAGGTTTCCGTATTGGTGGTCGGACCTGGCCTGGGTCAAGCGGCCTGGGGGCGTGGTCTTTTGTCGGTAGCCGCCAGCGCGTCGCTGCCGCAAGTCTGGGACGCCGATGCGCTGAACCTGCTGGCGCAGGAGCATGTGAAATTGCCCAAGGATTGCGTGATCACACCGCATCCTGGCGAAGCGGCACGATTGCTGGGAGTCAGCACCGCGCAGGTTCAGGCCGATCGACCTGCGGCGGCACATGCCTTGAGCAAAAAATATACAGCAGTGGTCGTGCTCAAGGGTGCCGGAAGTTTGATCGCTTGTCCCGACGGACGGCTGGCTGTGTGTCATCAAGGCCATCCGGCGATGGCCACTGCCGGCCTGGGCGATGTGTTGGCCGGTTTGATTGGCGCGTTGTTGGCCCAGGGTATGGCAGCGTTCGATGCGGCCTGTCTCGGGGTATGGCTGCACGCCAACGCCGGTGAGCAACAAGGTAAATTCGGCCGTGGGCTGGCGGCCAGTGATCTGATACCAGCCATTCGTCAGTTGTTGGAGGAGCAAACACCGTGTCTGAAGTAACCCTGTACCTGGCTGATGAGCAGGCCATGAGCGACTTTGGCGCACGCATCGCCCGTATCACCGGGGGGCATGGCCTGATCTTCCTTGAAGGGAATCTCGGGATGGGTAAAACCACGCTGTCACGAGGCATCATCCGCGGCCTGGGCCATGCCGGGGCGGTGAAGAGTCCGACCTTTACGTTGGTCGAACCCTACGAAATCGGTGGCGTTCGCGCCTTCCATTTTGACTTGTACCGTTTGGTCGATCCGGAAGAGTTGGAATTCCTGGGCATCCGCGACTACTTCGAAGACGACGCTCTGTGCCTCATCGAGTGGCCCGATAAAGGTGCAGGCTTTTTGCCAAAGCCCGACCTGACCATTACCATTAGCCCGCAAGACAGCGGACGTTCGCTGAAAATTTTATCCCAGGGGTCGCGTGGCGATTCCTGGTGTGCCGATTTGGCATTGGAATCCATATAGATGATGGGGTTAGGTATGCGCTTTCGCGCGTTGGTTGCTGCCGTAGGAATGTTGTTTTTGGCGGTAACCGTCGACGCTGTGGCCGAAACGAAGGTCAACAGTGTTCGCCTGTGGCGGGCGCCGGACAACACGCGACTTGTGTTTGACCTGACCGGTCCGGTGCAGCACAGCGTCTTTACCCTGGCAGCCCCGGATCGCCTGGTCATCGACATCAATGGCGCGTCCCTCGGTGCGCCGTTGAACGTCAACACCGCGAACACCCCGATCACCGCCATGCGCTCAGCTCAGCGCACGCCGACCGATCTGCGGGTGGTCATCGACCTGAAAAAGGCTGTCACGCCGAAAAGCTTTTCTCTGGCCCCCAACGCCCAGTATGGCAACCGACTGGTGGTCGACCTGTTCGATAACCCCGCCGATGCCGCGCCGCCTCCAACGCCGACGCCGTCGGTCGCCACGGTGCCGGCCGTACCGGTCACCCCTGCCGAGCCCGCAATCAAGTTGCCACCAGCACCCGCTGGCAAGCGCGACATCATTGTTGTGATCGATGCCGGTCACGGTGGTGAAGACCCGGGCGCTTCCGGCTCTCGTGGTCAACGCGAAAAAGACGTGGTGTTGCAGATTGCCCGCGAAACCCAACGTCAGGTCAACGGCATGAAAGGCTTCCGTGCTGAACTGACCCGTACCGGCGACTACTTCATTCCACTGCGTGGCCGTACTGAAATCGCGCGCAAGAAGGGTGCCGACCTGTTTGTTTCGATTCACGCCGACGCCGCGCCTTCGGCCGCCGCTTTCGGTGCCTCGGTGTTTGCCTTGTCTGATCGTGGCGCCACCTCCGAGACCGCCCGTTGGTTGGCCGACAGCGAAAACCGCTCCGACCTGATCGGTGGCGCCGGCAACGTCAGTCTCGACGATAAGGACCGTATGCTGGCCGGCGTGCTGCTGGATCTGTCGATGACCGCATCCCTCACTTCCAGCCTGAACGTCGGCCAGAAAGTCTTGAGCAACATTGGTCGGGTCACGCCACTGCACAAGCAGCGGGTTGAGCAAGCCGGGTTCATGGTGTTGAAGTCGCCGGACATTCCGTCGATCCTGGTTGAAACCGGGTTCATCTCCAACGCCAACGAAGCGTCGAAACTGGCTGCTTCGAGCCACCAGCAGGCGCTGGCGCGCTCCATTAGCGGCGGCGTGCGCCAGTTCTTCCAGCAAAACCCGCCACCGGGCACCTACATCGCCTGGCTTCGTGATTCCGGAAAGATCGCTCAAGGTCCCCGTGACCACCGGGTGAGTCCGGGCGAAACCCTGGCGATGATCGCCGTACGCTACCAGGTGTCGCCAGCCGCTTTGCGCAGCGCCAACAACCTGGCGAGTGACGAACTCAAGATTGGTCAACACCTGACCATCCCGGGCACTGAACTGGCGGCCAAGGAATGAACCAGGTCGAGAAAAGCAGCGCTCGCATCGAGCTGCTCAGCCCGCGACTGGCGAACCAGATTGCCGCCGGTGAGGTGGTCGAACGTCCGGCGTCGGTGATCAAGGAACTGCTGGAAAACAGCCTCGATTCTGGCGCTAAACGCATCGATGTCGACGTCGAGCTGGGTGGCGTCAAGCTGCTGCGGGTGCGTGACGATGGCAGCGGCATCTCTGCCGATGACCTGCCGCTGGCCCTGGCCCGTCACGCCACCAGCAAAATCCGCAATCTGGAAGATCTCGAGCAGGTGATGAGCCTGGGCTTTCGTGGTGAGGCGCTGGCGTCGGTCAGCTCCGTGTCGCGCCTGACCCTGACCTCTCGCACCCGCGATGCCGATCAGGCCTGGCAGGTGGAAACCGAAGGCCGCGACATGGCCCCCCGCGTACAACCTGCGGCCCATCCGGTGGGCACGTCGGTCGAAGTGCGCGACCTGTTCTTCAATACCCCGGCGCGGCGCAAGTTTCTCAAGTCCGAAAAAACCGAATTCGATCACCTGCAAGAAGTCATCCGACGTCTGGCCTTGGCGCGTTTTGATGTCGCGTTCCACCTGCGGCACAACGGCAAGACCATCCTCAGCCTGCATGAGGCTCATGACGACGCAGCCCGTGCCCGGCGCGTGTCGGCAATCTGCGGTCCGGGTTTCCTGGAACAGGCACTGCCGATCGAAATCGAGCGCAATGGCTTGCACCTGTGGGGTTGGGTCGGGTTGCCGACCTTCAACCGTAGCCAGGCGGATTTGCAATATTTCTTCGTCAACGGCCGTGCCGTGCGCGACAAGCTGGTGGCCCATGCGGTGCGCCAAGCCTATCGCGATGTCCTGTTCAATGGCCGTCATCCGACATTTGTGCTGTTTTTTGAGGTCGATCCAACCGGGGTCGACGTCAACGTGCACCCGACCAAGCACGAAGTGCGCTTCCGCGAGGGGCGCATGGTCCACGATTTCCTGTATGGCACCCTGCACCGGGCGTTAGGTGATGTTCGACCGGACGACCATCTGGCGGCACCGGTAGCGACGGCCATCGTGCGGCCCACAGGTCTTGAGGCGGGTGAATTCGGGCCCCAAGGTGAAATGCGTCTGGCAGCCAATGCGCTGCTGGAGCAGCCTCAGCCTCAACCTGCGTTCAATACACCTGCAAGTTCGGGCGCGGGTGGGGGTTATCAGTATCAATACACCCCACGTCCGCAGTCCGCTGTTCCGGCGGCTGAAGCGCAGGCGGCCTATCGCGAGTTTTTCGCGCCGCTGCCCGAAGCCAATGCGGTCGCGCTGCCTGCCGGGCAGGACGATATCCCGCCGCTCGGCTATGCGCTGGCACAGCTCAAGGGTATCTACATCCTTTCAGAAAATGCCCAGGGCCTGGTCCTGGTGGACATGCACGCGGCGCATGAGCGGATCATGTACGAGCGCCTGAAGGTCGCCATGGCCAGCGAGGGCTTGAGCGGCCAGCCGCTGCTGGTGCCTGAGTCTTTGGCGGTCAGTCAGCGCGAAGCCGATTGTGCGGAAGAGCATGTCGCCTGGTTCCAGCGTCTGGGCTTTGAATTGCAGCGTCTGGGCCCTGAAACCCTGGCGATTCGGCAAATTCCGGCACTGCTCAAGCAGGCCGAAGCCAACCGGTTGGTCGCCGATGTTCTGGCTGACCTGATGGAGTACGGCACCAGCGATCGCATTCAGGCGCACGTGAACGAGCTGCTCGGGACCATGGCTTGCCACGGCGCGGTTCGCGCGAATCGGCGTCTGGCCCTGCCGGAAATGAACGGTCTGCTGCGTGACATGGAAAATACCGAGCGCAGCGGTCAATGCAACCATGGCCGACCGACTTGGACCCAATTGGGTCTGGACGATCTGGACAAACTGTTTTTGCGCGGTCGTTGATGAGCCAGCTCCCTCCTGCGATTTTCCTGATGGGGCCGACAGCTGCCGGCAAGACCGACCTGGCCATCGAGCTCACCAAAGTCCTGCCTTGCGAGCTGATCAGCGTCGATTCGGCGTTGGTTTACCGTGGCATGGACATTGGCACCGCCAAGCCTTCCAAAGAACTGTTGGCGCAATATCCCCACCGACTGATCGATATTCTTGACCCGGCCGAAAGCTATTCAGCCGCTGATTTTCGCCGTGACGCCCTTGAGGCCATGGCCGATATCACCGCGCGGGGAAAAATTCCGCTGTTGGTAGGCGGCACGATGCTCTACTACAAGGCTTTGCTCGAAGGCCTGGCAGAAATGCCCGCAGCCGATCCCGAGGTCCGCGCGCAAATCGAAGAAGAGGCTGCGCGCCTTGGCTGGCAGGCCTTGCACGACCAGTTGGCGGCAATCGATCCGGTTTCCGCCGCGCGGATACATCCGAACGATCCACAGCGACTTAGTCGCGCGCTGGAAGTTTATCGCGTCAGTGGTCAAAGCATGACCGCACTTCGTTTGCAACAATCTGCGCAAAGTACTGAAGCAGCCGCGTCCGGACGGCAACAATTGCCCTATACTGTCGCGAACTTGGCTATTGCCCCGGCAAATCGCCAGGTACTGCACGAGCGAATTAAACAAAGATTCACTTTGATGTTGGAACAGGGATTCATTGACGAGGTCGTAGCCCTGCGTAAGCGAAGTGACCTGCATGCCGGGTTGCCGTCTATACGTGCAGTAGGCTACCGACAAGTCTGGGATTACCTGGATGGCAAGCTGACGTCAGCCGAGATGCAGGAGCGGGGGATTATTGCCACGCGCCAATTGGCAAAGCGCCAGTTTACCTGGTTGCGCAGTTGGGCTGATTTACACTGGCTGGACAGCCTGGATCGCGACAATCTGCCGCGCGCCTTGAAATACCTTGGGGCCATCTCCATATTGAGCTGAGTCCTTGCAATTGCCGTCTATCCTTGGGGGTGGGGCGGCCAAAGCCATCTGATTACCTATTTTTTATATTGAATCCTTAAAGGAGTGCGGCACATGTCAAAAGGGCATTCGCTACAAGACCCTTACTTGAATACTTTACGTAAAGAGAAAGTTGGGGTTTCCATCTACCTGGTCAACGGTATCAAACTGCAAGGCACGATCGAGTCATTCGACCAGTTCGTTATCCTGCTGAAAAACACCGTGAGCCAAATGGTTTACAAACACGCTATCTCTACAGTGGTGCCGGTTCGTCCAATTCGTCTGCCTAGCGCATCCGAATCCGAAGCAGGTGACGCTGAGCCAGGTAACGCCTGATAGGAGTCTCCTTTGTTCTTTGAGCGCCACGGTGGTGGTGAGCGAGTAATCCTCGTTCACTTGGATGGACAGGACCCTGAGGCGCGCGAAGATCCGCAGGAGTTTCA
>NZ_JBOIBY010000344.1:0-7505 GCF_050739655.1 Pseudomonas sp. | reverse complement strand
GCGTGGGAACGCCTCAACGGACGCTCCGCGTTCGGCTCCTGATTGGGACGCAGAGCGTCCCGGGCTGCATTCCCACGCAGAGCGTGGGAACGATCATTCACTGCAGTTCCCACAGGTTTGTGTGGTGTGGTCTAGCCGCGGTAGATCAATTGTGAAGCCTTCTCATTGCGCTGCGTCAGGTGCTCCATGCCCTGCCCCGGCGCCTCGGCTTCTTCCCGGGCCTTGAGAATCACACCATGATGGGGCGATTTGGCGCACACCGGGTCGGCATTGGCCGCGTCACCGGTGAGCATGAAAGCCTGGCAGCGGCAGCCTCCCAGGTCCTTGTGCTTTTCATCGCAGGAGCGGCACGGTTCCTTCATCCACTCATCGCCACGAAATCGGTTGAAGCCAAACGAGTCATTCCAGATGTGCTCGATGCTGTGCTCGCGCACATTGGGAAACTGCACCGGCAATTGCCGGGCGCTGTGGCAGGGCAATGCCGTGCCATCCGGGGTGATGTCGAGGAACAGATTGGCCCAGCCGTTCATACAGGTCTTGGGGCGTTCCTCGTAGTAGTCCGGGGTCACGAAGATCAGCTTGCACGGATGTCCCTGGGCTTCGAGACGTTGGCGATACTCGTTGGTAATGCGTTCGGCGCGTTGCAATTGCTCGCGGGTCGGCAACAGCCCAACGCGGTTGAGTTCGGCCCAGCCATAGAACTGGCAGGTGGCCAACTCGACGAAATCCGCTTCCAGCTCCAGGCACAGATCGATGATGCGGTCGATATTGTCGATGTTGTGCCGGTGGGTGACGAAGTTCAGCACCATCGGATAACCCTGCGCCTTGACGGCCCTGGCCATGGCCAGTTTCTGCGCAAAGGCCTTGCGGGAACCGGCGAGCATGTTGTTCACCGCTTCATCGGCGGCCTGGAAACTGATCTGGATGTGATCGAGCCCGGCGACCTTGAAATCGCGCACCTTCTGCTCGGTGAGGCCGATGCCCGAGGTGATCAGGTTGGTGTAGTAACCCATGTCCCGCGCGGCCTTGATCAACTGCGCCAGGTCCTGGCGCACCAACGGCTCGCCACCGGAAAACCCAAGCTGTGCCGCGCCCATCTCCCGCGCTTCGCGGAACACACGAATCCACTCCTCGGTGCTCAATTCCTCGCCGTGCCGGGCGAAGTCCAGCGGGTTGGAGCAGTACGGGCATTGCAGTGGGCAGCGGTAGGTCAGCTCGGCGAGCAGCCATAACGGCGGCCCCGGCAATGTGTCACTCGATCCAGAATTGCGCATGGGCCACCTCCAGAAACGCCAGCACGTCCTCGTCGATACCCGGCACACCGGGAAAACTCGCGTTCAGTCGCTCGATGATCGTCGCAACGCTGCGCTGGCCGTCCAGCAGATCGAGAATCTGCCCGGCACTGGCGTTGAGCTTGATCATGCCCTCGGGGTACAGCAGCACGTGACAATCCTGGCGCGGTTCCCATTGCAGGCGAAAACCCCGGCGCAACGACGGTGACTGCTCGCGATCAATCAGGCTCACAGAACGATCCCCCGATGCCAGACATTGTCGCGGGTGACCGTGTGATAAGGCGGGCGTTGCAGCTCATAGGCCATGCTCATGGCGTCGAGCATGGTCCACAGCACGTCGAGTTTGAATTGCAGGATCTGCTGCATGCGTTGCTGGGCCTCCAGGGTTTGGTAATGGGCAAGGGTAATGCGCAAGCCGTGCTCGACATCACGCCGGGCCTGGCCCAGGCGCGTGCGGAAATACTCGTAGCCGGCCGGGTCGATCCACGGGTAATGCTGCGGCCAACTGTCTAGGCGCGATTGGTGGATCTGCGGCGCGAACAGCTCGGTCAGGGAGCTGCTGGCCGCCTCCTGCCAACTGGCGCGGCGGGCGAAATTGACGTAGGCGTCTACCGCAAAGCGTACGCCGGGCAGCACCAGCTCCTGAGAAAGAATTTGTTCGCGATCCAACCCCACCGCTTCGCCCAGGCGCAGCCAGGCTTCAATACCGCCCTCGCTGCCGGGAGCGCCGTCGTGGTCCAGCAGGCGCTGAATCCACTCGCGGCGGATCTCACGGTCCGGGCAGTTGGCCAGGATTGCGGCGTCTTTGAGCGGGATGTTGACCTGATAGTAGAACCGGTTGGCGACCCAACCCTGGATCTGCTCGCGGCTGGCCCGGCCTTCGTACATCGCCACGTGGTACGGGTGATGGATGTGGTAGTAGGCGCCCTTGGCGCGCAGGGCGGTTTCGAATTCGGTGGGGGACATTGGAGTGTTGGTCATTGTTGTTCTCCAGGAAACTGCCGGTTGGAATCTTTGCTGACTGTGCCGGCCCTATCGCCAGCAGGCTGGCTCCCACATGGTTGTGGTGTGTCTTCAATATTGTGTTCACCACAGATCCCCTGTGGGAGCCAGCCTGCTGGCGATAGACCGCGCAGCGGTCTCGGCGTCTTACAAGACAATACTCATACCGTCATACGCCACCTCGATCCCCCGCCGCACCAGCAGCGCCCGCTCTGCCGAGTCTTCATCAAGGATCGGATTGGTGTTGTTGATGTGAATCAGCACCTTGCGCTGGCGGGGAAAATCTTCCAGCACTTCGAGCATGCCGCCGGGCCCGCTTTGCGCCAGGTGGCCCATTTCACTGCCCAGGCTCTGGCCGACTTCGCACTGACGCATCTCGTCGTCGCGCCACAGGGTGCCGTCCAGCAGCAGGCAATCGGCGCGCTGCATCCAGCCCAGCACTTCGTCGTCAACCTGCCCCAACCCCGGCGCGTAGAACAGTGAGGCGCCGCTGCGCTGGTCTTCGATGAACAGCCCGATGTTGTCGCCTGGCTGCGGGTTGCCGCGATTGGGTGAATACGGTGGCGCGTTGCTGATCAGTGGAATGGCACAAAACCGCAGGTGGTAGCAGCCCGGAATCCGGAACGGCTCGCGATTCAAACTGACAGGTTGCCACTGCAAGCCGCCGTTCCAGTGGCTGAGCATGGTGAACAACGGGAAGCCGCTGCTGAGGTCCTGATGCACCCGCTCGGTGCACCACACCTGATGCGGGCAGCCTTCGCGCAGGCTCAAGAGGCCGGTGCAATGATCGATCTGGCTGTCCATCAACACCACGCCGGCAATGGCGCTGTCACGTAGCCGACGTGCCGGTTGAAGCGGCGCAAAACTCTCGAGTTGCGCCCGGATGTCCGGGGAAGCATTGCACAGCACCCACTCCAGGCCGTTGTCGCTCAGGGCGATCGACGACTGTGTGCGCCGTTGTGCGCGCAGGCTGCCATTGCGCACGCCGGTGCATTGCCGGCAGTTGCAGTTCCACTGCGGAAAACCACCGCCAGCGGCGGAGCCAAGAACGCGGATGTGCATGGGCAATGCTCCAGAAGGCAGGCCCGGCCAGCGCCGCGGCTGGCCGGGTGATCAATCAACGGTTGGCGAAATACATCGTCACTTCGAAGCCAATGCGCAGATCGGTAAACGCCGGTTTAGTCCACATGGGTCATTCCTCTTCTTGTGCCGGGTGATTCCGGTAGCACCATTAATGCACGGGGCATCCGACGCCCGAATGCTACTTTCGAAGGAGGTTCGGGGGTGCGTTGGTAGGGGGTGTTTATTCGATTTTCAGCAACACCATCAATCCTGTGGGAGCGGGCTTGCCCGCGATAGCGGTCTCACATTCAACATCAATGTTGAATGTGCTGGCCCCATCGCGGGCAAGCCCGCTCCCACAGGTTTAGCGTCATGTTTAAGGAATTAGAAGAACCCCAACGGATTGATGTCGTAGCTCACCAGCAGGTTCTTGGTCTGCTGATAGTGATCGAGCATCATCTTGTGGTTCTCGCGCCCGACACCGGACTTCTTGTAGCCACCGAACGCGGCATGCGCCGGGTACAGGTGGTAGCAGTTGGTCCACACGCGCCCGGCCTTGATCGCCCGGCCCATGCGGTAGGCGCGGTTGATGTCGCGGGTCCAGAGGCCGGCGCCGAGGCCGAACTCGGTGTCGTTGGCGATGGC
Organism: Pseudomonas sp.; assembly: GCF_050739655.1. GTDB lineage: Bacteria > Pseudomonadota > Gammaproteobacteria > Pseudomonadales > Pseudomonadaceae > Aquipseudomonas. The sequence goes on along the minus strand of NZ_JBOIBY010000344.1, from coordinate 3,504 downwards.
CAGGGCTTCGGCTTCGTCCTTGAAGGTGGTCACGCCCACCACCGGGCCAAAGATTTCTTCCTGGAACACGCGCATCTTGTTGGTGCCCTTGAGCAAGGTCGGCTGGATGTAATAACCGCTGGACAAGTCGCCCTCCAGGCGTTCAGCCGCGCCACCGGTCAACAGTTGCGCGCCCTCCTCCTGGGCAATGTTCAGGTACGAAAGGATCTTGTCGTACTGCTGCTGCGACGCCTGGGCGCCGACCATGGTTTCGGTGTCCAGCGGATTGCCGCGCTTGATCTTGACGATCTTCTTCATCACCTCGGCCATGAAGGGTTCGTAGATCGATTCCTGCACCAGTGCCCGGGATGGACAGGTGCAGACTTCGCCCTGGTTGAAGAACGCCAACACCAGGCCTTCGGCGGCTTTCTCGATGAACGCAGGCTCGGCGTTCATGATGTCCTCGAAGAAGATGTTCGGCGACTTGCCGCCCAGCTCCACGGTACTGGGAATGATGTTCTCGGCGGCGCAATGCATGATGTGCGCGCCCACCGGGGTGGAGCCGGTGAAGGCGATCTTGGCGATGCGCTTGCTGGTGGCCAGCGCCTCGCCGGCTTCGCGACCGAAACCCTGGACGATGTTCAGCACACCTGCCGGCAGCAAGTCGGCGATCAGTTCAGCGAAGACCATGATCGACAGCGGCGTCTGCTCCGCCGGCTTGAGCACGATGCAGTTACCGGCAGCCAGGGCTGGCGCGAGTTTCCAGGCGGCCATCAGTAGCGGGAAGTTCCACGGAATGATCTGCCCGACCACGCCCAACGGCTCGTGGAAGTGATAGGCGGTGGTGAGCTCGTTGATCTCGGCGGCGCCGCCCTCCTGGGCGCGGATGCAGCCGGCGAAGTAACGGAAATGGTCGGCCGCCAACGGCACGTCGGCGTTCAGGGTCTCACGCACGGCCTTACCGTTGTCCCAGGTTTCGGTGACGGCGAGGATCTCCAGGTTCTGTTCGATGCGATCGGCGATTTTCAGCAGCACCAGCGAGCGGTCCTGCGCCGAGGTCTTGCCCCAGGCATCGGCGGCGGCATGGGCGGCGTCCAGCGCCTTGTCGACGTCGGCGGCACTGGAGCGCGGGAACTCGGCAATCACTTCGCCGTTCACAGGCGAGGTATTGGTGAAGTACTCGCCATTGATCGGCGCGACGAATTCGCCGCCGATGAAGTTGCCGTAGCGTGGTTTGAAGGAAACGACGGCGCCGGGTGTTCCGGGTTGGGCGTAGATCATGATGAGGCCTCTGTCTGGGTCGAAGCCTGCCGTAGCGACAGGCGATAAAATTCGTTCTTTGTAGGATCTGGCTTGTGATCGTTCCCACGCTCTGCGTGGTAACGCCTCAAGGGACGCTCCGCGTTCCAGCTCCGGAGGGGACGCAGAGCGTCCCTGGCTGCATTCCCACGCGGAGCGTGGGAACGATCATTGAGCGACTAAGTCAGTGCGTGGGAATGATCATTGCGCGACTAAGTCAGTGCTTGGCCACCAGGTCTTTGGGCAGCTTGAAGGTCCAGAGCATGCCGCCCTGGTTGAAGTCCTTCACGCGCTTGGCCACTTCGCCGCCCCACAGCGGTACGGCGCCGCCCCAGCCGGAGAGCACCGAGACGTACTGTTCGCCGTCCATTTCCCAGGTCACGGGCGAGCCGAGCACGCCGGAACCGGTCTGGAATTCCCAGACCTTTTCACCGGTCTTGGCATTGAACGCCTGCAGGAAACCTTCCGGCGTGCCCGTGAACACCAGGTTGCCCTTGGTGGTCAGTACCCCGCCCCACAACGGCGCGTAGTTCTTGTGGCGCCAGACTTCCTTGCCGGTTTTCGGATCGATCGCACGCAGCACGCCGATGTAGTCCTCGTTCAACGGCTTGATGGTGAAACCGGCACCGAGGAACGCCGCGCCTTTCTTGTAGGCGATACCTTCGTTCCAGATGTCCATGCCCCATTCGTTGGACGGCACATAGAACAGCCCGGTGTCCTTGTTGTAGGCCATCGGCATCCAGTTCTTCGCGCCAAGGAACGCCGGCGCCACGAACACCGAGCTGCCCTTGACTTCGGAACCCGGCGCGCCGGGACGGCTGGCTTCGTTGTAGATCGGACGGCCGTTCTTATCCAGGCCGGTAGCCCAGGTGATCTTGTCCACGAACGGGAAGCCGCGGATGAATTTGCCGTTGGTGCGGTCCAGCACGTAGAAGAAACCGTTGCGGTCGGCGGTGGCCGCCGCCTTGATTTCCTTGCCGCCTTCGGAATAGTTGAACGACACCAGCTCGTTTACGCCGTCGTAGTCCCAACCGTCGTGGGGCGTGCTCTGGAAGTGCCACTTGATGGTGCCGTCGTCCGGATTGAGCGCCAGGCGCGACGACGAGTAGAGGTTGTCGCCAGGCCGCAGGTGCGAGTTCCACGGCGCCGGGTTACCGGTCCCGAATAGCAGCAGGTTGGTTTCCGGGTCGTAATAGCCGCCAAGCCAAGGGGCCGCGCCGCCGGTTTTCCAGAGATCGCCTGGCCAGGTCTTGCCCGCCTCGCCGCCGGAGATGCCGTTTTCCACGGACTTGCCGTCCTTGTAGACGTAGCCCATGTGGCCTTCGACCGTCGGCCGGGTCCACAACAGGTCACCATTTTTCGGGTCGTAGGCTTCGATCTTGCCCACCACGCCGAATTCGCCACCGGCCACGCCGGTAATCAGCTTGCCGTTGATCACCAGTGGCGCGGCGCTGATCGAATAGCCTTCCTTGTGGTCGGCGACTTTCTTGCTCCAGACCACCTTGCCGGTGTCCTTGTTCAGGGCCACGAGCTTGGCATCGAGGGTGCCGAAGAACACCAGGTCACCATACAAGGCGACTCCACGGTTGATCACGTCGCAGCAAGGGCGAATGTCGTCCGGCAGGCGTGCGTCGTACTGCCAGAGTTTCTTGCCTGTGCGTGCGTCCACGGCGAACACCCGTGAGTAGGAGCCGGTCATGTACATCACGCCGTCCTTGACCATCGGCTGCGCCTGCTGGCCGCGCTGCTTTTCACCGCCGAAGGAGAATGCCCAGGCCGGACGCAGCTCCTTGACGTTGTCGACATTGAGAATGTCCAGCGGGCTGTAGCGTTGTCCCTGGACGCCCAGGCCATTGGTGACCACCTGCTCCGGGTTCTTCGGGTCCTGGAGAATGTCCTGGTCGGAAACGCCGGCCAGCGCCTGGCCGGACAACAGCATGGCACTGAGCAGCAGGCTCAGGACGAAGGGCTGGCGACGTGCGGGTTGAGTCATGACGGCTTCCTCTGCAATTTTTGTTATGCCCGGAAAATTTTTCCGGTCTGGTGCAGATTCTTGAGCGCCGCCACCTGGACAACAATTGGCCGCAATGTGGAGATTTCTAGTTCCTTGGTATGGGGTTGGGGAGATGGATGCCAATAGCGGGAACAACACTGAACCTGTGGGAGCGGGCTTGCCCTAATGCCAGTCAGTTAAGCGATGAAGGTCAACTGTAGGAGCGAGCTTGC
>NZ_JBOIBY010000343.1:0-5754 GCF_050739655.1 Pseudomonas sp. | reverse complement strand
ACTGCGTCAGCCTCGGGCCGATGCTGCAAGGCCTGCGCAAACCGGTGAACGATTTGCCGCGCGGCGCGCAGGTCGATGACATCGTCTACACCATCGCCCTGACCGCGATTCAAGCCGCCAACCGACCTATGGATGTGTAAATGCTGGACTTCCTCCCCGCCCCGTTGCGCGGCGTGATCGCCGCGCTGCTGTTGGCGATGAACACGATACTGCTCTGCTCGTTCCTGTTCTGCGTTGCGCTGGTCAAGGTATTGCCGTTCGCCCTCACCCAGCGCATCGCACGCTGGCTGATGAGCCATACCCATGAAGCCTGGATCAGCATCAACAAAGGCTGGATGAGCCTGGTCCGTCGCACCCGCTGGCACATCAGCGGCCTGCAAGGCCTCGACTACCAGCACTCGTACCTGATCACCAGCAACCACCAGAGCTGGGTCGACATTCTGGTGCTGCAATATGTGCTCAACCGACGCATTCAACCGCTGAAGTTCTTTCTCAAGCAGGAGCTGATCTGGGTTCCGGTGATCGGTCTGGCATGGTGGGCGTTGGGCTTTCCGTTCATGAAGCGCTACTCCAAGGCGTATCTGGAGAAGCATCCGGAAAAGAAAGGCAAGGACCTGGAAACCACCCGCAAGACCTGTGCGAAATTCCGCGACAACCCGGTGGGCATTTTCAACTTCGTCGAAGGCACGCGCTTCACCGAGGGCAAGCACAAGCAACAGCAGTCACCCTTCAAGTACCTGCTCAAGGCCAAGGCAGGCGGCATCGCCTTTGTGCTGGATGCGATGGGCGAGCAGCTTGAATCCCTGGTCAACGTCACCATCCACTACCCCGCCGGGCGTCCCGGCTTTTGGGATTTGTTGTGCGGGAACGTAGCGGACGTGGTGGTGCACTTTGAAGAGCTGAGGATTCCGCCACAGTTCATTGGCAAGAACTACGATCAGGATGGTGAGTACCGCCTGCAGTTTCAGGGCTGGATCAACCAGTTGTGGCTGGACAAGGATGCATTACTGGAACAGCTGCACCACGAATTCCCAGGCAAACACTAATCCCTTGTGGGAGCGAGCAAGCTCGCTCCCACAGGTTTAGTGTTTGTTTTGACTGATTACCAGACACAAAAAAAACCGCCGATGATCACTCATCGGCGGGTTTCTTTTTACCGGCTAACGCTTAGATCGCGCCACGCTCACGCAGCAGACCCAGCACTTGCTTGACGCCTTCTTCCAGCGAAACGGAACTCAGTTCCAAGCGATGAAGCTGACGATTACCCACTCACCAGCGCACTCTTAAGTTCAGCCTGACTCGGGCTTGGCGCTTAAGACTGTCGAATATCTAGTTGGTTTTTACTGAAAATCTGAAGAAAAAAATGAGGGATAGATAACTTATATATGGGTTTCGCTACACATAACCATCACTTCCCCCAGTACAGCATCCATACTCATCACCGTTATCGTCCTTGCCAGCATTTTCATTGCCAAACTCAAGAGGACCGATGGTAACTACTGGAACTATCTCGGGAGGAGGAACCGGAAACACCGGATTTGTGGGCGGAACAACCCCCCAACCCCCACTATTTTCACTGACTGTATAAAATGCCGAAGGCACCAACTCCCCGGTCTCAGGCGACCAATTAAATGAAAGCATATAATTGTTGTATGACGCTCCCAGGATGTCTCTATGCACAAGATTCATATCGGGCGCCCAGACATAGTCAAGATAGCTATCCAAAGCGTTACCTTTAAAGAAGTTCGTAGCATTCATCGCTAAACTTTCAAACGCTTTTGATTCACGAATAGAATACAGACCAGCTGCTATTGATACAACACTTGCACTACCAACGACTAGGAACGGTGCGGCTCCCAAAACAGCCATGGGAGCAATCACACCTGCAACATTCCCGACAAGACTAATAACATCACCCCTTTGAAAACCGGCCCCTTCCCTAATATCCACCCCAATCTTTAGAAAAGTAATCGTACCTGCAACCATATTGGCTGGCATACTCACAATTGGAACATAGGGACCTGCCAGTTTAGTGACTGACGTCACGCTCGCTATTACAGCACCGGTTTGCGCTGTTTGATTCAACAACACCATCCCATCCCCATTAACCAAGAACTGGTCTGATATCGCAGTTGCGCCCGAGCCTACAGTTACACCATCACTCACGACACCTAAAAATATTTCAGCTTTCCCGGCCATATATTACTCCTTGATCACAGTTTTAAATACAAGTGTCATTCTTACCTGATCACACTTCACGGAAGGTGATCTCGCAGCATGTGGAATTCGTCCATCGAATATCACTACGCGACGAGACTTCGGCAGAACTGCCTTGACGATATTTTCTTTATTATCATCGTAGAAAACGAGCTCCCCTCCCCAGGACGTCGGCCAGTACTCGTTACAGAAAACGATCACGGTAAATCCTGGGTGCGTCTTGTTATCACGGTGAATAATGGTGTCCTGCCCGAACGTCTGCCCGTTTGCATAAACACCTAATAATGTCATGTTAAAATTATGTAAGTCTGAAAATCGCTCCCAAAAACCGATCAGAAAACGCCATGACTCATTACTGTTCAATTCTTCTAAACAGGACTGCCGATCAGGACGATCCTTTACCCGCAATAAAGACGTGCCAACAGGGTCTAACGAAGGGGAGTTCTTCATAATTCGGCCAGTTGTATCTCCAGACAGCCCCCTTAAGCTGAAGATTTATACCAATCTCTTCACTTTCCGTGAGGAAATCGTCAACTACATATATCTCATTATCAATCCGCTCGACTTTCATGCGCTTTCCTTTTCGCTACAACTCTATTCCAAACTCCGTTTCGAACAATTATCAGAAGCAAATACAAGGACGAAACAGCCCCCAAAATCGCCACAAAATAGCTCCCACTATTGTAGCGCCTTACCCAACCCAATATCTCTTTACGACTGATAATAAACTTGTTATCAAAATCATAAACCCACCAAACAAACCGCTTACTCCGATCAGAGTCTACAGCGACCCACAGCTTTCTTGACTTCCTCAAATCCAAATGCCGAAGATCACTACTACGAGCCACAATAGTGTAATTATACGCATCATCACCCAACCCGACCTTCAGATACAAATATGAGTCATTCTTTGACTGCGAAACATCTCTGTATATGTAAGCACTCTCCATAACCAGACTTTCTGGCAAGGAAGGGATCTCCTTTACGTCGCCGAGCATATAAGCCGTTGCAAAAACCAGGAAAAAAATACAATTACACAAAAAACAACTTCACCCACACCCGCAACATACCCAGGAGGGATATATAAATCTTTTATACGCATACCCCCCCACGAACGTTAATCAACAACATTATGCATCTAAGACTTGAGTATTATCTGGGTCGATCAAAACTGCGCTATTACACACTCTTTGGCGCAACACGCCACACCCCGAATAATTAACGCGCACACTGGAGGAACTTCTCCTGATTTTGATATCTGCTTATTTGCAATCAACCCAACATAAACCCGAATAGACTTCTACCTTGCATCTACCAAGGACAATATCTCTCTATGCTAATAAATATAACTTACCCGCTTCCGATACTCCTGTAGTCCATTTCCCAAGCGCTAATAGCGTTGAAAATTCACGCGCAATTGCCGATTGCTTACACGGCTTGCATTGGACTTATCCAGCCCCGGCAAGTGATGTGGCTGCAATGGCCTCTTCGCTGGCAAGCCAGCTCCTACAGGGATCGCGTCGCTCACAAATTTTGTGAACACCTTCAAAACTGTGGGAGCTGGCTTGCCAGCGAAGGCGTTTTCAAGAACACAAAAAAAACCCGCCGATGATCACTCATCGACGGGTTTCTTTTTACCGGTTAACGCTTAGATCACGCCACGCTCACGCAGCAGACCCAGCACTTGCTTGACGCCTTCTTCCAGCGACACGGACTGGGTGTCGATGACCAGGTCGGCATCCAGCGGCACGTCGTACGGGAAGGATTCGCCCGGAATGTTATCCCCAGCCGCCGCGTACAGGCCTTGCGGATCACGCTCGGCGCAGACCGTTGGCGAAGCCTGGACGTAGACCGTCAGCAGACGTTCCTTGCCGATCAGTTCCCGAGCCTGTTCACGACCTTCGGCACTCGGCGCAACGAACGCCGCCAGGGTCAGCAGGCCGGCTTCGTTGAACTGACGCGCAACGTGCGCGGCACGACGCCAGTTTTCGGTACGCCCGGCGCGATCCTGTGGCAGACCTTTGTTCAGGTCGTGACGCAGGTTCTGGCCATCGAGCACGAACACCGCACGGCCCAGGTCGAACAGCTTGCGCTCGACCGCATAGGCCAGGGTGCTTTTGCCCGCGCCCGACAAGCCGCTGAACAACACGGTGGCCGGTTGCTGGCCGAAGCGCTGTGCGCGCTCTTCGGTGGCGACGTGGGCCAGTTTGCCGTGGTGCGTGGAGCTGCCATGGGCCAGCGGCTGGGCGACGATCATGCCGGCGCCAACGGTGCCGTTGGTCAAGCGGTCGATGATGATGAAGGCGCCAGTGGTGCGGTTGCTGTCGTAACCGTCGAGGGCAATCGGCGCATCGAGCGCGATCTTGACCTTGCCGATTTCGTTCAACTGCAACGCGCTGGCCGGACCTTCTTCCAGGGTGTTCACGTCGACCTTGTTGACGATGCTGGCGATGGAACCCGGCACGTAACTGGTGGCGCGCTTGATGTCGTATTTCTTGCCCGGCAGCATCGGCTCTTCAGCCATCCACACCAGCATGGCTTCGAAGCTGTCGGTCACCGGCGGCACGTTGTCGGCGTGGACCAACAGGTCGCCACGGGAGATGTCGATTTCGTCTTCCATGGTCAGCGTGACAGCCTGACCCGGACCGGCATGTTCCAGTTCGCCTTCAAAGGTGACGATGGACTTCACGCGGCTGCTCTTGCCCGACGGCAGCACCACGACTTCGTCGCCTTTCTTGACGATGCCGCTGGCCAGCGTACCGGCGAAACCACGGAAGTTCAGGTTCGGACGGTTGACGTACTGCACCGGGAAACGCAGGTCGGTGAAGTTGCGATCGCCCGCCACTTCCACGGTCTCGAGGATTTCCATCAGCGACTGACCGGTGTACCAGGGCGAACGCTCGGACTTGTTCACCACGTTGTCGCCCTTGAGCGCCGACATCGGCACGAAGTGCATGCTGGTCGGCTTCATCTTCAAGCCTTCGGCGAACTGCAGGTAGTCGGCCTTGATCGACTCGAACACGCCCTGGTCGAAGTCCTTGAGGTCCATCTTGTTGATGGCCACAACGATGTGCTTGATGCCCAGCAACGAGGCGATGAAGCTGTGGCGACGGGTCTGGGTCTGCACGCCGTAACGGGCGTCGACCAGGATGATCGCCAGGTCACAGGTGGAAGCACCGGTGGCCATGTTGCGGGTGTACTGCTCATGGCCGGGGGTGTCGGCGATGATGAATTTGCGCTTGGCGGTGGAGAAATAGCGGTAAGCGACATCGATGGTGATGCCCTGCTCACGCTCGGCCTGCAGGCCGTCGACCAGCAACGCCAGGTCGATGTCTTCACCGGTGGTGCCGACTTTTTTCGAATCGCGGGTAATGGCTTCCAGGTGATCTTCGTAGATCATCTTGGAGTCGTGCAGCAGGCGCCCGATCAGGGTGCTCTTGCCGTCGTCGACGTTACCGCAGGTCAGAAAGCGCAGCAGCTCTTTACGTTCGTGCTGGCCCAGGTAGGCGAGGATGTCCTCGCTGATCAAATCAGATT
>NZ_JBOIBY010000342.1:0-2444 GCF_050739655.1 Pseudomonas sp. | reverse complement strand
GGATGACTTTGAACGAACGCGCTTACCCGGCGCCCTCGAGTTTCTGCGCACGCTTTAGCAAAGAAGAGAGAGTTAATCCGAATATGCCCACCCGCTCGAAGATCATCTATACCTTCACCGACGAAGCTCCCGCCCTCGCCACCTATTCACTGTTGCCTATCGTAGAGGCGTTCACCGCCTCGGCTGATATCGCCGTTGAAACCCGCGATATCTCTCTTGCAGGGCGCATCCTTTCCAGCTTCCCCGAGCAACTGGGCGACAAAGCCGTAGCCGACCACCTCGCCGAACTGGGCGCACTGGCCGTTACGCCTGAAGCCAACATCATCAAGCTGCCGAACATCAGCGCCTCGGTTCCGCAACTGCAAGCCGCGATCAAAGAATTGCAAGCTCAGGGCTACGCACTGCCGGACTACCCGGAAACCGTAACCAGCGACACAGACAAAGACGTCAAGGCTCGCTACGACAAGGTCAAGGGCAGCGCCGTGAACCCGGTTCTGCGCGAAGGTAACTCCGACCGTCGCGCCCCGCTGTCGGTCAAGAACTACGCACGCAAGCACCCGCACAAAATGGGCGCCTGGGCTGCTGACTCCAAGTCGCACGTCGCGCACATGAGCACCGGCGATTTCTACGGCAGCGAAAAAGCCGCCCTGATCGACGCCGCTGGCGCCGTGAAGATCGAACTGATCGCTCAAGACGGCACCACCACCGTCCTGAAAGAAAAAACTACCGTTCAGGCTGGCGAGATCCTCGACTGCGCCGTCATGAGCAAAAACGCTCTGCGTGCTTTCATTGCCGCTGAAATCGAAAGCGCCAAGGCCCAAGGCGTGCTGCTGTCGGTTCACCTGAAAGCCACCATGATGAAGGTCTCCGACCCGATCATGTTCGGCCAGATCGTTGCCGAGTTCTATAAAGACGCACTGGCCAAGCACGCTGACGTGCTGGCACAGATCGGCTTCAACCTGAACAACGGCATCGGCGACCTGTACGCTCGCATCAAAGCCCTGCCTGCCGAACAACAAGCCGCCATCGAAGCTGACATCCAGGCGGTCTACGCCGTTCGCCCTGCCCTGGCGATGGTCAACTCCGACAAAGGCATCACCAACCTGCACGTGCCGAGCGACGTCATCGTCGACGCCTCGATGCCGGCGATGATCCGTGACTCCGGCAAGATGTGGGGCACCGACGGCCAGCTGCACGACACCAAGGCTGTGATCCCGGATCGCTGCTACGCCACCATCTACCAGGCAGTGATCGAAGACTGCAAGGCAAATGGCGCTTTCGACCCAACCACCATGGGCAGCGTGCCAAACGTTGGCCTGATGGCGAAGAAAGCCGAAGAGTACGGCTCCCACGACAAGACTTTCCAGATCAAGACCAACGGTGTTGTCCGCGTGACCGACACCAACGGCACCCTGCTGCTGGAACAATCGGTTGAAGCCGGCGACATCTTCCGTATGTGCCAGACCAAAGACGCGCCGATCCAGGACTGGGTCAAACTGGCCGTCAACCGTGCTCGCGCAAGCAGCACTCCAGCGATTTTCTGGCTGGACCCAATGCGCGCCCACGACGGCGTGGTGATCGAGAAAGTTCAGGCCTACCTGAAGGATCACGACACTGCCGGCCTGGACATCCAGATCATGGCGCCAGTCGCTGCAATGAAATACACCCTGCAGCGCACCCGCGAAGGCAAGGACACCATTTCGGTAACCGGTAACGTTCTGCGCGACTACCTGACCGACCTGTTCCCGATCATGGAACTGGGCACCAGCGCCAAGATGCTGTCGATCGTGCCGCTGATGAATGGCGGCGGCCTGTTCGAAACCGGCGCCGGCGGTTCGGCCCCGAAGCACGTTCAGCAGTTGCTGGAAGAAAACTTCCTGCGTTGGGATTCCCTGGGCGAGTTCCTGGCCCTGGCCGCTTCCCTTGAGCACCTGGGCGTGAACTACAACAACGCCAAGGCGCTGGTTCTGGCCAAGACCCTGGACCAGGCTACCGGACTGTTCCTGGACAACAACAAGTCGCCATCGCGCAAAGTCGGCAACATCGACAACCGCGGCAGCCACTTCTACCTGGCGCTGTACTGGGCTCAAGCCCTGGCCGCCCAGACCGAAGACACTGCACTGCAAGCGCAGTTCGCGACCCTGGCCAAGACCTTGACCGAGAACGAGGCGACCATCGTTGCCGAGCTCAACGCCGTACAGGGCAAGCCAGTGGACATCGGCGGTTACTACTCCGCCAATCCCGAGCTGATCAGCAAGGCCATGCGCCCGAGCGCAACCTTCAACGCGGCTGTCGCTGCGCTGGTTTAAGGTTGTAAGGAAGTAAAGAAACCCCGGCCTTCGTGCCGGGGTTTCTGTTTCTGATGACAACACAACCCCCTGTGGGAGCTGGCTTGCCAGCGATGGCGGCTTATCATTCAACATTGATGGTGGCTGATCCACCGC
>NZ_JBOIBY010000341.1:0-9744 GCF_050739655.1 Pseudomonas sp. | reverse complement strand
CTTGCCGGCGTGGTTGCATGAGTACAACTGGCATCGCCCACATGCCAGTCTGAGTTATTTACCGCCGATTAGCCGGATAGCTTCTGTGAACAACCTGGTGGGTTTACACAGCTAGCCTGCTAGCGATGGCGTCTTTGAAGCCTCAGTAATCTTCCCCTCGTCCGGTGACGTCCTTCTCCACCATCACCGAATCCAAATCCTGCCCCGCCGGAAACTTCACTTTCAGATTCCACGCAAACGCAATGATCTCGGCGATCGTGCGGTACAACTCCTCCGGGATGCTGTCTCCCAACTCCATGCGCGCCAGTAACCTCACCAGCTCCGGGTTTTCGTAGATCGGTACTTCGCAGTCGCGGGCGATCCGCAAGATTTCTTCCGCCAGTTCTTCGTCGCCCTTGGCGGTGAGGGTGGGGGCGTGGCTGCCGTCGTATTTGAGGGCGATGGCCTGGCGTGGAGTGTTGGGATTGTTCATGCGGTTTCGTCGACCCAGCGTTGTTCGAGGCGGGTTTGTGGGCCTTGGGGCGGTTTGCCGAGGTGGCAATCGAGGTCGCTGACGTTCAGCCCTGATGCCAGCAGGCGTTGGCGCAAAGCGGCGAGGTTAGATTCGATGAGGCTGGCGGTATACGGCCGTTCGGCCCATAGCTGGCTGGACAAGCTGCCCTTGATCAACTGCGCCTGGACCTGCATCGGCCCAAGCGGCTCCATGTCGAACGCCAACTCGACCCGCCACAGTTGCTGTTTCGGCTCGCGCTCGTCGCGCCGCTCCTGGGGTTGATCCTTAACGGGGGCCTCTTCGCGCTGGAACTTGATCTGCAACGGCACGATGTCCTGCATGTTTCGCATCGGAACTTCCAGCTGCCAGGTGCTCATCAGGCGACCGTCACTGGTCACACCGGTCTGCTCCAGGCTCGATAGCTGATGACTTTGCAGGCGGGAAACCGCGGCAGCGGCCAGGCGCAGCAGGTGTTCGAGATCATCTTCGCCGTCGGCGCTTTGCAGCAGGCGCTCGGGCAGCGGGAAACCGGTGGGCGACGGTTTGGCGCTGACCTGGCCGAGCATGCCAAGGGCGTTACGCACGAAGCTAGGCATCGCATGAGCCAGCGTATTGGCGGCGATGATTGCGCTCAGGTTGGTGCTGGATGACAGGTTTGGTGTCAGTTGCGCGATCAGTTTGAGCAAATCGCCTTTCATGTCCGGGGCGAGCGTCGGGTTCTGGCCGGTGAGCAGTTTCGATTCAAGGAATGCGCCGCTGCCGGCCAGCGCCAGCGCCAGGCCTTTGGGTGTGCTCAGTTGCTGCACGTCCGGCAGGCCGGCGAGCAATTTATCCACGGCTGCGCGCAAATCGCTGGAAGTCTGGTTCGAAGGTGGCAGATTTTGCAGGAGTTTAAGCAAGCCATCCAGCGAACCCTGGCGGTTGGTCTGGCTGAGCAGTTGCTGGGTCACTGCCAACTGTTCCTGGCGGCTGCTCAGCGGTACGAACTTCAGCGTCTGCGTGTCCTGCACCTGCGCGCTCAACAAGGTGCCGATGCGTAACGGCTGCGGGCTGTCGACACTCAATGTGCTGCCGCTTAGCGCGGTATTGAGCAGGCTGACCATCGAGCGAAACACCATCGGCTGGCCCGGCACCTGCGGCAACACCTGGGAAGTCAGGACCTTGCCCTGCAACAAGGTTCCGACCGGCAATTGTGCGGTGTCGATGCGGGTGAGGGTGGCGACGCTCGACGCAATGGCCTGTTGCACGGTGACAGCCAGGTTGCCAGCTGAAGGCTGAGTGACGGCCATGCTGGTGCCTTGGGCCAATGGCTGGTTACTGGTGGCCTGGACGGTGGTTTGGCGACCGCTTTCGAGGGTGACCTTGAGCAGCAATTGAAACGCCTGGTCTGCCTGCTTCAGCGACAGCACTTCGGCCTTGGCGGTTTGGCCCGCGGTGATCAGGCCTTCGATGGGCGTGAGCAGCTTGAGCAACTCGCCACTGACCGCCGGCGGACGGTTAGTCGCCGGTGTGGTCTGCGGTAGCGGGAGGATGTTCATTTCGCCTGTCATACGCGGTCACAACCTTGGGAAAATGCGCGCTTTAGAGTAGGAAATGGCATGTATAATGCCGCGCGGTTGTATACAGGGTGCCCGAAACATTGCAATTATTTGACGCAAGTCGTCCGCTCGGGTGGCCAATGCATCTATTCTGCATCTCTTTAACGGCCGCGCCAGAGCCGACTTGAACGTATAAGGTCCGTGAACCCTTGACCAGTCCTGTCCTGCAAACTGTTGCCCTTGCCTGTGAGCGAGACCTTCGGCTGCTCTTCGAAAATCTCGATTTGAGACTGGCCAGTGGCGAAATGATGCAGATCAGTGGCCCTAATGGCAGTGGCAAGACCAGTTTGCTGCGCCTGCTCTCGGGGTTGATGCAGCCGACGGCCGGTGAGGTCCTGCTCAACGGTCAGCCGCTGAACGAGCAACGGACGGAACTGGCGCGCAACCTGTTGTGGATTGGTCATGCCGCGGGCATCAAGGACCTGCTGACCCCGGAAGAAAACCTGAGCTGGCTTTGCGCCCTGCATCAACCAGCCTCCCCTGAAGCGATCTGGCAGGCATTGTCTGCGGTCGGGCTGCGCGGTTTCGAAGACGTTCCCTGTCATACATTGTCCGCCGGGCAGCAACGCCGCGTTGCCCTTGCGCGTTTGTATCTGGACAGCCCGCCGCTGTGGATTCTCGACGAGCCGTTCACCGCGCTGGACAAGCAGGGTGTTGCACAACTCGAAGAACACCTCGCCGGCCACTGCGAACGTGGCGGCATGGTGGTCTTGACTACTCACCACACGCTGAGCCGCATGCCGGCCGGTTACCGCGACATCGATTTGGGGAAATGGGCCGTATGAGTGTTTTTGGCCTGTTGGTCGCCCGAGAAGCCCGTTTGCTGTTCCGCCGCCCTGCGGAACTGGCCAATCCGCTGGTGTTCTTCGCCATTGTCGTTTCGCTGTTCCCGTTGGCGGTCGGACCTGAGTCTCAATTGTTGCAAACCTTGTCTCCGGGGCTGGTCTGGGTGGCAGCGCTTTTATCGGTTTTGCTCTCGCTGGACGGGCTTTTCCGCAGTGATTTCGAAGATGGATCACTTGAACAGTGGGTCCTTTCGCCGCACCCCCTGCCTCTTCTGGTTTTGGCCAAGGTGCTGGCACACTGGGCTTTTTCCGGCCTGGCATTGGTTTTGCTCGCTCCCTTGCTGGCGCTGATGCTTGGTTTGCCTGCCGCCTGTCTGCCAGTGTTGCTGCTTTCGTTGTTGCTGGGTACACCGGTGCTGAGCCTGCTCGGTGCAGTGGGCGCGGCGCTGACGGTCGGTTTGAAGCGTGGTGGCCTGTTGCTGGCGTTGCTGATCTTGCCGTTGTATATCCCGGTGCTGATTCTTGGCAGTGGCGCCTTGCAGGCGGCGTTGCAAGGCTTGCCGGCAACCGGTTTTCTGCTGTGGCTTGGTAGCCTGACCGCCCTGGCGATAACCCTGACACCTTTTGCAATAGCTGCTGGCCTGAAGATCAGCGTCGGCGAATAATGAGGTCTGGTTATTTTTAACCAGTAAAGACCCTGGCTGGAGCGTGACAACGCACAGCAACCGTGATGGAAACAGTAATGAACTGGACGTGGTTTCATAAGCTCGGCTCGCCCAAATGGTTTTATGGCATCAGCGGCAAAATGCTGCCGTGGTTGAGCGTCGCGGCGTTGCTACTGATTGGCGTTGGCGTGGTCTGGGGCCTGGCGTTTGCGCCCCCGGACTACCAGCAAGGCAATAGCTTCCGCATCATTTATATCCACGTCCCGGCTGCGATGCTGGCGCAGTCCATCTACGTGATGCTGGCCGTGTGCGGCATCGTCGGGCTGGTCTGGAAAATGAAACTGGCCGACGTCGCCCTGCAATGCGCGGCGCCCATTGGTGCCTGGATGACCGCCGTGGCGCTGGTCACCGGGGCGATCTGGGGCAAGCCGACCTGGGGCTCGTGGTGGGTCTGGGATGCACGCCTGACGTCCATGTTGATTTTGCTGTTCCTGTACTTCGGTCTCATTGCGCTCGGGCACGCGATCAGCAATCGTGACAGCGCGGCCAAGGCCTGTGCGGTGCTGGCGATTGTCGGTGTGATCAACATCCCGATCATCAAGTACTCGGTGGAGTGGTGGAACACCTTGCACCAGGGCGCAACCTTTACCCTCACCGAAAAGCCGGCGATGCCAGTCGAGATGTGGCTGCCATTGCTACTGACGGCGTTGGGTTTCTATTGTTTCTTCGGCGCGGTCCTGTTGCTGCGCATGCGTCTTGAAGTACTCAAGCGTGAAGCCCGGGCCAGTTGGGTGAAAGCCGAAGTTCAAAACAGCCTGGAGGTCGTTCGATGAGTTTTGCGTCATTCGGCGACTTCCTCGCCATGGGCCATCACGGTCTGTATGTCTGGTCGGCCTATGGCATCTGCCTGGCGGTGCTGGCCCTCAACGTGGCGGAGCCGATCCAGGCCCGCAAGCGGTATCTGCAACAAGAGGCGCGTCGTCTGCGCCGGGAGAACGGCAAGTGAATCCCCTGCGTAAAAAGCGTCTTATCATCATTCTCGCGATTCTGGTGGGTGTCGGCGCTGCCGTCGGCCTGGCCCTGAGCGCTCTGCAGCAGAACATCAATCTGTTTTACACACCGACCCAGATTGCCAATGGCGAAGCGCCGCAAGACACGCGTATTCGAGCGGGCGGCATGGTCGAAAAGGGTTCTCTGCAACGCTCAGGCGATTCGTTGGACGTGAAATTCATCGTCACCGACTTCAACAAATCCGTGACCATCACCTATCGCGGCATCCTCCCGGACCTGTTCCGCGAAGGGCAGGGGATTGTCGCCCTGGGCAAGATCAATGCCGATGGTGTGGTAGTGGCCGATGAAGTGCTGGCCAAACACGACGAGAAGTACATGCCGCCGGAAGTGACCAAGGCGTTGAAAGACAGTGGTCAATCCGCTCCTACACCAGCGAAGGAGGGTTGATCCATGACTTCCGGCATCTTTATTCCCGAACTGGGCCATCTGGCGATGATCCTGGCCCTGTGCTTTGCCCTGGCCCAGGCCGTGGTGCCGTTGATCGGTGCCTGGCGCGGTGACCGTTTCTGGATGAGCCTGGCCCAGCCGGCCGCGTGGGGGCAGTTCGCGTTTTTGCTGTTCGCCTTCGGTTGCCTGACCTACGCCTTCATGGTCGATGACTTCTCCGTGGCCTATGTGGCCAACAACTCCAACAGCGCGTTGCCGTGGTACTACAAGTTCAGTGCCGTGTGGGGCGCGCACGAAGGTTCGTTGCTGCTATGGGCTTTGATCCTCGGCGGCTGGACCTTTGCGGTATCCGTATTCTCCCGGCAGTTGCCGCAGGTCATGCTGGCCCGCGTACTGGCGGTGATGGGCATGATCAGTACTGGTTTCCTGCTGTTTCTCATCCTCACGTCGAACCCGTTCAAACGCATCCTGCCGCAAATGCCCAGCGATGGCGCTGACCTGAACCCGTTGCTGCAAGACATTGGCCTGATCGTTCACCCGCCGATGCTGTACATGGGTTACGTCGGGTTTTCGGTGGCCTTCGCCTTCGCCATCGCCGCGCTGATGGGCGGTCGCCTTGATGCGGCGTGGGCGCGCTGGTCGCGTCCGTGGACCATCGTCGCCTGGGCCTTCCTCGGCATCGGTATCACCCTGGGCTCATGGTGGGCCTACTACGAACTCGGCTGGGGCGGCTGGTGGTTCTGGGACCCGGTGGAAAACGCCTCCTTCATGCCTTGGCTGGTCGGCACCGCGCTGATTCACTCGCTTGCGGTCACCGAAAAGCGTGGTGTGTTCAAGAGCTGGACCGTGTTGCTGGCCATCGCTGCGTTTTCGTTGAGCCTGTTGGGCACTTTCCTTGTGCGTTCCGGCGTGCTGACCTCGGTGCACGCGTTTGCCTCGGACCCCGAGCGCGGCGTGTTCATCCTGATTTTCCTGCTGTTTGTGGTCGGCGGTTCGCTGACGCTGTTCGCCCTGCGCGCGCCGGTGGTCAAGAGCCAGGTCGGCTTCAACCTCTGGTCCCGGGAAACCCTGTTGTTGGGCAACAACCTGGTACTGGTAGTGGCGGCTTCGATGATCCTGCTGGGCACCTTGTACCCGTTGATTCTCGATGCCATGACCGGCGCCAAGCTGTCGGTTGGCCCGCCATACTTCAACGCGCTGTTCATCCCGTTGATGGCCTTGTTGATGTTGGTCATGGCGGTCGGCGTGATCGTGCGCTGGAAAGACACCCCCGTTAAATGGCTGCTGAACATGCTGACCCCGGTGCTGCTCGGCAGCGCCGCCATGGCTGTCGTGGCAGGCGTCGCGTACGGCGATTTCAACTGGGCGGTGCTGGCGACCTTCATGCTGGCGGCCTGGGTGTTGCTGGCCGGTGTGCGTGACATCTTCGACAAAACACGTCACAAAGGCCTGATCAAAGGCTTGCCGACCCTGACCCGCAGCTACTGGGGCATGCAGGTTGCGCACCTGGGCATCGCGGTCTGCGCCCTGGGCGTGGTGTTGTCTAGCCAGAACAGTGCCGAGCGCGACCTGCGCCTGGCACCCGGTGAATCCATGGACCTGGGCGGTTACCAGTTCATCTTCGAAGGCGCCAAGCATTTCGAAGGCCCGAACTTCACGTCTGACAAGGGCACCATACGGGTGATCCGCGACGGCAAGGAAGTCAGCGTGCTGCACCCGGAAAAACGCCTCTATACCGTGCAGAACTCGGTGATGACCGAAGCCGGGATCGACGCAGGTTTCACCCGTGATCTTTACGTCGCACTGGGTGAACCACTGGGCGATGGCGCCTGGGCGGTGCGTGTTCACGTCAAGCCGTTCGTGCGCTGGATCTGGTTCGGTGGCTTGCTCACCGGTTTTGGCGGGTTGCTCGCGGCGCTGGATCGCCGTTATCGGGTCAAGGTGAAAAGCCGCGTGCGCGAAGCGCTGGGCATGTCTGGAGCCACTGCATGAGACGTTGGTTAATGCTGTTGCCACTGGCGATTTTTCTGGTGGTCGCTGTTTTCCTGTATCGAGGTCTTTACCTGAACCCGGCCGAGCTGCCTTCGGCGATGATCGGCAAGCCATTCCCGGAGTTTTCCCTGCCCGCAGTGCAGGGCGACAAAACCCTGACCCGTGCCGACATCCTCGGTAAACCGGCACTGGTCAACGTGTGGGGCACCTGGTGCATTTCCTGCCGGGTCGAGCACCCGGTGCTCAACAAACTGGCCGAGAAGGGCGTGGTGATCTACGGCATCAACTACAAGGACGTCAACGTCGATGCCTTGAAGTGGCTGGACGAATTCCACAACCCGTATCAACTGGATATCCGCGACGATGAAGGCACGCTTGGCCTGAACCTCGGTGTATACGGTGCTCCGGAAACCTTCTTCATTGACGCCAAGGGCATCATTCGCGACAAGTTCGTCGGGGTGATCGACGAGCAAGTCTGGCGTGAAAAACTGGCGGCCAAGTATCAGGCGCTGGTTGATGAGGCCAAGCCATGAAGCGCTGGTTCGCCGCCGTTATTCTGGGCTTGAGCCTGGCCGGTGTGGCGCACGCCGCCATCGACACCTACGAGTTCGCCAAGGAAGGTGATCGCGAGCGTTTTCGCGAGCTGACCAAAGAGCTGCGCTGCCCCAAGTGCCAGAACCAGGACATCGCCGACTCCAACGCCCCGATCGCCGCCGACTTGCGAAAAGAGATTTTTCGCATGCTGGGCGAGGGTAAGGACAATCAGCAGATCATCGACTTCATGGTCGACCGCTACGGTGATTTCGTCCGCTACAAACCCGCTCTGAACGCCAAGACCGCGCTGCTCTGGTTCGGCCCCGCTGGCCTGTTGCTGGGCGGTGTCGTGATCATCGCCGTGATCGTCCGCCGTCGTCGCGTGCAACGCGCCCAAACCCCGGGCTCGCTCTCTGCCGAGGAGCGTGAGCGCCTCGACCACCTGTTGGATAAAAACCAAGAATGATTGATTTCTGGCTCGCTGCAGGTTTGCTGCTATTGGTAGCCCTGAGTTTTCTGTTGATCCCCATTCTGCGTAATCGTCGCGCCCAACTGGAAGAGGATCGTACTGCCCTGAACGTGGCGCTGTATCAAGAGCGCGTGGCTGAGCTGCAGGTTCAGCAAGAAGAGGGCGTGCTCGATGCCGCGCAGATGGACGCCGGTCGCGCCGAAGCGGCCCGTGAACTGCTCGCCGATACCGAAGGCGTTGCCGCACCGCGAACTTCGCGCCTGGGCAAGTCGGCGCCATTGCTGGCGGCGATCCTGGTGCCGGTGTTGGGTCTTGGTTTGTATCTGCATTTCGGTGCCAGCGACAAAGTCGAGTTGACCCGGGAATTTTCCCAGGCGCCAAAGTCGATGGAAGAGATGACCCAGCGCCTGGAGCGTGCGGTCGCCGCTCAACCGGAATCTGCAGAAGCGTTGTATTTCCTGGGTCGTACCTACATGACTCAGGATCGTCCGGCGGATGCGGCGAAGATCTTCGAGCGCACCGTTAATTTGGCCGGTCGTCAGCCTGAACTGCTGGGGCAATGGGCGCAGGCCCAGTATTTCGCCGATGGCAAGAAATGGTCGGACAAGATCCAGGCACTGACTGACGAAGCGTTGAAAGCCGATCCGAAAGAAGTCACCAGCCTTGGCCTTCTGGGCATCGCGGCTTTCGAAGGCGAGCGTTATCAGGACGCCATCAATTACTGGAATCGCCTGCTGGAGCAACTGCCTGCGGACGACAAATCCCGTATCGCGCTGCAGGGCGGCATTACACGCGCCACCGAGAAACTGGTGGCCGGTGGCGGTAAGGTCGCCGTGGCTCCCGTGGTCAAGACAGCCGCGCTGCTCAAGGTTCAGGTGGTTCTGGCGGCCGATCTGAAAGCCAAGGTCCAGCCGGGCGACAGCGTGTTCATCTTCGCCCGAGCCACCTCCGGTCCACCGGCGCCGCTGGCAGCCAAGCGCTTGACCGTGGCTGACCTGCCGGCAACCGTCGAACTGGGCGATGCTGACGCAATGATGCCGCAGTTGAAACTGTCGAACTTCCCTGAAGTCCAACTGGTTGCGCGCATTTCCCGTGCTGGCCAACCGACGGCTGGCGAGTGGATCGGTCGCAGCCAACCTTTGGCCAGCAGCACCACCGCGCCACAAAAACTGACTATCGACAGCCCGGACAAATAACACCGGGAAACAACAGGAAGACCGCCATGACCGCTATCGCTCGTATCACCCTGCTCAGTGTTGTTTTAGGGCTGAGCGCTTGTGCGGTCCAACGGCCACCTGAACGACCATCGCCACCCTCGATCCCGCCATCGCAGCCGAGCACCAAGCCGACACCATCGACAGTGCCGAGCAAACCGACCACCCCGTCCAAGCCTGCCAAACCGTTGCCGCGCACCTCCGCCAGCTTTGCGCCGCCGCCGGGAGGCAACAGCCATTGGGATGCGAAGTTGGGTGTCTATGTGCTCGATGACCAGCCCAATACCTTTTATCGCCAGCGTACCTATTACCGTTGGGATAATGGCTGGACCCGGTCGATCAGTCCGAAGGGGCCTTGGGAGGAGACGGATATCCACGGGGTGCCGGGTGGCTTGGGGCGGCAGTTCGGGCAGTGATGGAAAAGGCGACCTTCAGATCTAATGCCAGTCAGTTAAAGAACTGTAGGAGCGAGCTTGCTCGCGAAAAACGTTAACGATGACGCGAGCGTCCTGAATGGTCGCGGCGTCTATGGGTTT
>NZ_JBOIBY010000340.1:0-31301 GCF_050739655.1 Pseudomonas sp. | reverse complement strand
ACAGTGATGTTGATTGAAAGACCGCTATCGCGAGCAGGCTCGCTCCCACAGGGTTATGTGTAAGGCGTCCCAGCGCCGTCAATCGGCGCTTGTCTAAATTCCCCCCGCGACCACACGTTCTACTGGGTATCTGCCTTCCGACCCAAGGAACTGTCTTCCATGACCCAGCCCACCCGAGGCGCCATCGGCGAATTGTTCGCCCTGCTCAAACCCTTTCGACTGATCGTCGCCGCGTCCATTTTCCTGGGCATGGTCGGTGGCCTGAGCGTCACGGTGTTGCTGGCGACCATCAACAACGCCCTGCATTCGGACAGCGGCCTGACCCAGGGCGTGGTCGCGCTGTTCGCCGGCCTGTGCCTGCTGGCGCTGGCCAGTTCGATCTGCTCCGACATCGGCACCAACTACGTCGGCCAGCACATCATCGCCAAACTGCGCAAACAGCTGGGTGAAAAGGTGCTGTCTGCACCAATCGAACAGATCGAGCGTTATCGCAGCCATCGCCTGATCCCGGTGCTGACCCACGACGTCGACACCATCAGCGACTTCGCCTTCGCCTTCGCGCCGCTGGCGATTTCCGTCACCGTGACCCTGGGCTGCATGGGCTACCTGGCAATCCTGTCGTGGCCGATGTTTCTGATCATGGTCGCTGCGATCCTGATCGGTACGGCGATCCAGGCCTACGCCCAGAGCAAGGGAGTGCAAGGTTTCATGGCCGCCCGTGACGCCGAAGATGAATTGCAAAAGCACTACAACGCCATCGCTGAAGGCGCCAAGGAACTGCGCATTCATCGCCCACGCCGCCAACGCATGTTCGCCTCGGGCATCAAGGGCACCGCCGAATTCATCTGCAACACCCAGGTACGTTCGATCAACACCTTCGTCATTGCCAAGACCTTCGGCTCGATGCTGTTTTTCGTGGTCATCGGCCTGGCGCTGGCACTGCAAACCTTCTGGCCGAGTGCCGACAAAACCGTGATGAGCGGTTTCGTGCTGGTGTTGCTGTACATGAAAGGCCCGCTGGAACACTTGATCAGCACCCTGCCGATCGTCAGCCGCGCGCAGATCGCTTTCCGCCGTATCGCCGAATTGTCCGAGCAATTCTCCACGCCGGAACCGCACCTGCTGCTCAGCGAAAAGGCCAACACCAAATCCGCCGTACAGGAGCTGCAACTGGCCGACGTGTGCTACGCCTTCCCCTCGGTTGACGGTGCCGCGCCGTTCCAGCTGGGGCCGGTCAACCTGACGATCAAACAGGGCGACATCACCTTCATCGTTGGCGAGAACGGTTGCGGCAAGACCACGCTGATCAAGCTGCTGCTGGGCCTGTACACGCCGCAGCAGGGGCAGATCCGCGTCAACGGCGAGGGTATCGACGCGCACAACCGCGACGACTATCGCCAGTTGTTCACCACCATCTTCGCCGACTACTACCTGTTCGACGACGTGGTCCAGGGCGATACGCACATCCCCGAAGACGCCAACCAATACCTGCAACGCCTGGAGATCGCGCACAAGGTCAGCGTCAAGGATGGCAACTTCACCACCACCGACCTTTCCACCGGTCAGCGCAAGCGCCTGGCGCTGGTCAATGCCTGGCTGGAAGAACGCCCGGTGCTGGTGTTCGACGAATGGGCCGCCGACCAGGACCCGACCTTCCGCCGGATTTTCTACACCGAGCTGCTGCCGGACCTCAAACGCCTGGGCAAGACCATCATCGTGATCTCCCACGATGACCGTTATTTCGATGTCGCCGATCAGTTGGTGCGCATGGAGCGCGGGCGGGTGGTGACCGAGCTGATGCCGACGGCTCTTGTGTAGGAGCTGCCGCAGGCTGCGATCTTTTGATCTTGCTCTTAAAAACAGAATCAAAGGATCGCAGCCTCGTTGCACTCGGCAGCTCCTACACACGGGGCGGGGCCCATCTAGAAAATTAATTTGCAGGTTTCTTTTCCGGTTTTCCGCCAACGCCCCGTCTTAATAATCATTCCCATTAACAAAAACTCTGCACAACACTTTTTCAGGAGCACTGGTAAGTAATGCGATCTCTTCCACGCCGCACACCTCTCGCGCTGGCTGTACAGCGCCCGAACTTGCATAGAACCCTGCTGACCAGCGTACTGCTGACCGCCACCTTGCTGGGGAGCTCGATGGCCAATGCTGCACCTGTAAAAGTGAGTATCCCGGTCCAGCCGCTGTCCAGCGCACTGACCGAACTGGGCATGCAGACCCATCTGCAGATTCTCTATAGCCCGGATCAAGTTGCCGGTCTGAAATCCCGTGCAGTGTCCGGCTCGCTCGAGCCATCCGAAGCGCTGGCCGAGTTGCTCAAAGGCACCGGCATTTCGTTCCAGATCAATGGCAACAGCGTGACGCTGATGTCCGGCGGCTCTTCGAGCCTGCAACTGGGCGCGACCACCATTTCCGGCCAGGCCCTGGGCCTGGTGACTGAAGACACCGGTTCCTACACCACCGGCGCTACCACCACGGCCACCAAGCTACCGCTGACCATTCGCGAAACCCCGCAATCGGTGACCGTGGTGACGCGCCAGCAGATGGACGACCAGGGCTCAAAGAGCGTGGGTGATGTCCTGCGTAATACGCCTGGCGTCACCATGCAAAAGTACGACAGTGACCGTACCGAGTTTTCCGCCCGTGGCTTTGCCATCACCAACTTTCAATACGACGGCGTCAACATTCCTTACGACGGTGTCTACGGTGAAAACCCGAACAACAGCGACGACGCTGCCAACCTGGACCGTGTTGAAGTCATCAAGGGCGCAACCGGCCTGATGACCGGCGCCGGTGACCCTTCCGCCACCGTCAACCTGGTGCGCAAAAAACCGACCAAGGACTTCAAGGCCTCGGTCAGCGGCACCGTCGGTTCCTGGGACAATTACCGCACCGAAGGCGATATCTCCGGCTCGCTGACCGACACCGGTAACGTGCGCGGCCGCTTCGTCGGCGCCTACCAGGACAAAGATTCGTACATCGACCATTACAGCCAGAAGAAAGACCTGTACTACGGCATCCTCGAAGCCGACCTGACCGAAGACACCCTGCTGACCTTCGGCGTCGACAAGTCCAGCGCCACTCCGCGCGGCAGCTCCTGGACCGGTAACTCGCCGTTCTTCACCGACGGTGGCCGCACCGATTTCTCCCGCCACTTTAACCCGGGCGCCGACTGGAGCCGTCGTGACTTCGACAGCACCACCTACTTCGCGTCCCTGGAGCAAGCGCTGGCCAACGACTGGAAACTCAAGGCCACCCTGGACCAGAAAACCACCGATCACGACACCCGACTGGCCTCGGCCAGCGGCGGCAACCCGGATCGCGCCACTGGCGAAGGCATGTTCTTCTACTGGGGCCGCTGGGAAGGTCATCGCGTACAAAACACTGCTGACATTAACGTCTCCGGCCCCTTCTCCCTGGGCGGTCGCGAACATGAACTGGTGGCGGGTTTCATGACCTCTCACTCCCGTCAGACCGGTGCGACCTACGACACCAGCGCCTTCGAGCTGGTGCCAGGCAGCATCTTTGACTGGAGAGGCGACATACCGAGACAGGACTTCCCTAAAAACGGCAAATACGAGCGCACCCAGAGCCAGAACGGTGTTTACCTGGCCACACGCCTGCGTCCAACGGACGAACTGTCGTTCATCCTCGGCGGCCGTCTGAGTACTTACAAGTACAACGAGGACTACACCTACGACGCTGACGCCAACCTCGCCGACACCCACGCCAGCTACAAGGAACACGGCGTCGTCACGCCTTACGCCGGTGTGGTCTACGACCTGGACGACACCTACTCGGTTTACGCCAGCTACACCAGCATCTACCAGCCACAAATCTACAAGGACGCCAGCGGCAAGACCCTGGAACCGGTTGAAGGCGACAGCTACGAAACCGGCATCAAGGCGGCCTACTTCGAAGGCAAGCTGAACGCCAGCCTGGCCCTGTTCCGCATCGAACAGGACAACGTTGCCCAGTACGTCACCACCAACGTCGATACCGGCCAGGACGTCTACAAGCCAACCACCGGCGCCACCACCGAAGGCCTGGAACTGGAAATGGCCGGCGCACTGGCCGAAGGCTGGAACGTGTCGGCCGGCTACACCTACGCCCGTACCCGCGACAAGGACGAACAGCGCATCTTCGGCTTCCCGCTGGCCACCACCAAGCCGGAACACGTGGTCCGCACCTTCACCACCTACCGCCTGCCCGGCGCACTGGACCAAATCACGGTCGGTGGTGGTGTCAGCTGGCAGAGCGCGTTCTACGGCCAGAGCTTCAACCCGAACGTGGGTGGCAGCGGCGAAGGCGCGACCGTCAACCTCAAGCAAGGCGGCTACACCCTCGTCGACTTGATGACGCGCTTTCAGTACGACGAACACCTGAGCTTCACCGCCAACGCCAACAACGTCTTCGACAAGAAGTACCTGACGGGCCTTGGCAACTTCGGCACCACCTTCTACGGCGAGCCGCGTAACTTCCAGCTGACGGCCAAGTACGACTTCTGAGCCTGAGCTGAAACGGAAAATGCCCGCATTGTGAGATGCGGGCATTTTTTTGGCTTGGGATTTGTGGTGAACCTGATATCGCCATCGCGGGCAAGCCCGCTCCCACAGTGATTTCGGTCATTCGCAGATTTCGCATACACCCACCGAACCTGTGGGAGCGGGCTTGCCCGCGATGGCGGTAGTGGCCTCACCCAGCAAAAAGATCGCAGCCTTCGGCAGCTCCTACACCCGATCCCTGTAGGAGCTGCCGAAGGCTGCGATCTTTTGGTCTTCACCTCAGATTTTGGAACGCACCCACCCCGCCATTTCCCCATGAATCCCTTGCACCTCACTCAACAACCCCGCCATGCGCAGGAAGTCATGGGTCATGCCCGGTTGCTCCAGCAGGGTCAGTTCATTGCCAGCAGCCCGCAGGCGCTCGGCGTAGGCCAGACCTTCATCATGTAGCGGGTCATGGCCGGCCAGGTAGACCAGTGCCGGGGCCATGCCGGAGAGATCGTCAGCCAGCAATGGCGAGCAGCGCCAATCTGCCAGATCAGCCGGGGTACGACCGTAATGGGCGTAGAACCAATCCAATGTCGGAGTTTCCAGCAAATAACCTTCGGCAAAATCCCGAGGCGAGGCGCGGTGGGTGGTGGCGTCGGTGACCGGATACACCAGCAATTGCGCCTTGGGTTTCAGCGCGAGTTCCTCGGGTTCGCGTACGGCGATCAGCGACAGCACGGTGGCCAGGGTTGCGCCGACGCTGTCGCCGGCCAGGGCCACGCGGTTGGCGTCTAGGCCGTGGGCGGCGCCTTCGCGCACCAGCCAGTTGCCAGCATCGCAAGCGTCCTGCACCGGGGTCGGGAATTTCCATTCTGGTGCCAGGCGGTAATCCACGGTCAGCAGGGCGAAACCGCCCTGGGCGGCGAGGCGGCGGCAGAGTGCGTCGTGGGAATCCAGACTGCCGACCACGTAGCCGCCGCCGTGGAAATACAGCATCACCGGTTGCAGGCCATCGACTGCTTTGTCATCGCGATACAGGCGTGCGGACAGGCTGTGGCCGTCGCGGGCGGCGATGGTGAAGTTTTCACAGGCGATGTGGTCCAGCGGCACGTCGAGGAAGCCCGAGGCGGCTTCGAAGTCGATGCGCGCCTGTTGTGGGGTTTGTTCGTGCATCGGGCGGCTTTTGCCGGTGAGGCGGCCGAACTCGGCGAGTTCGAGGAAAGCTTCAAGTTCTGGCAGTACGGCCATGGGGGAATCCTTTTACACAAAGAGGTGGAAAAACAATTTCGAGCCGGTTAATACCTTAGCCACACCGATCGTTCCCATGCTCTGCGTGGGAATGCCTCAACGGACGCTCCGCGCTCGGCTCTCGATTGGTACGCAGAGCGTCCCCGGCTGCATTCCCACGCGGAGCGTGGGAACGATCAGGTTCGAGCCGGTTATTACCTTAGCCACACCGATCGTTCCCATGCTCTGCGTGGGAATGCCTCAACGGACGCTCCGCGTTCGGCTCTTGATTGGGACGCAGAGCGTCCCCGGCTGCATTCCCACGCGGAGCGTGGGAACGATCATGTCGGGGCTGCGTTTTCAGGCGATAGCTGGGCTGAGTTCAAGCAAAACTTCGAGCTGATTGAGCAACTCATCCCCACGCAGCAACTCGTAGTGCCCGCCCTTCAACAGGCGATCCACCCCGTGCTGCCCAACCTGCGCCTCGAACACCCGGCGCTCGTCCTCGCGCCCGGCCACCCACCAGCGATGTGCCGTGACCTGGACCTTCGGCAATCGCCGCTGGGCCTGGGCCAGTTGCTTGAGGGATGAGCCGGTGGCGAAGATCTGCGTCAGTTCACTCGCGCCCAATGCAGCGTGGCCATTGCCACCGTGCATGGCCGCTTCGATCACTGCCGCGGCACCTTCACGCTCGTTCAGGCCGGCAGCTTTCAAGGCAATCAGCGTCTCTGCTTCTTCAGACGGTTGGCCGAGGACAAACTTCAGGAAGTCGGCCAAATCTTCTCGCCAGTCCCCCGCCTCCGCCGTGCCCGCCACGTAGCTGTCGACCAGTCCGGCGAACGCCACTACCTGCCCCTGGCTTTCCAGTTCATGGGCGACCAGTTGCGTCAGCGCGCCACCCAGCGACCAGCCCAGCAAGTAATACGGACCTTGTGGCTGCTGCGCGCGAATTCGCTGCGTATAAGCCTGGGCCATCGCCACCAGCGACTCGTCCTGCCATTGCGGATCGAGCAGCATCCGGCATTGCAGGCCATACACCGTGCGCCGACCTTCCAGGCGACGGGCCAGTGGCTCGTAGTCGAACACCGTGCCGAAACCGGCGTGCAGGCAGAACAACGCCGGCACGTTCGCCACCCGCCCATTCAACGCCAGCAACGGGTCAGGCGCGCTCGAAGACTCGGCAGCCTGATAACCACTGAGTTCCGCGATGCACGGTTTCTGCATCAAGTCCCGCAGCTTCAATTCGAAGCCCAACTCCGGCTGGCTGCGCACCCGCGAGATGACCTTGAGCACCTGCAACGAGTCGCCGCCCAGTTCGAAGAAATTGTCGTCGATGCCCACTTGAGGTACGCCGAGCACTTCTTGCCAGATCGTGGTCAGCGCCGTCTCCAGGGCGTTACGCGGTGCGCGATAACCACCAAGCGCCCATTGCGGCTGCGGCAGTGCACGGCGGTCGAGCTTGCCGTTGGCCGACAGCGGGAAACGCTCCAGCACCAGGATGCGCGCCGGCACCATGTAGTCCGGCAGTTGCGCTTGCAGTTCGGCCTTCAGGCGACGATCCAGCCCGGCAGCGCCGTTACCGACAACGTAGCCAACCAGCTGCTTGCCGGTCGGCGTGTCGTGGACCACCACGGCGGCATCCTGCACCCAGGCGCAGTCACGCAGACGCGCTTCGATCTCGCCCAGTTCGATGCGGAAACCACGGATTTTCACTTGCTGGTCAAGGCGACCGAGGTAGTCGACCAACCCACACTCACGCTGGCGCACCAGATCGCCAGTGCGGTACATCCGGCCACCGGCTTCGAACGGATCGGGAATGAAACGCTCGGCGCTCAGGCCCGGACGCTGGTGATAACCCCGCGCCAGGCATTCGCCGCCCAGGTACAGCTCGCCGCTGACACCCACCGGCAACGGGTTGAGATCGGCGTCGAGGATGTACAAACCACGCCCCGCCACACCACGGCCAATCGGTGCGTAGGCCGCCTCGCAACTTTCGCTGGCCTCGGCCCGCCACAGCAGCGGCGTGACCACGGTTTCTGTCGGCCCGTAGCCGTTGACCAAACGCTGCGGCCGCAAAGCGCGCTTGACCTGTTCGAAGCTGGCGTCCGGCACCGCATCACCACCAAAGCAGTACACCTGCACCGCTGGCGGCTTGCCCAGGCGCTCGGCGACTTCGGCCATCTGTTGCAAGTACGCCGGTGGGAAGCAGGCCACGGTGACGCTATGGCGATGCAAGATTTCCAGGGTCTGCTCCGGCGTCCACAGGCTGTCTTCGCGGATCACCAGGCTGCCACCGGCCAGCATCACGCTAAGCCAACGCTCCTGGGCGCCGTCGAAGGCGAACGACATGAAGTGCAATTCGCGGCTGTGGGGTGCCAGTTCATACAGGTCGATGATGCCGCGGCAATGCCGGGCAATCGGTCCACGGGCCACGGCCACGCCTTTGGGTTGGCCGGTGGAACCGGAGGTGTAGATCAGATAGGCGAGATGCCCCGGCAATGGATCAACCACCGGGCAATCGCTGCTGCCGGCAACGCTCAACTGATCGAATAACAGACGCGGCGGACTGTCAGCCAAGGTCAGGCGCTCATCCAGATCGCTGTCGCAAATCAGCAGGCTCGCCGCCGAATCGCTGAGCATGTACGCCAGTCGCTCGGCCGGGTAAGCCAGGTCCAGCGGCAGATACGCGGCACCCGCTTTCAACACCGCCAGGAACGCTACGATGGTGCGTTCCGAACGCGGTAGCGCCACCGCCACCATGCTTTCCGCACCGATACCGCGAGCGATCAGTTGCCGGGCCAGACCGTTGGCCTGTGCGTCGAGATCGGCGTAGCTGACCTCCCGATCCTCGCAGAACAGTGCGACTTTTTCCGGCTGATTACTAACGTGCTGATTGAAGCTATGCAGCAAATCAGAAGAATCAACAGACGCCTGCGGCAGACTCAACCGCCCCTGCGGCAAACCGATGTTGCCCAGAACAACGTCCGCATCCTCTGGCAATGCACGCAGCAAACCTTCCAACTGCGCACGAATGCGCTCCACTTCCACTTCACTGAAGCGATCACGCAGATACAAATACTCAACCTCCAGCCCTTCGTCGTTGGCACTGACCATCAAGTCCATCGGGAAGTTGGTCACGCCGCCGCTGCCGACATCGGCAAAGCGCAGCTCGCCTTCTTCGCCGCCTTTGAGGGCGCGGTCTACCGGATGGTTTTCGAACACGATGATGCTGTCGAACAGGCCCTGGCCACCCTGCCCGGCCCAGCGCTGGATGTCGGACAGCGGCGTGTGCTCGTAGTCGCGCACGCTGAGGTTGTAGGCCTGCAACTCACGCAGCCACTCGCCCAACGGTTGTTGCGGGTCGAGGGTCTGGATCACCGGCAAGGTGTTGATGAACAGGCCGAGCATTTCCTGGGCTCCGGCCAGCGCTGTCGGGCGCCCCGCCACCGTGGCGCCGAACGCCACGCTGCGCTGGCCACTGTGGCGTTGCAGCAGCAACAACCAGGCACCTTGCACCAGCGTGTTCAAGGTCACGCGCTGGGCCTTGGCAAAACGCTGAAGCTTGCCCGTGGCCTCGGCGTCGAGGTCGCTGTACATCACGCCATGGCCGGAGCCGGCGGCACCTGAAGCCTTGGCCAGAATGGTCGGTGCTTCCAGCAATGCCAGGCGCTCGCGCCAGAAACCTTCGGCCTGGGCGGCGTCCTGACGTTGCAGCCAGGCGATGTAGTCGGCATAGCGGCCGGTCAGCGCTGGCAGGCTGTCATGGTGATACAGGCGCAGCATTTCGCCCAGCAGGCGCGAAGCACTCCAGCCGTCGAGCAGCAGGTGATGGTAGACCCAGATCATCTGGTGACGCTCTTCACTCAGGCGGACCAGGACGAAACGCATCAACGGCGGGCAGCTCAAATCGAAGCCTTTGGCCTGTTCGGCCTCGGCCAGTTTACGCAGCGCCTGTTCGGTGTCTGTGCGCTCGCGCCAGTCAAGTTCTTCGATCGGCAACTCGACTTCGGCGAACACCGCCTGCAGCGGATCGGCCAGGCCATCGCGCCAGCGGAACGCTGCGCGCAGCACTTCGTGACGCTCGATCAACGCCTGCCATGCCGCGTGGAAACGCGGCACCTGCAAGCCGTCGACCTCGACGCTCAACTGGTTGACGTAAGGGTTGAGCTCCGGCGAGTCGAGGCAGTGGAACAACATGCCCTGCTGCATCGGCGACAGCGGATACAGGTCTTGCAGACCTTCTCGCGCAGCTACGTCGATGTGAGGCACCAGCGCAAAAGCCTCGACTTTCGGCACTTCAATCAAGGCAGCTTCACGACTGCTGGCCACCGCCACCAATGCGCGAATGGTCTGCTGCTCGAACAGTTGCTTGGGACTGAACATCAGCCCGCGCTGCCCGGCGCGGCTGACCGCTTGCAGGGAGATGATCGAATCGCCACCCAGTTCGAAGAAGTTCTCGGTCACGCCGACCGAATCCAGGCCCAGCAGGTCTTTCCAGATGTCCACCAACAGCACTTCGGCAGGCGTTGCGGCGGCCACCTGATCCTGCGTCTGGCGAGTCGCTTCCGGCGCCGGCAGCCCTTGTCGATCCAGCTTGCCGTTTGGCGTTAGCGGCAATGCGGTCAGGCACATCAGGTGCGCCGGCATCATGTGCGCCGGCAGGCGGCTGCGCAGGTGTGCGGTCAGTGCGTCACGCAGGTCCTGCTCATTCGTCTGCGGATCGCGGGGCACCACGTAGCCGACAAGTTGTCGACTGGTCGGACCTTCGCGGTCGATCACGAAGGCTTCGCGTACGCCGTCATGTTCCAGCAGGCACGCTTCGATTTCACCCAGCTCGATACGGAAACCGCGAATCTTCACTTGCTGATCGATACGGCCCAAATATTCCACCACGCCATCGGCACGGAACCGCGCCAGGTCGCCACTGCGATACAGCCGTGCGCCCGGCACGAATGGGTCCGGCACGAATCGTTCGGCAGTCAGGTCCGGACGTTGATGGTAACCACGGGCAACGCCCTCGCCGCCCAGGTACAACTCGCCCGCCACGCCTACGGGCAACGGTTGCAAACCGCCGTCGAGAATGTAGGCACTGCGATTGCCCACCGGCCGGCCGATCGGCATGAAGGCCGAGTCGAACTCGGTGTCCGGATAGGCCAGCCAGATCAGCGGCGTGATCACCGTTTCGGTCGGGCCGTAACCGTTGATCAGGCGCTTGGGTTGCAGGATCTGCTGCACCTCGTCGAACGCATGCTTGGCCATACCTTCACCGCATGGCGTATAGGAACGGATCGGCAGGTCGCGCCCGGCTTCGCCCATGAAATCGGCGATCTGCCCCAGGTAAGTCGGGGTGAAGCAGGCGATGGTGATGCCGTGCTTTTCGATCTCGGCGCAGGTGCGCTCCACGCTCCACAACTCGTCGTCGCGGGGCATCACTGCCGAGCCGAACACCAGCGGTGTCAGCCAGCGTTCGTGGGCGCCGTCGAAGCTGATTGAGGCAAATTGCAGTTCGCGATCGTCCGGGGTCATGCCGTACAGCTCGCCGATGGACAGGCAATGCATGGCCAGCGGACCGTGGGCCACGCTGACGCCTTTTGGCCGGCCGGTGGAGCCTGAGGTGTAGATCAGATAGGCGAGGTTTTCGCCGCAGGCCAGGTTGACCGGGTTGGTTTCAGCCATGGCCGCCAGCGGTTCGCGGTCGATTTCCAATACCGAAAGACCGACCGGCAGCGGCAGCTTTTCCCGCAGCCAGGATTGGCTGATCAACAGCGAAATGCCGCTGTCCGCCATCAGATAACTCAGGCGTTCAGCCGGGTACGCCGGGTCCAGCGGCACATAGGCGCCACCGGCCTTGAGGATCGCCAGCAGGCCGACGATCATTTCCGGCGAACGCTGCATCGCCAGGCCGACCCGTACTTCCGGGCCGATGCGCAGCTCGCGCAGGCGATGGGCCAACTGGTTGGCGCGGCGGTTGAGCTGGTCGAAGCTCAGTTCCACCTCGTTGAAGATCAGCGCCGTGGCCTGTGGACGAATGTCGGCCTGGGCTTCGATCAGTTGATGTACACACAGCGGGTTTTGCTCGACGGTGAACGCCGGGTTCCATTCCACCAGTTGCTGTTGGCGCTCCGGCGCGGTCAGCAGGTCCAGTTCACTCAAGGCAGCCTGAGGCGCGGCAACCATCGCCGCCAGCAGCGCGGCCAGATGCTCGCTCATGCGCGCAATGGCATCGCCGCTGAAGTGGCTGCACTGGTAGCTCCAATTCAGGCTCAGCTGGCTTTCCGCAGTGGCGGCAATGGTCAGCGGGAAGTTGGTGCGTTCGTGGTTCTGCGGGATGGAGAAACTCAGGCCCGCTGGCGCGCCCTGTTGCAGCGCTTCGGCCACCGGGAAGTTTTCGAACACCAACAGGCTGTCGAACAAAGGCTCGCCGGCCCGTCCGGCCCAGCGCTGGATGTCGCCCAGCGCGGTGAATTCGTGCTCACGCAATTCAAGGTTTTGCGCCTGCAAACGCCCAAGCCACTGCTCGACGCTTTCCAGCGCGTCCGGACTACTGATCACCGGCAAGGTGTTGATGAACAGGCCCAGCTGGCTTTCCGCCCCCGGCAGGTCCACCGGACGCCCCGCCACCGTGGCGCCGAACGCCACGCTGCGCTGGCCGCTGTAACGCTGCAACAGCAAGGCCCATGCGCCTTGCACCAGGGTGTTGAGGGTGACTTTGTGCTGACGGGCGAACTCGCTGAAACGCTGGCTGGTGGCCACGTCGAAGGCCTGGCGGTGGTCGGCAAACTCCGCGTCCGACTGCTGTTTGCCGTTGCCCAGGCTCTGGGCCAGCAACGTCGGGTTATCGAGACTCGCCAGTTGCCCGCGCCAGAACAGCTCATCCGCCTGGGCATCCTGGCGTTGCAGCCAGCCGATGTAGTCGGCAAAACGCCCGGTGGTTGCCGGCACATCCTGCCCGGCGTAACGCTGCAAAACTTCACTGAGCAACAGCGAATTGCTCCAGCCGTCGAGCAACAGGTGATGGTGGGTGTAGATCAGTTGCTGACGCTCGTCATCCAGGCGCACCAACGTCAGGCGCATCAATGGCGCACGGGTCGAGTCCAGTTGCAGGCGTTCGCTGTCGATCAGTTGCGCCAGCGCTTGGGCCTGATCGTCGCGACCGCGCCAGTCAAGGCAGGTCATCGGCAGTTGCAGATGACGATGCACCAACTGCACCGGCGCCTCGAAGCCTTCAGGGAAGTGGAAGCTGCTGCGCAGGATGGCGTGGCTGTCGAGTACCGCTTGCCACGCACGGCCCAGGCGGTCGGCGTCGAGGCCACGGGCTTCGACGCTGAGCTGGTTCACATAGGCGCCGGCAGCGGATTCGTAGAGGCTGTGGAACAGCAAGCCAGCCTGCATCGGCGAGAGTGGATACAGGTCATCGATCTGCGCTGGCGGCACCGGCAAGCCATCGAGTTGTGCCTGAGTCAGTCGCGCCAGCGGGAAGTCCGCCGGGGTCACGCCGCCCGCGCCATCGCTCAGGCAATGGTCGATCAGCGCCAACAGTTCGGCGCGGAAATCACTCGCCAGTTTTTCAATCTCACGCAGATCGAAGCATTCGCGACTGAAGGTCCAGTCGAGTTTCAGTTCGCCGCCATACACCTGGCCGTCCACCGACAGCCAGTTAGGCAACGGTGCATCCGCCGATTGCGCGGCGCCGCTGGATTCCTTGGCCGGGGTGAACAACGCGTCCTCGGCAAAGCTTTGGTCGAACTGGCCGAGGTAGTTGAAGGTGACCCGCGCCTGAGGCAACGCGGCCAGCGCGGCTTGCGCCGTTGCATCACCCATGTAGCGCAACAGGCCGTAGCCCAGGCCTTTGCCGGGGATTTCGCGCAGTTGTTGTTTGATCGCCTTGATCGATCCGCCCAGGTCGGCGGTCGGCGTCAAGCACACCGGGAACAGACTGGAGAACCAGCCGACGGTGCGGGTCAGGTCGATGTCGTCGAACAGCTCTTCGCGACCATGGCCTTCAAGCTGGATCAGTGCCGACTCGCTACCGGTCCAGCGGCTGAGGGTGCGGGCCAGTGCGGTCAGCAGCAGGTCGTTGACCTGAGTTCGGTAGATCGCCGGGGCCTGTTGCAGCAGTTGACGGGTCTGCTCGCGGTCCAGACCGATGCTCACGCCTTGACGCAGGTGCCCGGCCTGACTGGCTTGTGGATTGGCGGCGGGCAACACATCGCTGGCACCGGCCAGTTGAGCCTGCCACCTGTGCAGTTCATTGGTGGCAGCTTCAGAACGAGCGTAGGCATCGAGTTTGTCGGCCCAGGCCTGAAACGAACTGGTCTTCGGCGGCAGCTCTTCACCCTGATAGGCAGCCTGCAAATCTTCCAGCAGCACGCGCCATGAAACACCGTCCACCGCCAAGTGGTGGATCACCAACAGCAAGCGCTGCGAACCATCGGCCTGGGCGATCAGCGCCACCCGCAGCAACGGGCCGTCTTGCAGGCTGAGGCTGCGCTGGGCTTCGTCGCACACCGATTCCAGCGATGCATCGCTGGCGACCCGGGCCGTCCAGAGCATGTCGATCACGTCGGCACTGTCGGCACCGACATAACGCGCCGACCATTGGCCATCGACCTGACTGAAGCGCAAGCGCAAGGCATCGTGCTGTTTGAGCACCCGTTGCAAGGCGCCTTGCAGACGCGGCAATTCAAGGGTTTCGCGGGGTGTCAGTAATACCTCCTGGTTCCAGTGGGCGCGCTGCGGGATCGGCTCTTCGAAGAACCAACGCTGGATCGGCGTGAGCTTCTGCACGCCGTCCACCGGACCTTGTTGCGCCAAAGGCGCAGCTTGCTCTCTGACCACGGCGGCCAGGGCTTGCAGGGTTTGTTGCTGAAACAGATCCCGCGGTTGCAGGCTAAGGCCGGCACGGCGGGCGCGGCTGACCACCTGGATCGAAATGATCGAGTCGCCGCCCAGTTCAAAGAAGTTGTCCTGACGCCCAACCTGCTCCACGCCCAACACGTCCTGCCAGATCTGCGCCAGCACCTGCTCATGCTCGCTGCGTGGCGCTTCGAAAGCGCGCTGGCTCACTAGCGCGGTTGATGCCGGCAGACGTTTGCGGTCGAGCTTGCCATTGGGGCTCAACGGCATCTGCTCGATCAGCACCGTCTGCGCCGGCACCATGTAATCCGGAAGACTGCCTAGCAAATGGCTTTTCAGGGATTCGCGCCAGGCGCCCTGGTGCTCGGCATCGGCCGCCAGCAGCGCGCGATCCTGCGGCACGATGTAGGCCACCAGTTGCTTGCCGCTCGGGCTGTCGAGGGCCAACACAACGGCTTCCTGTATGTCGGCATGTTCTTGCAGGCGCGCTTCGATTTCCCCCAGTTCGATGCGCAGGCCGCGAATTTTCACCTGATGGTCGATGCGTCCGCAGTAGTCGATGGCGCCGTCGGCGCGATAACGCGCCAGGTCACCGGTGCGGTACAAACGCTCGCCGCTGCCGAACGGGTCGACCACAAAACGCTCGGCGGTCAGCGCGCCACGACGGTGATAACCACGAGCCAGGCCGACACCGCCCAGATACAACTCACCCACCGCACCCAGCGGCAAGGGTTGCAGTTCGCTGTCGAGGATGCAGGTGCGCAGGTTGGCGATCGGGCGACCAATCGGCACGCTGTCGCGGCCTTCTTCCACACAGGTCCAGTGGGTCACGTCGATGGCCGCTTCGGTCGGGCCATAGAGGTTGTACAGGTTGGCTTGCGGCAGGCTGCGCAGGGTCTGGCGTTGCAGCTCCATCGGCAGCGCTTCACCGCTGCAAATGATGCGGGTCAGTGTGGTGCAGGCCAGCGCTTCGTCGGCACCGATGAACGCCGAGAGCATCGACGGCACGAAGTGCAGCGTGGTGATCGACTGTTCGACGATCAGTGCCGCCAGGCGTTGTGGATCGCGATGCTCACCCGGTGCGGCGATCACCAGCGTTGCGCCTTTCATCAGCGGCCAGAAAAACTCCCACACCGACACGTCGAAACTGAACGGCGTTTTTTGCAGCACGCGGTCCGCAGGTTGCAGGCTGTAAGCCTCCTGCATCCACTCGATACGGTTGTGCAGCGCCACATGACGGTTGCCCGCGCCCTTGGGTTTGCCGGTGGAACCGGAGGTGTAGATCATGTAGGCGAGGTTTTCCGCGACAGCCACGTTGGGCAGATCAGTGCACGGCAGGTCGCTCAGCCACTCGGCATCCCCTTGCAGGCAAAGGGTGCGGATGTTGTCCGGCGTCGGCAGTTGCGCCAGCAAGTGTTGTTGGGTCAGCAGCAGCGAAATGCCGCTGTCTTCGATCATGTAGCTCAGGCGATCCAGCGGGTATTCCGGGTCCAGCGGCACATAGGCGCCACCGGCCTTGAGAATCGCCAACAGGCCGACAACCATTTCGAACGAGCGGTCGCAGGCAATGCCGACGATCACTTCCGGGCCAACGCCCTGGGTACGCAGATGATGGGCCAGGCGGTTGGCGCGCAGGTTCAGTTCGGCGTAGCTCAAGGCCTCGGCAGTCTCCGACCCCTTGAACACCAGCGCCGTCGCCTGCGGGTTTTCAATCACCCGCGCTTCGAAATGCCGCTGTACGCAGACTTCGCCGGGATAGCGTTGCGCCGTGTCGTTGAGGTCGTCGAGGATGCGCAGGCGCTCGTCAGCATCCAGCAGCGGCAACTCGGCCAGCGGTGTTTGCGGGTTGGCCAGGATGCCGGCCAGCAGGTTGCGCCAATGCCGAGCCAGGTGTTCGATACGCTCGGTATCGAACAGGTCGGTGGCGTAGGTCAGGCTGGCGAACAGCTTATCGCCCTCTTCCTGGGTATCCAGTTGCAGGTCGAACTGGGTGGTGGGCGCGGTGGCGTTCAGCGCTTCGACACGCAGGCCGGCGAGCAAACCGCTGACCGCTGCGGGGCGGGCTTGCTGATGGTTGAACATCACCTGGAACAACGGGCTGTGGCTCAGGCTGCGCTCGCCTTGCAGCGCCTGCACCAGACGCTCGAACGGCAAGTCCTGATAATCCTGGGCGTCCAGGGAACCCGCACGGGTCTGCTCCAGCAACTGGCTGAATGGCAGACGCCCGTCGAGTTCGGCGCGCAGGACCTGGGTGTTGACGAAGAAGCCGATCAGGCCACGGGTTTCGTCACGATTGCGATTGCCGATGGGCACGCCGACGCGCAGGTCGGACTGACCGCTGTAGCGATAGAGCAAGGCCTGGAAGCTTGCCAGCAACAACATGAACGGGGTGACGCCACGCTGTTTGGCCAGGGCTATCAAGCCGCTGGACAGCTGGGCGTCGAGGGCGAAATCCAGACGCGCACCACGCTGGCTTGGTTGCGCCGGACGCGGGCGATCGGTCGGCAGTTCCAGCAGCGGCTGTTCGCTGCCAAGTTTTTCACGCCACCAGTTCAGTTGACACTCCAGCTCCCCCGCTTCCATCCAGCGCTTCTGCCAGGCGGCGTAGTCCGAATACTGGATCGGCAGTGCTTCAAGCTCCGCGCGTTGGCGTTGGCCTTGGCCTTGGCAATGGGCGGCATACAGGCGGGAAAATTCTTCGACCAGCACGCCCATCGACCAGCCATCGGTGACGATGTGGTGCAGGGTCAGCACCAGCACGTGGTCCTCGGCATCCAGTTGCAACAGGCTGACACGCAGCAACGGGCCGTGTTGCAGATCGAATGGCCGGGCGATTTGCGCTTCGACTTTTTTCAGTGCCGATTCAAACGGCTGCGGTTCGTCGCGCAAATCGTGTTGTTCGAGGGCCAGCGAAGTGAACGACGCCAGGGTTTGCATCACTTGGCCGTCGTCCTCGACGAAACGGCTGCGCAGGCTTTGATGCCGCTCCAGCAGCGCGTCAAAACTCTGTTGCAGCGCCGCGACATTCAACGGCCCGTGCAAACGCAGGGCGGCGGGAATGTTGTAGGCGCTGCCCTGCGGATCGAGCTGCCAGAGGAACCATTGGCGCTGCTGCGCGTAGGACAGCTCAAACGTCGCCTGGGGTTCGGTGGCAGGCGGAATCGGCAACTGGCCGAAACTCACACCCTGCTCTTGCATCTTGGTCAGAAACTCGCGGCGCTTGTCGGCAGGCAGGCCGGCAAAGCGGGTGGCGATACGCATGGCGGTGGTGTGTTCCATCAGTTGATCTCCATCTCGTCCAGAAGCGACTCAAGCGCATCCAGACGTGCATCGTTGTCAGTCGGGGCTTGTTGCCCGGCCATGGCGGCATAAGCCTGAAGGTCGTTGCTTTCGAACAGCGCGCGCAGCGGCAGATCGATGCCCAGTTCCAGTTCCACACGGGCGCTGGCCTGGGCGGCGAGCAGCGAGTGCCCGCCCAATTCAAAGAAGCTGTCGCGACGGCCAATCCGGGCCACGCCCAGCACGTCGGCCCAGATCGCCGCCAATTGCTGTTCCAGTTCGCCTTCTGGCGCTTCGAACGGTCGTTGCCAGTCTTCGGCGTCCGGCAGCGGCAAGGCCTTGCGGTCGAGCTTGCCGTTGCTGGTCAGCGGCAAGTCATCAAGCAGCAGCCAATGGCTGGGCACCATGTAGTCCGGCAGGTCGACCTTGAGCGCGGCGCGCAGGTTGTCGCGCCAGCTGATCGGGTCGCTCGGGGTTTGCTCAACCACCACATAAGCGCAGAGCTGCGGCCCGCCGTCGCCGGCAAGCACGCTCAACACCGCCTGACGTACTCCCGGTTGCGCCAGCAGCGCCGCTTCGATTTCACCCAGCTCGATACGGAAGCCACGGATTTTCACTTGCTGGTCGATGCGCCCCAGGTAATCGATGCAGCCGTCGCCGCGTTGGCGCGCCAGATCACCGCTGCGATACAGGCGTTGCGACGGGTCGAACGGGCTCGGCACAAAGCGCTCGGCGGTCAGGCTAAAACGCCCGTGATAACCCCGCGCGAGCCCTGCGCCAGCGATGTACAACTCGCCCGCCACACCCACTGGCACCGGTTGCAACTGGCTGTCGAGCAAGTACCAGCGCAGGTCGCGGATCGGCAGGCCGATCGGGCTTTGCGCCTTGCCATCGAGGTCGGCCAGGCGAATGGCGCGATAGGTCACGTGCACGGTGGTTTCGGTGATGCCGTACATGTTCACCAGGGTTGGCTGCTGGTCGCCGAAGCGTTCGAACCATGGACGCAGGCTCGCCACTTCCAGCGCTTCGCCACCGAAAATCACCTGACGCAGTGCGAGGTGTTGCGGGCTGGCGCAGGCAATCGGCAACAGCTGACGGAAGGCGCTCGGCGTCTGGTTCAGTACGGTCACGCCTTCATCGCACAGCAAGCGGTGGAACGCCTGCGGCTCGCGGCTGATGTCATACGGCACGATCACCAGGCGCCCGCCGGTGCACAGCGAACCGAACAGCTCCCACACCGAAAAATCGAACGCGTAGGAGTGGAACAGGGTCCAGACATCGTCCGCGCCGAAGTTGAACTCGGCGGCAGTAGCGCGCAGCAAGCGCCCGACGTTGCCATGGCTGAGCAACGCGCCCTTTGGCCGCCCGGTAGAACCGGAGGTGTAGATCACGTACGCCAGATTGTCCGGGGTCGACAGTGGCGCCAGGTTGTCGCTGGCGTAGCCATCCAGTTGCAGCGACGTCAGGTCCAACACCTGTACGCCGTCGCGGGCAGGCAGGCCGTCGAGCAAGTGATCCTGGGTCAACAACAGGGCGATGCCGCTGTCCTCGATCATGTAGTTCAGGCGTTCGGCCGGGTATTGCGGGTCCAGCGGGACATAGGCGCCACCAGCCTTGAGAATCGCCAGCAAGCCGACCACCAGCGGCATCGCCCGCTCTGTGGCGATGCCCACGCGAACTTCCGGGCCCGCGCCCTGCTCGCGCAGCTTGCGCGCCAGGCGGTTGGCCTGGGCATTGAGCGCGGCGTAGCTCAGGTGCTCGCCGTCGTAGCTCAGGGCGATGGCGGTCGGCCGTTGCGCAGCCTGGGCTTCGAACAGCTGGTGCAAGGTCGGCGACGCGGGTTGCGCCTGGAACGCCGGGTTCCAGTGCTGGATCAGCTCAGGGTATTGCGGCGCTTGCAGCAACGGCAGTTCGGCGACCCGTTGTTGTGGATCGGCGACCACCGCGCGCAGCAGGTTCAGCCATTGTTCGGCGAGGCGCTGCATCGAGCCGTCGTCGTACAGATCGCTGGCGTAGCTGAGGCTGGCGTCGAGTGTGTCGCCCTGCTCCTGGGTATCGAGCACCAAGTCGAATTGCGCGGTGTGCTGTTGCCAGTGCAGGCGCTCGACCTGCAAGTCGGCAACCGTGCGCTCGACGCTGGCGCCCAGTGGCTGTTGGTGGTTGTAGAGCACCTGGAACAGTGGGCTGTGATTGAGGCTGCGGTCCGGCTGCAAGGCTTCGACCAACTGCTCGAACGGCAGGTCCTGATGGGCCTGTGCGTTCAACGCGGTTTGTTTGACCTGTTGCAGCAACGCGCTGAATGGCTGTTGCCCATCAATCTCGGCGCGCAGCACCTGGGTGTTGATGAAGAAGCCGATCAGGCCTTCGGTTTCCAGACGCGAACGTCCGGCGCTCGGCACGCCGACACTGATGCCGGGTTGTCCGCTTTGACGATGCAGCAAGGTCTGGAAGCTCGCCAGCAACAGCATGAACAAAGTCACTTGTTGTTCTTGCGCGCACGCTCGCAGACCGGCCAGCAACACTTGATCGACGTTCAGCGTCAGGTTGGCACCACGTCCGCTGCGACGGGCCGGACGGCTCAGTTCGCTCGGCAATTCCAACAGTGCCTGACTGCCTTGCAACTGCTCGCGCCACCAGCTCAGCTGCCGTGGGCCCTCACCGGCTTCCAGCCAGTCGCGCTGCCAGCAGGCGTAGTCGCTGTAGGCCACCGGCAATGCGCTCAGGTTCGCGGCAGCACCGGTGGCAGCGGCCTGATACAGGGCGCTGAACTCGTCGACCATCACCTGCATCGACCAGCCATCGGCGGCGATGTGGTGCACGGTGAGTACCAATACATGGTCGTCGGTGCCGACTTGCAGCAGCACGGCGCGCCACAGCGGGCCGTTGCGCAGGTCGAACGGTTGGGCGATTTCCTCGGCCACGGCGCTGTCGATGGCCGACTCATCGATAGAACGTTGGGTGAATTGCAGCGGCAGTTCGGCGTGGATCACTGGCCGTGCCTGCTGACCGTCCTGTTGGAAGGTGGTGCGCAGGGTTTCGTGGCGGGCCTGCAACTGCTCGAAGGCCTGACGCAGTGCTTCGCGGTTCAACGCGCCCTTGAGGCGCAAAGCGGCCGGGATGTTGTAGGCGCTGCTTTGTGGGTCGAGCTGCCAGAGAATCCACTGGCGTTGCTGGGCGTAGGACAGCACTTTTGGCAGATCCGCCAGCGCAGGTTGCAATGGTGGTTGGCTGCTGAGGCTGGCGCGGGCGGCACGCTCGGCAAATTCCGCCAGACTGGCCGCCGAAAACAGGCTGCTGACTGACAGTTCGATGTGCAATTGCTGACGGGCGCGGGAGATCACTTGCAGCACCAGCAACGAATGGCCGCCCAGCTCGAAGAAGTTGTCGTCGCGGCCCACTTGCTCGACTTGCAGCACGTGCTGCCAGACCTGCGCCAGTTGGGTTTCCAGCCCTGGCGCAGGCGCCACAAAGGTCCGTTGTGCCGCCGCCGCTTCGGCCCGTGGCAAGGCCTTGCGGTCGAGTTTGCCGTTGTTGTTGAGCGGCAGCTTGTCCAGCAGGACCAGATGACTTGGCACCATGTAGCCGGGCAGCGATTTGTGCAGGACAGCCTTGAGCCCTTGCAGATAATCCGCATCGCTGGCTACAGCGCCACTGGCGACGATATACGCCACCAGTTGCGTGCCGTCCTGAGCGATGACGGCAGCTTCGCGCACCTCGTCCCGGGCTTGCAGACAGGCTTCGATCTCGCCCATTTCGATGCGGAAACCGCGAATTTTCACTTGATGGTCGATACGCCCGGCGTACTCCAGATCGCCATTGGCGTTGTAGCGTGCCAGGTCACCGCTGCGGTACAGACGGGCGCCCGGTTCGCGGGCGAAGGGGTCTGGCAGGAAGCGTTCGGCGGTCAGCGCCGGGCGGTCGTAGTAACTCTGGGCCAGACAGGCCGGCGCGCCAATGCACAACTCGCCCACGCCTTCGGCCGGCATCAGCTGGCCTGCGGCGTCCAGCACGTACAGGGCACGGCCGGCGATGGCGCGACCGATCGGGATGCCGAACGCGTCGCTGGCGTCGTCCAGATGGCACTCATGCACACTGGACACCACCGTCGCTTCCGTTGGGCCGTAGGTGTTGAGCAGGCGCACGTGGCTCAAGCCGGCTTGATGCCACAGGCGCAGGCCTTCCACCGACATGGCTTCGCCGCCAACGTGTACCTGACGCAGGTTGCCAAGGTTTTGCACGACACCGCTGGCGCTTTCGCGGGCCAGCAGGAACCAGTAGGCGGCAGGCAAGTCGGCCACGGTGACGCCTTGCTGGACGATTTCGGTTGCGAGGCGACCGGCGTCCCACAGATCGTCGCCGCGCATGATCAGTGCCGCACCGACGCACAGGGCCGGGAAGCATTGTTCTACGAAGCCGTCGAAACTGAAGGTGGCGAATTGCAGGACGCGGTCCTTTGGCGACAGCACTGAATAACCGGCGGCGGTCTGGCAGAACTCGCGCAG
Organism: Pseudomonas sp.; assembly: GCF_050739655.1. Taxonomy (GTDB): domain Bacteria; phylum Pseudomonadota; class Gammaproteobacteria; order Pseudomonadales; family Pseudomonadaceae; genus Aquipseudomonas. Next base: position 8,935 of record NZ_JBOIBY010000340.1, on the reverse strand, counting down.
GGCGCCGTGGGTGATGGCGACGCCTTTGGGTTGGCCGGTGGAGCCGGAGGTGTAGATGATGTATGCGAGATCTTCAGGGGCTGGGCGGGCCTCATCGCGGGCAAGCCACGCTCCCACAGGGTATTGGGTGTTGTTGAGATATAGGCGTGTCAGGTCTGTGGGGAGATCTTCCAGCAGGCCGGATTCGGACAGCAGCAGGTTGAGGCGGCTGTCGTTGATCATGTAGGTCAGGCGTTCGGCGGGGTACTTGGGGTCCAGCGGGACGTAGGCGGCGCCGGTTTTGAGGACGGCCAGCAGGCTGACGATCAGTTGCGGGCCACGGTGCACGGCCAGACCGACACGTTTGCCGGGCGCGGCGCCGTGGTCGATCAGGCGCTGGGCCAGTTGGTTGGCCTGGGTGTTGAGCTGACCGTAGGTCAGGGTTTGACCTTCGACTTGCAAGGCCAGGGCGTCTGGCGTGGCAGCGGCCTGGGCGGCGATCTGTTCGTGGGCCAGCAGCGTGGTTTCAAGCTCAACCGCAGCCGGTTGGCTAATGGCGAGTACCGCGCTTTTGTCGTCGTCATCTAGCAGTTCCAATGCACCCAGCGCCGCATCCGGCGACGCCACCAATTGCGTCAGCAGGTGCTGCAAATTGCTCGACAATTGAGCGACCTGCGAGGCGCTGAACCGTGCCGTGTCGTAGCTGAAATCCAGACTCAGGACTTCGCCCAACTCGACGCCCAGGGTCAGCGGATAGTGGGTTCGCTCATGATTGTGCAGATTGCCGAACGACAACCCGGCCGGTGCGCCCTGCTTCAGCGCCTGGGCCACAGGGAAGTTTTCGAACACCAGCAGGCTGTCGAACAACGCCGAACCCTGCTGCCCTGCCCAGCTCTGAATGTCGTACAGCGGCACGTGTTCGAACTCGCGCATGGCCAGGTTCAGGCCTTGCAGCTCGCCCAGCCACTGGCTGACGCTCTGGTCCGGGCGCATCGAGCACACCAGCGGCAGCGTGTTGATGAACAATCCCAGCTGCTCTTCGATCCCCAGCAGCGGGGCCGAACGACCGGCCACGGTGGCGCCGAACACCACGCAATCCTGCCCGGTATAGCGTTGCAGCAACAGGCTCCAGGCCGCTTGCAACAGGGTATTGAGGGTGACTTTTTGCTGACGGGCGAACTCGCTCAGACGCTGGGTCGCAGGGCTGTCGAGCGCCACGCGATATTCCTCGCTGCCCTCGGCGCCGGCCGTTGGGCGCAGGGCTTCGGCCAGCATGGTCGGTGCTTGCAGCGGAGCCAGCGAAGCCTTCCAGAACTGCTCACCGGCCTCAGCCGATTGCTGCTGCAACCACGCCAGGTAATCGCGATTCTGCCCCGTTGGCGCCGGCAGCGATTGCCCGGTGGCGTAGTGCTGGATCACTTCGGCCAGCAACTGCGCGTTGCTCCAGCCGTCCATCAGGATGTGATGGCTGGTGTAGATCAGGTGCCAGGCGTCAGTGCCGGTGCGCACCAGCTTCAAACGAAACAGCGGTGCGGTGCCCAGCTCGAAACCTTGCGCACGTTCGGCGTCAGCCAGCGCATCGGTGTCAGTCGCTTCAAGCACTTCAAGCGGCAGTGTCACCTGACGGGCAATCGTCTGATGCGCCACATCAAGCCCCTGCCAGTGGAAGCTGCTGCGCAGGATGTCGTGACGCTCGACAGCGGCCTGCCAGGACAAGGCGAAACGCGTGGTATCCAGGCCGCCGATGTCCAGGCGCAATTGACTGATATAGGCACCCACCTGCGGTTCGTACAGGGTGTGGAACAGCATGCCCTGTTGCATTGGCGACAGCGGGTAAAGGTCTTCGAGGTTGGCGAGTGAGAGTGCGTCGAGTTGCCCTTGGCTGATGCGCGCCAGCGGGAAGTCCGATGGCGTGGTTTGTGGTGCCTCGATCGCGCAGCAGTGCTCGATCAGCGCATTGAGTTGCCGGGCGTATTCGTCGGCCAGACGCTGGACGCTCGCGGTGTCGAACATCTCGCGGCTGAAGCCCCAGCTCAGGGACAACTCGCCGCCGTACACCTGACCTTCCACCACCAGCCAATTGCCCAGCGGTGCAGATGGGTCCTGAGCGATGCCATTGCCTTCAGTGGAAGGCGTGAACAAGGCGCCCTCATCGAACTGACGGTCAAACTGTCCCAGGTAATTGAAGGTGATGCGCGGTTGCGGCAACGCCGCCAGTTCAGCACGAGTTGCCGCAGTACCGAGGTAGCGCAGTGCGCCGAAACCCAGGCCTTTATCCGGCACGGCGCGCAGCTGCTCCTTGATGGACTTGATCGAGGTGCCGAGGTCAGCCGAGGGTTTGAGGTTGACCGGGAACAGGCTGGTGAACCAACCGACCGTGCGGGTCAGGTCAATGTCATCGAACAGGTCTTCACGGCCATGGCCTTCGAGCTGGATAAGCGTGCTGCCCTCCCCGCTCCAAAGGCAAACGGCGCGGGCCAAAGCAGTCAGCAACAGGTCGTTGACCTGGGTGCGATAGGCCGCAGGCGCCTGTTGCAGCAGTTTGCGGGTCTGTTCGGCGTTGAGTTTGAGTTCAAGCTTTTGCTCGTAGCGGTTTTCCAGCGCACCGTTCGGGCGCTCACACGGCAGGTCGTTCGGGGCCTCTTGCAGTTGCGTTTGCCAGTGACCGAGGCTGTGTTCAAAAGTGGGCAGATGATCCTGCAAACGTGCGACCCAACGCTGGTAGCTGCTGGTTTTCGCCGGCACGCTGCCGCCGTTGTAGAACTGCTGGAGGTCTTCGAGCAGCACGCGCCAGGACACGCCGTCCACCGCCAAGTGGTGAACCACCAGCAGCAAACGCTCGCTGCCGTCGGCCATGAGCACCCACAGTGCGCGCAGCAACGGACCGTTCTGCAGGTCGAGGCTGCGCTGGGCTTCGTCGCACAAGTGATTGAGTGCTTCGACCGATTGCGCTTCGCGGCGCCACAACACCGATTCCGTGGTCGGCGCGGCGTAGGCTTGCTGCCAGCCGGCGTCAGCCTGTTGATAACGCAGGCGAAGGCTGTCGTGATGGGTCAGCAGTTGCTCCAGAGCACGTTCCAGCGGATCAAGGTTCAACGGCTCGCGCGGCACCAGCAACAACGACTGGTTCCAGTGCTGACGCTCGGGGATCGCTTGTTCAAAGAACCATTGCTGCACAGGCGCCAGTGCCACTGCACCGACTGCCGGGCCTTGGTCGATCTGCGATTGCTCGCCACTGCGGGCGGCCTGGGCGAGACTGCGGATGGTCTGGTGCTGGAACAGATCCTTGGGGCTGAGCACGATCCCGGCCTGCCGCGCACGACTGACCACCTGCATCGAAACGATGGAGTCGCCGCCGAGTTCGAAGAAGTTGTCTTCCAGGCCGACCGTGTCGATGGCCAGCACGTCCTGCCAGATCGCCGCGAGGGATTTTTCCAATAGGCTGCGGGGTGCGATGTGTTCGCGCTGTTGCGAGGAGCCGTCAATCGCCGGCAACGCCTTGCGGTCGAGTTTGCCGTTGGGGGTCAGCGGCAATTGTTCGAGGAACAGCAGGAAGGCCGGGACCATGTAGTCCGGCAGATGCTGACGCAGGGCCGCCTTGAGGATTTCCCGTTGCGTGTTCTGGCCATCGCTGTCGGTGAGCAGCGCCGGATCGCTCGGCACAATGTAGGCCACCAGTTGCTGACCGCTGGCGCCGTCCTGAGCCAGCACCGCCAACTCACGTACAGCGTCCTGCTGCATCAATCGCGCTTCGATTTCGCCCAGTTCAATACGGAAGCCACGGACCTTGACCTGATGGTCGATACGGCCAACGTATTGCAGGCTGCCGTCAGCCTGATAACGGGTCAGGTCGCCGGTGCGGTACAGGCGCTCGCCCGTGCTGGAGAACGGATTGGGGACGTACTTCTCGGCGGTGAGACCGGGCCGCGCCTGGTAACCACGGGTGATGCCCGCGCCACTCAGGTACAGCTCGGCGGACACGCCTTGGGGCACCGGTTGCAGGTCGGCATCGAGCAGATAGCTGGCGGTGTGCTTGAGCGGGCGGCCGATGTTGGCGCGGTCGCCGGCTGCACGGTGGGCCCAGGTCGAATAGGTGGTGTCTTCCGAAGGGCCGTAGAGGTCGTAGACGTGCTCGACGGTCGGCTGCTGATAGAGCGCGTCCACCAGGCTCTGCTTCAGTGGCTCGCCGGCCAGGTTGATGATGCGCACGCTCGGCGGAATCTGCCCGTCCCGTTGCAGCGCGTTGATCGCTGACGGCACGGTGTTGATCAAGCGCACCTGATTCCGCGCCGGCAGTTGCGGCAGCTCCAGGGCGTTGCGGGCGATGATCACCGAACCACCGTTGGCCAGGGTGACAAACAGCTCCCATACCGACAGGTCGAAGCACACTGAGGTCGAAGCCAATACCCCTTGAATGTCGTCGCGGCTGTAGACCGATTGCGACCAGTCAATTAGCGCCAGCACGTTGCGATGGGCGATGGCCACGCCTTTGGGTTTGCCGGTGGAACCCGAGGTGTAGATCACGTAGGCGAGGTTTTCTGGCGTGACGCCGGTGACCGGCGCGTGGCTCGGATAATCAGCCAGAGCTGTCGCGATCCCGTCCATCAACAGCACTTGGGTTTCGCTCGTCACGCTCAGGGTCTTGGCCACGTCTTGTTCGGTGAGCAGCACCAGGGCGCGGCTGTCTTCAAGCATGTAGGCAACGCGCTCGGCAGGGTAATCCGGGTCCAGCGGCACGTAGGCGCCACCGGCCTTGAGCACCGCCAGCAAGGCCACCAACAGTTGCTCGGAACGCTGCATCGCCACGCCTACGCGGACTTCCCGGGCGACACCGAGCTCGATCAGTTTGTGCGCGAGGCGATTGGCTTGCTGGTCGAGTTCGCCGTAGGTCAGCTGCGTGTTCGCGAAGGTCACGGCACGTGCATCCGGAGATTGAGCGACCTGGCGGGCGATCAGTTCGTGAATGCACAAATCCTGCGCAAAGCTGTCATCGGCACGGTTCCAGTCGTGGACGATCCGTTGGTACTCCGCCTGCTCCAGCAATGGCAAATCACTGATGCGCTGCTGCGAATCGTTGACCATGCCCTGCAGCAAACGCGTCCAGTGTTGCGCCATGCGCGTGATGGTCGCCGCGTCGAACAGGTCGTTGGCGTAGGTCAGTGCGGCGTGCAACTTGCCGCCTTTCTCGTAGGTGTCCAGGGTCAGGTCGAACTGAGTGGTGCGCCCTTTCCACTCGATCATCCCCAGCGCGAGGCCGGATGCGGTGCTGATCGTGGAGATGTCAGCGACGTGCGGCTGGTGGTTGTACATCACCTGGAACAGCGGTGTGTGGCTGAGGCTGCGTTCCAGTTCCAAGGCTTCGACGAGGCGCTCGAATGGCAGGTCCTGATGGGCCTGGGCGCCCAGCGCGGTTTCCTTGATGCGGCGCAGCAAATCGTCGACCCGGGTCTGGCCGTCCAGTTGCGTGCGCAGTACCTGGGTGTTGACGAAGAAACCGATCAGGCCTTCGATCTCGGCGCGGTTGCGGTTGGCGATCGGCACGCCGACGCGGATGTCGTTCTGCCCGGTGTAACGGTGCAGCAGCACGTTGAACGCGCCAAGCAGCAGCATGAACAAGGTGATGTTGTACTTCTGCGCGGTGCTGCGCAGTTGCTCGGCCAGTTGCCCGTCGACGGCAAATTCGTAACGGGTGCCGCGATAGCTCGGCATGGCCGGACGCGGATGATCGAGCGGTAGTTCCAGCACCGGATGTTCGTCGCCCAGCTGTGCCTGCCAGTAATCAAGTTGACGCGCCTGCTCGCCCGCCTCCAACCAGCGGCGCTGCCACAGGGCGTAGTCGCTGTACTGAATCGGCAATGGCGCCAGTTGCGCTTGCGTGCCGGCATCGAAGGCGTCGTAGCAGCGGATGAATTCGTCGATCAGCACGTTCATCGACCAGCCATCGGACACGATGTGATGCAGCGTCAGCAGCAGGACGTGCTCCTGCTCGGCGAGCTTGAGCAAGGTGATCCGCAGCAGTGGGCCGGTGCCGAGATCGAAGGGTTGTACTGATTGTTGTTCGGCGGCGTGGGCCACGGCCTGTTCGCGCTCGCTGACGGGCAAGGCACTGAAGTCGACGTGATCGATCAGCAGCGGCGCGGTGGCCGGCACTTGCAGCAGGCTGTCGTCGGCCTGGGGCTCGAACACGGTGCGCAGGGTTTCGTGACGCGCCACCAGGCTGGCGAAGGCCTGTTCCAATGCCGGCAGGTTCAGACGACCGGTCAGGCGCACCGCGCCGGGCAGGTTGTAGGCGCCGCTGTGCGGGTCCAGTTGCCAGAGAAACCACATGCGTTGCTGGGCGTAGGACAGCGCCTGGCGATCCTCGGCCTCGACACCGGCTGGAATCGGAAACCGGGCGAAATCAACGCCCTCCTTGTGCAAGGCCGCAAGGAACATCTGGCGCTTTTCCAGGGGCAACCCGATAAACCGGCGAGCAAGTTTCAAGGAGTCTTCAGCATTCATTTCTGGGTATCCGGATCAGTGGCGGGAAGCACAAAGGCACGTCGTCCCTATAGAACGAATGCAGACCGGAAAAATTAGCGAATGAGAATAAGTATCAGGCAGGAGGTGGAGCGCGCAATTACAGACCTGTGCAAAAACCTGTGGGAGCTAGCCTGCTAGCGATGCGATTCATCATTCAACATTGATGTTGGCTGATACTCCGCTATCGCCAGCAGGCTGGCTCCCACAGGGGTTTTCGGTGATTTTCAGGCATTAGCCGCCATCCGATGCCGCCGATGATGAACCTCCAACTGATCCTTGATCACCCGCAGCACCTTGGCCTCATGCTCATGGATGAAGAAGTGCCCGCCGGCGAGCATGTCCACGGAGAAGCTGCCATGGGTTTCCTTGCGCCAGCCGATCAACTGCTCGGTGGTGGCGCGGTCGGCCGTGCCGCCGAGCACGTGCACCGGGCATTTGAGCAACGGACGCTGCACAGGCTCGAAACGCCCGCACAACTGGAAGTCGGCCCGCAGGATCGGCAGCGTCAGGCTCATCAGCTCTTCATTGGCCAGCACTTCTTCGCGGGTGCCATTGAGGGTGCGTAACTGCTCGATCAGTTCGACGTCGGTCTTGGGTTCGGCAAAACCTCGGTCGTAATCCAGGCGCATGGTGGGCGCAGCGGTGCCCGAGGCGAACAGGGCCAACGGTTCCGGAGCGCCGAGCGAGCGCAAGGCATGGGCCATCTCACAGGCCAGCAACGCGCCCAGGCTGTGACCGAACAAGGCATAGGGCGCCTTGAGCAGGGCCTTTTGTTCGTGGGCCAGTTGCAGCGCCAGGCGGCGCATATCGGTGTGCAACGGCTCGCCATAGCGCGCGCCACGGCCGGGCAGCTCCACGGGTTGCAGCTTGATCCACTCCGGCAGTTTGCGCCGCCAACGGCTATAGACCATGGCACTCGCGCCGGAATAGGGCAGGCAGAGCAATGTCAGCGTGGTCACCGGAGCTTCCTTGTGGGTTGTCTGAATAGGAGAACGGATGAGCGCCACAGGTATTTAGTCGAACGGCTATCCCTGTGGGAGCTAGCCTGCTAGCGATAGCGGTGTGTCAGTAAACAACCATTTAGCTGACACACCATCGCTAGCAGGCTAGCTAGCTCCCACAGTTAATCAATGCATCATTTCAAGTGGCGATAACTTTGGATGGCCGATCCGAGCACCACCACCCCCGCCGCGATCGCCAGCCAAAACCCGCTCCGAGCGCCAAATGCATCCACCATCCACCCCGATCCCGCCGCACCGATCGCCACGCCAATACTCAACCCGGTCACCAGCCAGGTCAGGCCCTCGGTGAGTTTGGCCGGTGGCACGATCTGCTCCACCAGCGCCATGGCGACAATCAATGTCGGTGCAAAAAACAAACCCGCGACGAACACCGCCAGCGACAACCCGAGAATGTTCACCGCCAGCAGCAACGGCAACGTCGTCACCGCTGTCGCGACCCCGCCGTACAGAAACAGCCGCGGCAACGGCACCTTCGAACGCAACGCGCCGAACGCCAGCCCGGCCAGACATGAACCGATGGCATACACCGACAGCACGATGCTCGCCGCCGCCGGCTGCCCCTGTTGCTGAGCGAAGGCCACGCTGACCACGTCCACCACGCCGACGATGACTCCCATGGCGACCATCAACAGCATCAGCAACTGGATGTCTACGCTGCGGATGATCGAAGCGGCGTGATGCTCTTCATGGGGATGGACTGGCGGCTCGGTGCTGCGTTGCGACACGAAGGCCGTGACCCCGATCGCCAGCATCAACAATGCCGCCAACGGCCCGGCCTCGGGGAACGCCACCACGCACAAGCCCACCGACAATGGCGGGCCGACAATGAAGCAGACCTCATCGAGCACCGATTCCAATGCATAGGCGGTTTGCAGTTGCGGCTGCCCTCGATACAACTCGGTCCAGCGCGCCCGCACCATCGCCGACATGCTGGGCATGCAGCCGGCAATCGCGGCGAATACAAACAGGGTCCAGTGCGGTGCCTGCAAACGGGTACAGAGCAACACCATCAACAATGCCCCGCCACCGATCAATGCGGATACCGGCAGGATGCGCCGCTGACCAAAACGATCCACCAGCCGCGACACCTGCGGCGCACAAAACGCCGTGGCCAATGCAAAGGTCGCGGCCACCGCACCGGCCAGCCCGTAGCCACCCTGCAACTGCGCGAGCATGGTGATCAGGCCGATACCGGTCATGGAAATCGGCATGCGCGCGATCATTCCGGCGAGTACGAAGGCTCGACTGCCTGGGGCCTTGAACAGTTCGCGGTAGGGGTTTGCCATGAGTGGTTGGCCTCAACAAGGGTTGAGCACGGTGCCATAAAGGCCAATGGACGGGAAAGCCGGCAATTGTTGTGTGAATGTGAAGGCCCCTTCGCGGGCAAGCCTCGCTCCCACAGGGTATCGGGT
>NZ_JBOIBY010000339.1:0-1128 GCF_050739655.1 Pseudomonas sp. | reverse complement strand
GACCGGGCAAGGTCAGCGCAAGGCTCAAGCCGGCAGCGCCGCTGCCAATTACCAGAACATCATGTTGAAACTGTTGGCTCATTTCAGGATTCCGCTCAAAGCGACCCGGGTCGGGGGTGGCGCAGCCGGACTGGCGAGTCGAGTCGGCCGCACTGCCCACTAGTATATAGAGGGGGGGAGCGGCACAATACCCGAGCCAGCATGGCATTGTGAAACTACTGTGACGCAAAACATCGGTCGCTTCGTCGGATGTTTTTCTGCCCGTTGGGCGCGAGAATGACTGTATCGCCGATTTAACAGTCATTTTCGCTTCACGGTTGCACAATGTCAGTCCGGTGCAGCTATAAATATTTGGAACTTTTGCCAAAGGGCCAAGATCAATAGACGGTTGCCTGAAACAAGGGACAGCGTCGGCTTCAGTGAGGTATTGCGGTCCGATCCTTGCCGAAGAATCCGATGACAAGATTATTCGCGCAGCCGGGTCAACTCGCGCTGCGCTTTTCGTGCGTGCCAAATCAGAGCCCGCAGGAAACTTGCCTGGAGGGGGAGAACTTTTGCGAAAAGCCCGAGTCTATGTTTGCAAGTCTGGTGGTTTACTTCTGCAAGCCTCCTCCGAGCTCATCGAGGAGTGTTCATGCTAACCCAGGAAGAGGATCAGCAACTGGTCGAGCGCGTTCAGCGCGGCGACAAGCGTGCTTTCGATCTGCTAGTGCTGAAATACCAGCACAAAATTCTCGGGTTGATCGTGCGTTTCGTGCACGACACCCATGAAGCCCAGGATGTGGCACAAGAAGCCTTTATCAAGGCATACCGTGCACTTGGAAATTTTCGCGGAGACAGCGCGTTTTATACGTGGCTTTACCGCATCGCCATCAACACGGCGAAAAACTATCTGGTTTCACGCGGCCGTCGGCCGCCGGATAGCGATGTCAGTTCCGAGGATGCAGAGTTCTACGATGGCGATCACGGCCTCAAGGATCTCGAGTCGCCAGAACGGGCTTTGCTGCGGGATGAGATCGAAGGCACCGTCCATCGAACCATTCAGCAACTGCCGGAAGATTTGCGTACGGCTTTAACTTTACGTGAGTTTGATGGTCTGAGTTACGAGGACATTGCGAGCGTCATGCA
>NZ_JBOIBY010000338.1:0-3510 GCF_050739655.1 Pseudomonas sp. | reverse complement strand
GAACAGGTCGTCACCGCCACCTTGAGGAGTGATGAAGCCGAAGCCTTTTTCATCGTTGAACCATTTAACGGTGCCGGTTTGGCGATTAGACATGGTGTATCTCCAAGAAACATATATTTTCAGTAGTACTGTGCTGCTCAGGCCAACTGGGCACACCCGAGTATCATAGTCGAAATGTTCGCTTTGGGAGCCCCCCAGACGTGTTGTTTGCTTTCATATTGCACGTCTTTCACCCTCATGAATGGCTGTGAGCCCCGGTTTCAGAGGGTTTGCGCTACAAAAAAGGGGATTAAAAAAACCCGTGAAAGCTGCGTAAATTATGCAAATCAGCCGATATTTGGCTGTGTTGGGCCCCTGGGTTCCTCAAAAAACGTCCTGCGAAGCTCTATTTCTGGACTCTGCACACCGAGATTTCTTTCAGGGCGCGCTGGCCCAGTTCAGCGCTGGGCGGGTTGTTTTTGTCCATCAGTTGCGCGATCTCTTGTGTGGTGAATTTCTTTTCCAGCACATCGGCGCCGCATGCGCAGTGTTTCTTTGCTTCGGCTGGATTAATGCTTTTGCTTGCGGCTGTTGTGCAATCGCCCATGTACTGCGCTTTCACGCCCGCTGGCCAGGCCGCGTGGGCGCTCAGCGGCAGCAGCAGGGCAAGTGGGGCGGCAACGGCAAAAAGACGGATAAGGCGCATGACATGAACTCCTTGGGATCGGTATCTGTGGCGATTCTCAGTCAATTTGAGGCGACTCGTACATCTCAAGTTCACTCTGCGCCATAAGAGTGAGTAAATCTTCACGGTCTGAATGCGTGCAAGTCGATAACCGTTCATCTGTGCTAGCATGCCTCGCTCGGGCGTTTGCAGGCTCCGGCGGACCTTTGGTCCCGGTAGCGGCAGATGCGCGATTAACCCTGATTTGAATCCCAGTCACTCTGGTTCGGTTTTCCGGTTGGCCGCAAGGCTCCTGCCGCTGTAAGGCAGGCGTTCGTCATTGAATGGCCTGGACCGGATCTTGTACTGGCTCATCCCAACCCACGTGACCTTTGGTAGGGGTCACCACTAGGAGAGGAGGCGCCATGCCAACTATTACTCTTCCCGACGGCAGTCAACGTTCATTCGATCACCCGGTTTCCGTAGCCGAGGTCGCCGCATCCATCGGTGCAGGCCTGGCCAAGGCCACCGTTGCCGGCAAGGTCAATGGCAAGCTGGTCGACGCCAGCGACATCATCGACAGCGATGCGTCGCTGCAAATCATCACGCCAAAGGATGAAGAGGGGCTGGAGATCATTCGCCACTCTTGCGCCCACCTGGTTGGCCACGCGGTCAAGCAGTTGTACCCGACCGCCAAAATGGTCATCGGTCCGGTCATCGACGAAGGTTTCTATTACGACATCGCCTTCGAACGTCCTTTCACCCCGGACGACCTGGCGGCCATCGAACAGCGCATGCAGCAGCTGATCGAGAAAGATTACGACGTGATCAAGAAAGTCACTCCGCGCGCCGAAGTGATCGAAGTGTTCAAGGCCCGTGGCGAAGACTACAAGTTGCGCCTGGTCGAGGATATGCCGAACGAACAGGCCATGGGTCTGTACTATCACGAAGAATACGTCGACATGTGCCGCGGTCCGCACGTGCCGAACACTCGCTTCCTGAAGTCCTTCAAGCTGACCAAGCTGTCCGGCGCCTACTGGCGCGGTGATGCCAAGAACGAGCAATTGCAGCGCGTCTACGGCACCGCGTGGGCGGACAAGAAGCAACTGGCGGCTTACATCCAGCGCATCGAAGAAGCCGAAAAACGCGATCACCGCAAGATCGGCAAGCGCCTGGGCCTGTTCCACACCCAGGAAGAGTCGCCGGGCATGGTGTTCTGGCACCCGAATGGCTGGACTTTGTACCAGGTGCTCGAGCAGTACATGCGCAAGGTTCAGCGCGACAACGGCTATCTCGAAATCAAGACGCCGCAAGTTGTTGACCGCAGCCTGTGGGAGAAATCCGGGCACTGGGCCAACTACGCCGACAACATGTTCACCACGCAGTCGGAAAACCGCGACTACGCGATCAAGCCAATGAACTGCCCTTGCCACGTGCAGGTGTTCAACCAGGGCCTGAAAAGCTACCGCGAGTTGCCGATGCGCCTGGCCGAGTTTGGTGCATGCCACCGTAACGAGCCATCGGGTGCCTTGCACGGCATCATGCGCGTGCGTGCATTCACTCAAGACGACGCCCACATCTTCTGCACTGAAGAGCAGATGCAGGCCGAGTCCGCTGCGTTCATCAAGCTGACCATGGACGTCTACGCCGACTTCGGCTTTAAAGAAGTCGAAATGAAACTGTCCACTCGTCCGGAAAAACGCGTCGGTTCCGATGAGCTTTGGGATCGCGCCGAAGCGGCATTGGCTGCAGCCCTTGATAGCGCGGGCCTGCCGTACGATTTGCAGCCGGGCGAGGGTGCGTTCTACGGTCCGAAGATCGAGTTCTCGCTGAAAGATTGCCTCGGTCGCGTCTGGCAGTGTGGTACCCTGCAGCTCGATTTTAACCTGCCTGTCCGTCTGGGAGCCGAATACGTCTCCGAAGATAACAGCCGCAAGCACCCGGTCATGTTGCACCGGGCGATCCTGGGATCTTTCGAGCGTTTCGTCGGAATTCTGATCGAAAACTACGAGGGCGCATTCCCGGCGTGGCTGGCTCCGACCCAGGCTGTGGTGATGAACATCACTGATAAACAGGCAGATTTTGCCGCCGAAGTCGAAAAAACTCTCAACGAAAGCGGGTTTCGTGCCAAGTCCGACTTGAGAAATGAAAAGATCGGCTTTAAAATCCGCGAGCATACTTTGCTCAAGGTTCCTTATCTCTTGGTTATCGGAGATCGGGAAGTCGAGATGCAGACTGTCGCTGTGCGTACTCGTGAAGGTGCTGACCTGGGCTCGATGCCCGTCGCCCAGTTCGCTGAGTTCCTCGCCCAAGCGGTTTCCCGGCGTGGTCGCCAAGATTCGGAGTAATTATTATTAAGCGTGAAATGAGACAAGATAAACGAACTGCACCGAAAGCCCCGATCAACGAGAATATCTCGGCACGCGAGGTTCGGTTAATTGGGGCTGAAGGTGAACAGCTCGGGATTGTGTCAATCGAAGACGCGCTTCTTAAGGCTGAAGAGGCCAAGCTGGATCTGGTGGAGATTTCCGCCGATGCAGTACCACCTGTTTGCAAACTGATGGACTACGGCAAATCGATCTTCGAAAAGAAGAAGCAGATTGCTGCGGCCAAGAAAAACCAGAAGCAGATTCAGGTTAAAGAAATCAAGTTTCGTCCAGGGACGGAGGAAGGGGATTACCAGGTAAAACTGCGCAACCTGGTACGTTTCCTGAGTGACGGGGACTGGGCCAAGGTATCTTTGCGATTCCGCGGCCGTGAGATGGCCCACCAGGAGCTGGGGATGGAACTCCTCAAGCGAGTTGAAGGTGACTTGCTCGAGTACGGTTCGGTCGAACAGCATCCTAAGATGGAAGGACGCCAGCTGA
>NZ_JBOIBY010000337.1:0-1258 GCF_050739655.1 Pseudomonas sp. | reverse complement strand
CAGCAGGGTAGCCCAGCCTTCAACCACGTCACCGCCCCACTTGGCTTTCCACTCTTTCAGAGTTTTGTGGTTGCCACCTTTGGTCTCGATGACTTCGCCGTTGTGCGGGTTTTTGTATTGTTTAACTTTGCGAGCACGCTTGGTGCCAGTAGTTTTTACTGCACCGCCACGTGGCGCTTTGGTTTTGGCTTCTGGATCCAGCAGCGCGATGATGTCGCGCAGGGATTTGGAATATTCGCCCATCAGGGTGCGCAGTTTGCCTTCGAATTCCAGCTCAGTCTGCAGTTTGTCGTCTTGGGACAGATTCTTCAAACGGGCTTGCAGCTCTTTGATAGCTTCTTCGGTGGCGCGATATTCGTTGATCAAGGACATGTGGACTACCTTATGTTGTGCGCTGGATGGCAGGTGACAGTGCGGCAATAATAGTCACGGTGTTTCATCAAGTAAACATTTAAGCCAACTTTATTTAATTTAACTGCTGTGTCTTTGGCGTGCATTGGTAATGCAATTATTAGTGTGGTCCGGATCCGTCAGATATACATAAATTAACAAATGACCGGCACCGCTAGAGCGTCCGGGCGAACCGGCACTGGCGCTGTCCACCCTGCCGCACCGACCTTCGGGCAGGGCGAAACGTCAACAATACTGCAGTTTTGCTGCGCAATCGCTAGAATGGCCGCCTTTGCGAAGTTCTGGAGTTTCCCCCTCATGCGCACTTTTCGTCTGGTGATTTCTTGCCCGGACCGTGTTGGCATCGTTGCCAAAGTCAGTAACTTTCTGGCATCACACAATGGCTGGATCACTGAAGCGAGCCATCACTCGGACAATCTCAGTGGCTGGTTCTTCATGCGTCACGAAATCCGTGCCGACTCCCTGCCATTTGGTATCGAAGCGTTTCGCGAAGCCTTTGCCCCGATCGCCGAAGAGTTCTCGATGGACTGGCGCATCACCGATACCGAGCAGAAGAAACGCGTGGTGCTGATGGCCAGCCGCGAGTCGCACTGCCTGGCGGACTTGCTGCACCGCTGGCACAGCGATGAACTGGACTGCGAAATTTCCTGCGTCATTTCCAACCATGATGACTTGCGCAGCATGGTGGAGTGGCACGGCATTCCGTACTACCACGTCCCGGTCAATCCGCAGGACAAGCAACCGGCCTTCACCGAGGTTTCGCGCCTGGTCAAACAGCACGATGCCGAAGTGGTGGTGCTTGCCCGTTACATGCAAATCCTGCCACCGGAGTTGTGCAGCGAATACG
>NZ_JBOIBY010000336.1:0-20232 GCF_050739655.1 Pseudomonas sp. | reverse complement strand
ATCGGGCATTTTTGTGAGTGTTCACTCGGGGCCTCCCGGAGCTTGGTTTGGTTCGCACCTCCAATTTCCCGGAAAAGCCCCGAGTGAACAACCTACAGAGAGATCACAGCTAGCCTGCTAGCGATGGCGGCGGCACATTCGACATCTTCTTTGAATGTGAAAGCTTTATCGCTAGCAGGCTAGCTCCCACAGGGTTCGTTCAGGGGAAGTTCGGAATGCTATCGAATGAAATGAATCTTCCCGCTATCGTCGTTGCCGATGTAGATACCGTAGACCCCCGCCTGGCGCTCCTCGATATAGCGCTCAAGAATCTGCCGGATCGCCGGGTAGTAGATGCTGTCCCACGGAATGTCTTCGGGCGCGAAGAACTTGTAGTCCATGGTTTCCGGCCCGTATTGGCCGGTGATCTCCAGGGCGGTGGCGCGAAAGATGATGTACACCTCGCTGATCTTCGGCACGCTGAAGATCGAGTAAGGCGAGAGTATTTCCGCGCGCACGCCGCTTTCTTCCCAGACTTCGCGTAACGCGGCCTGTTCGGTGGTTTCACCGGCCTCCATGAAGCCTGCCGGCAGCGTCCAGGTCCCGGGGCGAGGCGGGATTGCGCGTTGGCACAACAGGTATTTGCCGTCCTGCTCGATGATGCAGCCGGCAATGATCTTTGGATTGACGTAGTGGATGTAGCCGCAGCCAGGGCACATCAGGCGCTCGTGCGTATCGCCCGGCGGCAACTGTGACTTGAGGTCATTGCTACCGCATTTTGGACAAAAGCTCGGGCTGAACATGATTAGCGACCTATGCGTGGTTCTTTAATCGCGATGGGCAATACGATCTCAGGGATCGGCCCGGTCTCTTCCTGCTTGCGCTTGAGGTATTCGAGGGCCACGGTGGCGGCGGCACGCACGTGGTCGACGCAAGCCTGGTGAGCGGCCATGGGATCACCGCTCTTGATCGCCGCGACCATGCGCTCCATTTCCTGGTTGCTGGCGCCACGGCGGTTTTCCTGGGACACCGAGGTCGCGCGCAAATAGCTGATGCGCGCCTGCAACTGGCGCAACTGAGTGGCGGCGACGTGATTGCCGCAGCCTTCAAGCAGGACGTCGTAGAAACCTTGAACCGAGTCGATGACTTGTTGCAGTTCGCCTTCCTTGAGTGCCTGACGGTTATCTTCCAGCGCTTTTTCCAGGGCCTTGATGTCCTTGGCCTTGGCACGCAGGGTGAACAACTGGACGATCAGGCCTTCGAGTACGCAACGCAGCTCATAGATATCGACGGCATCAGCCAGTGTGATGATCGCCACACGCGGACCCTTGGCGTCGGCGAACTCCACGAGGCCTTCGGATTCCAGGTGACGCAAGGCTTCACGTACCGATGTGCGGCTCACGCCAAGGCGATCGCACAGATCGCGCTCGACCAGTCGGTCTCCCGGCAGAAGCTGGAAGTTCATGATGGCGCTTCGCAGTTTATCCAGCACGATTTCGCGCAGGGTAACGGGGTTGCGATTGACCTTGAAGCTGTCGTCGAGTGGCAGGCGTTTCATCGGGTACGCTCTAAAGTTGGCTGTCCATGCAAAACGGGCATCGTCCGTGCTCGTTCAGATCAAACAGCCGAGGGTTAACTGGAGGCCTCGGCATCGGCTTCGGCGAAGGCTTCGCGGGCGAGCCGGAAACTGTCCACGGCTGCCGGGACGCCGCAATAAATGCCGACCTGAAGCAGAATTTCGCGTATTTGCTCACGACTCAGGCCGTTACGCAAGGCGCCGCGCACATGCAGCTTGAGTTCGTGTGGGCGGTTGAGTGCCGAGATCATCGCCAGGTTGATCATGCTGCGCTCCTTGAGCGACAAGCCCTCACGACCCCAGACATGGCCCCAGCAGTACTCGGTGACCATTTCCTGCAAGGGGCGGGTGAAGTCGTCGGCGTTTTCGATCGAGCGATTCACATAGGCTTCGCCCAACACCTGGGTGCGGATTTTCAGGCCTTTTTCGTATTTTTCGTTGCTCATTTCAATGTCTCCCATGAATCCCGGGGTGGAAACCCTTGTGGGAGCTAGCCTGCTGGCGATGGCGCCATCAGGACCGCTATCGCTAGCAGGCTAGCTCCCACAGGTGATGATTGCAGGTCTCCCAGGTGGGCGATTGCAAGTCAGCAATCAACCCCTACAACCCACCCATCAAGGTGTATTTGATTTCAAGGTAGTCCTCAATCCCGTACTTGGAGCCTTCACGACCCAAACCCGAGGATTTGATCCCGCCAAAGGGGGCGACCTCGGTGGAAATCAGTCCTTCGTTGATGCCGACCATGCCGTATTCCAACGCTTCGCTCATGCGCCATGCCCGGCCCAGATCGCGGGTGTAGCAGTAGGCGGCCAAGCCAAACTCGGTGTCGTTGGCCATC
Source organism: Pseudomonas sp. (assembly GCF_050739655.1). GTDB lineage: Bacteria > Pseudomonadota > Gammaproteobacteria > Pseudomonadales > Pseudomonadaceae > Aquipseudomonas. Next base: position 17,839 of record NZ_JBOIBY010000336.1, on the reverse strand, counting down.
TGCACAGCCTGGGCTTCGCTGTCGAAGCGGAACACCGCCGCCAGAGGGCCAAAGGTTTCTTCGGTGGCGACCTTCATTTGCGTGGTGATACCGGCCAGCACCGTCGGCTGGAAGAAGCCATGACCCAGTGCGTGACGCTCGCCGCCACACAACAGCAGTGCGCCTTGGGCCAAAGCATCCTGTACGTGGTCTTCAACCTTGGCCACGGCGCGGTCGTTGATCAGCGGACCTTGTGTCACACCGCTATCGAAGCCGCTGCCGACCTTGAGTTGCGAAACCCGCTCGGCGAGCCGCGAGACGAAGGCATCGTGAATACCGTCCTGCACCAGGAAGCGGTTGACGCAAACGCAGGTCTGGCCGGCATTGCGGAACTTGGCGATCAGCGCGCCTTCCACCGCTCGGTCCAGATCGGCATCGTCGAAGACGATAAAGGGCGCGTTACCACCCAGCTCCAGCGAGACCTTTTTCAGCGTCGGCGCGCATTGCGCCATCAACAATTTGCCAATGGCCGTGGAGCCGGTGAACGACAGCTTGCGCACTAACGGGCTTGCGGTCAGCTCGCCGCCGATGGCGATGGCATCGCCGGTGATCACGTTGAAGATGCCCGCAGGAATGCCCGCCTGTTCGGCCAGTGCGGCCATGGCCAGTGCCGAGAACGGCGTTTCCGGTGCCGGTTTGACAATGCACGGGCAACCGGCGGCCAGCGCCGGGCCGGCCTTGCGGGTGATCATTGCCGCCGGAAAATTCCAGGGGGTGATGGCGGCGACGACACCGATCGGTTCTTTGCTGACGACAATGCGCGCATCGCCCTTGTGGCTGGGAATGGTGTCGCCGTAAATGCGCTTGGCTTCTTCGGCGAACCACTCGATGAAGCTGGCGGCGTAGAGAATTTCACCCTTGGCTTCGGCCAATGGCTTGCCCTGTTCGAGGGTAAGGATCTCGGCCAGAGCGTCGACGTTTTCCAGCATCAAGGCGTGCCAGCGCTTGAGCGTGTTGCTGCGCTCCTTGGCGGTCAGTGCACGCCAGGCCGGCCAGGCCTTGTTGGCGGCCTCGATGGCCAGGCGGGCATGCTCGGTACCCAGGTTCGGCACCGTGCCGATGAGTTCACCGGTGGCCGGGTTGAAGATGTCCTGTTGCGCACCATCGGGCGCATCCAGCCATTGGCCGTTGATGTAGGCCTGCTGGCGAAACAGTGATGAGGCTGCTGGGCTCATGCCGGCTCCTGAGAATAGTGTTTGGTCTTGATCGTTCCCACGCTCTGCGTGGAAATGCAGCCCGGGACGCTCTGCGTCCCACAAGAGGCGCTCCGCGTCCCAATCCAGAGCCGAACGCGGAGCGTCCGTTGAGGCGTTCCCACGCGGAGCATGGGAACGATCTGTACAAGGGCGTTGCGTTCGTTTCTCAGGCCAAAGTGGGCAACGGCCCCAGCTTGCCTTTGTGATAGATCATCGGTGTCACTGGTTGCGCGGGCAGAATCAGGTTCTTCACCGCGCCAACGATGATCGCGTGATCACCGCCGTCGTATTCACGCCACAGCTCGCACTCGATGATCGCCGTGGCTTTGGCCAGCAGCGGGTTACCGAGCTCGCTCAGGTGCCAGTCGATGCCATTGGCCTTGTCCTTGCCTTTACCGGCGAAGGCATAGGCTTCGGCGGTCTGGTCGCAGGACAGCAGGTGAATCGCGAACTGCTTGCTGTCGCGCAACACCGGGTAGGTGTCGGAGGCGTAGTTGGGGCAGAACAGCACCAGTGCCGGATCAATCGACAGCGCACTGAAGGCGCTGGCGGTGATGCCGACAATGCCGCCGTCGGCGTCCAGGGTGGTGACCACTGTGACGCCGGACGGGAACGAGCCCATGACGTCTTTATAAATGCCAGGTTCGATCATTTCTCAGGACTCCTAGCGCATCACAAAAGGATCAGGCATCGGTGCCTGGGACAGGTTGATCCACACCGTTTTCAGCTCGGTGTAAGCCAGCACCGAATCGATGCCGCTTTCGCGTCCATAGCCGCTGTTCTTGAACCCGCCGATCGGCGCCATGGCCGACACAGCACGGTAGGTGTTGACCCAGATGATCCCCGAACGCACGTCCCGGGCCAGGCGGTGGGCGCGGCCCAGGTCGCGGGTCCAGATGCCGGCGGCGAGGCCGAATTGCGAGTCGTTGGCAATCGCCAGCGCTTCGGCTTCGTCCTTGAAACGGATGACCGAAGCCACCGGGCCGAACACTTCTTCCTGCATGATCTTCATCGAGTTGCGGTCGCACTCGAACAGCGTCGGCTCGTAGAACCAGCCGTCGCCCACGCCAGTCGGACGCTTGCCGCCAATGCGCAGGCGCGCACCTTCGGCAATGGCATCGGCGACCAGGCCTTCGACCACCGCCAACTGCTGCGCGGTGGCCATCGGGCCCATTTCACTGCTGTCTTCCTGGGGGTTGCCGATGCGGATGCGCTGGGCGCGTTCCACCAGGCGCCCTACGAATTCGTCGTAGATTTCGTCCTGCACCAACAGGCGCGAACCGGACACGCAGCTCTGCCCGGAGGCGGCATAGATCCCGGCGATGGCGCCGTTGATCGCGCTGTCCAGGTCGGCGTCGGCGAAGATGATGTTCGGCGATTTGCCGCCCAATTCCAGCGACAACTTGGCGAAGTTTTCGGCACTGCTGCGCACCACATGGCGTGCTGTGGCCGCACCGCCGGTGAAGGCGATCTTGCGTACCAGCGGGTGGCGGGTGAGTGCGGCGCCGGTGCTTGGGCCGTAACCGGTGACGACGTTGACCACACCCGGTGGAATCCCGGCTTCCAGCGCCAGGCGCGCCAGTTCGAGGATGGTCGCCGAGGCGTGCTCGGACGGCTTGATCACGATGGTGTTGCCTGCCGCCAATGCTGGCGCCAGCTTGATTGCGGTCAGGTACAGCGGGCTGTTCCACGGAATGATCGCGGCGACCACACCCATGGCTTCGTGCACGGTGTAGGCAAACAGGTCCGGCTTGTCCAGCGGCAAGGTGCCGCCTTCGAGCTTGTCGGCAAGGCCTGCGGTGTAGTGGAAGAACTCCGGCAGATAGCCGACCTGACCACGGGTTTCGCGGATCAGCTTGCCGTTGTCGCGGCTTTCCAGCTGTGCCAGTTTTTCTTTGTTTTCGGCGATCAGGTCGCCCAGGCGACGCAGCAATTTGCCGCGAGCGGTGGCGGTCAGGCCACGCCAGGCCGGGCTGTCGAAAGCGGTTTGTGCCGCTTGCACGGCGCGCTCGACATCCGCTTCATCGGCGTCGGGCAATTCAGCCCAGGCTTCGGCGAGTGCCGGGTTCAGGCTTTCGAAAGTCTTGCCGGAGAGGGCATCGACCCATTCACCGCCGATGCACATCTGGAAGCGTGCGAGTGTCATGCAACGATCCCCTTTATATGGTTTTGTTGGGCGTGCGCATTGTCGAGAAACTCCAGCAGCAGCTGGTTGACCAGGCGCGGAGACTCTACAGGCATCATATGCCGTTGCTCTGGGAGTACGGCGGCCATTGCGCCTGGGATGCGCTTGGCCAATTGTTCGGCCATTTCCGGGGTCGATCCCGGGTCCAGTTCACCGGTGGCGACCAGCGTCGGCGCCTGGATGTTCGCCAGGTCGTCGGCGCGGTACATGTCCTGGGTGGCGAACAGTTCGTAAGTGGTCAGGTAACCCTGCGGGTCGTTCTGCGCCAGCGTCTGGCGCAGCGCGGCGATCTGTGCTGGGTTGGCGGCCTGGTATTCGCGGCTGAACCAGCGCGACAGCGCCGCTTCCGCGTTGGCATCCGGACCGTGTTCGGCGGCCTGAGCGGTGCGTGCGATCACACCGGCGCGTTGTTCGGCGGAGCGATTGAACACGCTGTTGAGCACCACCAGGCTTTGCAGGCGTTGCGGGTAATGCAGGGCAAAAGCCCGCGCCACCAACCCGCCCATGGAAAAGCCGATCACCGCTGCCTTGGGCAGTTGCAGGTGATCGAGCAACTCCAGCAACTGGTCGGCATAGCCGAGCAGGGGAGTGCCGCTTTCCGGGCGCGGGCTGGCGCCATGACCGAGCATGTCATAGGCAATCACGCGGTATTTCGTGGCCAGACCAACGATCTGGCCGCCCCACATTTCTTTATTCAGGCCCACGCCGTGGATCAAGACCACGGGCTGGCCTTGGCCGGTCGCCAGGTAACTGGTTCCAGCCGGGGTGCGTTCAGCGGTGAGCCGAATCATGGAGCGCTCCTGCATACCTTTTTGTTGTAGTGACCGACCGGCTTACTGGGCTTTTTCAGCAGCCAGTTCTTCCAGGTCGATGTAACGGTTGCCGATGCGCGGGTGCAGGCGGCCACCGTCGGCGCAGCCCAGGACCACGACGATTTCGTCGGCACGCGGCGCGTCTTCGATTTGCATTTCCAGGGTGATGTAGTGCGAACGCAGGCCTTCGTCATCCTTGTGCATCATCGGAATCTGGATCGAGGTACCCGGGCCGCCGCGCTTGTTGGTGAAGCTCAGGTAGCTCTTGGCCTTGACCGCTTCGCGGTAGTGGTTGCCGAAGCGCAGGGTGTGGATCACGGCCGATGCGTGTTCGATTTCGCCATCGGCGCCGACCACGGCCGCCTTGCCATAGGCTTCGATTTTGTCTGCACCGCCGATGATGCCCACCAGGCGTTCAACCATCATGGCGCCCAGATCAGAGCAGTTGGCACGGATCTGCGGCTTCAGATCTTCAACGAAGCCACCCACCCAAGGGTTTTTCATCACGACGGCCAGGCCAACCATGGTCACTGGCTTGTCAGTGGCTTTGCCGCCTTCGATGAAGGTTTCTTCGACATAGCTGACGATCTTGCGGATTTCGAAACTCATGAGCTGCTCCGTACGAGTGAAAAAGTGTCTGTGCGTCTGATGGTATACCATAATACCGGTTGCGCAAGCGCTTAATCGGGTTTCTTGTCGGAAGGCGATGAAATGTAGGAGCGAGCTTGCTCGCGAAAAATTCAGGGCCACCGCGTTTTCCAGAAAGAACGCGTTGTCTGGGCGTTTTTCGCGAGCGAGCTCGCTCCTACAGGATTTGGCTATGTTCGAGAGAGAATGGGTGGTTTTCTGATCGCTTTCGCGGGCAAATCACATGGGGCAAGCAGTTCTGCCAGCCGCAGTCCAGGCACGCACTCACCCCCTGCGGCGCTCACCCTTTGGGTGAGCGCATGGCAGGAGAGGCGTTTGAGGTTCACGGGTTCAGGATGCCCCTCCGATTCGAGCGGGGAGGGGCATTACAACGGCAATTGAAACGTTCAGCGAACGTTTAACCCGCTGATGTCGCCCTTGCAGACTGCGCAGGCTGACGGGATGTGATCAGGCCGATAAACGAAATCGCCAGCGCCAGGCCAATGGTCGTGCTGACTTCGGTACGGTGTTGCGGGGAAACCATCATGACTGCCAGCGCTGAGCAAATGAACACGATCACCAGCCACGTGAGCCATGGGAACAGCCACATGCGGAAAGTCAGCTCGACGTTCCGTCGGCGCAACATCCGGCGCATGCGCAACTGCGACACCGCGATGGCCAGGTACACCAGCAAGGCAATCGCGCCGGAACTGGCCAGCAGGAACTCAAACAAACCGGAGGGCATGAAGTAGCTCCACACGGTGATCGCCGCACCCAAGACGGAACTGGCGATGACCGCCGCCCGTGGCACACCTTCGGATGAGGTCACTTTCAGCGTTTTGGGCGCATCGCCACGGCGTCCCAATGAGTACAGCATCCGCGAAGCGATGTAGATCGAGGAATTCATGCAGCTGGCCACGGCGATCAGCACCACCACGTCCACCATGAATTTGGCGTGGGGAATTTTCATGATTTCCAGGGCGCGCTGGTAGGAACCTACCGAGGCCAACAGCGGGTCGTTCCAGGGCACCACGGAGATGACCACGAAAATCGACAGCAGGTAGAACACGCCGATGCGCCAGATCACCGAACGTGTAGCCTTGGCGATGTTCTGTGACGGGTTGTCGGATTCGGCGGCGGCGATGGTTACAGCCTCGGTGCCGATGAAGCTGAACATGATGGTGATGAAGGCGCCCACGACCGCCGACAGGCCATTGGGGGCGAACCCGCCGTGCTCGGCCATCAGGCCGCTCAAGCCGCTGACTTCCCGGTCGGGGATCCAGCCCATCAACACGGCAAAACCCACGCCGATGAAACCAATGATCGCCACGACCTTGGCCATGGCGAACCAGAACTCGAACTCGCCGTACTTGGACACGCTGAACAGGTTGGTCACCACCAATGCAATGATCGACACCAGGGCGAACAGCCAGGCATCGATCTGGGGAAACCACTGGTTCAACACATGCCCGGCGGCCAGCGCCTCGATAGGAATCACCAGCACCCAGAACCACCAGTACAGCCAACCGATGGTGAAGCCCGCCCAACGGCCGATGGCCTGGTCGGCATAGGTGGAGAACGAACCGGTGTCCGGGTTGGCCACCGCCATCTCACCGAGCATGCGCATGACCAGCACCACCAGCAGGCCCGAGAACAGATAGGCCAACAGGACGGCCGGGCCAGCCGCCGCAATGGCATGCCCCGAACCCACGAACAAACCGGCGCCGATAATCCCGGCGATAGACAACATGGTGACGTGACGAGGCTTGAAGCCCTGCGCCAATTGGCCACTCGAATCCTTGGAGCTCGGGCTAATCATTGGTTTTTTCTCTGATGATCGACATTTAAGCGTAGTGATGAAGGGCCGCGGCCTGCCTGAAAGCGGCACCCTTGGAACGCTGCTGTTCTTATCAAACCCATCCTCGGGGTATGTGGTTGTTTCGATGAAAAGACGCGCCACCTTACCCGGCTTGTCCGACAATTCAATTACCTGATCACGCCACCTCTGTGTCTGATATCGACACACGCGAACGTTGCGTTCACGGCGAAAACCTAATGGTCACCAAGTGGCCAAAGCAATCATTTTGTTTTGTCGGCCTGATCACGCCCCCTGTAGGAGCTGCCGCAGGCTGCGATCATTTTGATCTTGCTGTTGGAAATCAAAAGATCGCAGCCTCGTTTCACTCGACAGCTCCTACAGGGGAATGCGGTCATCAAACTCTAGGAGCCGGCTTGCTGGCGATGGCGGCGTGTCAGCCGGTATCGATGTTGGATATGCCGGCCTCATCGCGGGCAAGCCCGCTCCCACAGTGGAACTGCTGTGAACACGAAATTTGTGCACGACAACAAACTGCAGGAGCCGGCTTGCTGGCGATGGCGGCGTGTCAGCCGGTATCGATGTTGGATGCGTCAGCCTCTTCGCGAGCAAGCCCGCTCCCACAGTGGAGCTGCTGTGAACACGAAATTTGTGCACGACAACAAACTGCAGGAGCCGGCTTGCTGGCGATGGCGGCGTGTCAGCCGGTATCGATGTTGGATATGCCGGCCTCATCGCGGGCAAGCCCGCTCCCGCATGGTCGCTTTCCGGTCGGGAGATGCCGCTGGCTGCAGCGACCGTCGGTCTCCTCAAGTCCGATATCGTTTTGACATATTTCTGGTCGCAACTTTACTTACGCGAACCGTCCTGTGGGCGCTCGAGCGCTGTCGCCGGGCGTCTGATGCCTATGTCGCCAACCTTGAGTCGGGCCTGTGCGCATGGGCGTCTGTTCCCACTAACCTGACAGGATCGGTGCCTATATGCATGCCTCTCGCGTGAACATGTATTCAAGGGTCAGCGCTCTATTGCTGGTGTTCTTTTCAGTGCTGACGCTGGCCGGAGTATTAGGCGCGCGAAGCGCGTTCAGTGCCGACGTTCTGTACATCGGCGATGCCGCTGACAAGACCGTCAAGCGATTCGATGCCGTGTCGGGGGCCTTCCTCGATGGCGATCTCAATCCAACCAACAACCCGGATGCCTTCGTCCGCGCAAAAAGCGGCGGACTGGCGGGCCCCCGGGGCATGTTCGTCAATGGCAAGCAATTGGTGGTGGCGAACGAGAATGTGGAGAATCGAGCGGTGGGTTCGATTCTGCGCTACGACCTCGACACGGGCGCCTTCCTGGGGGCATGGGTTCCTTCCACGGACAAGAATGCCCCGTTCGCACCGTTTGGCATCGTTCGTGAGACGTTCCCCAGTGAGGTGCTTTACGTCGGCAACAGTGTTTCCAGTAACGGAAACTCGCCGGGTACCCTCTTGACCTTCACCTCAACCGGCGCATTTCTGGCTAGTTTCAGAAGCGTGTCATCACACGGCGATTTCCATCCTCGGGGTATCGTGTTCGGCCCTGACGGGGTGCTCTACGTGTCGGTACAGAACCTCAAGGGCGACAACCTGGGCGGGCAAATCATGCGTTTTGCCGCTGACGGCAAGTTCCTCGGCACTTTCATCTCCGACAAGGGCGGGGTGGGCCAGCTCAATCGGCCTGAAGGTTTGGTCTTTGGTCCTGACGGGCGCCTTTATGTCACCAGCTTCAGGGCCAACGCCAGCGATACCGATTCGATCCGCATCTATGATCAAACCGGTAAATTCGTCGACAAGATCAATCTTTATGAGCCGGGCAAGGACCGCGCTTTCGCCCAGGCTTTGTTGTTCGGGCCGGAGAAGAAACTGTTCGTGCCCATCACCAACACGGGAGAGGTTCGTCGCTATGACGTGGTGAGCAAGCAATACCTCTTGTTTGTCGCCCCGGCCAAAGGCGGAGGCCAATTGCGCGAGCCCTGGTATTTGACCTTTGGCGCTACCGACGCGAAGACGTTGAATTACCAGGAGGTTGCCGTGGGCGGGCCTAACCTGGAGCGATGCTTCTGTGGGGATGGCTCGATAGTTGAAGTTTGCGCAGCGTTGGATTGCGGTTCTGGTCCCGAACAGGATGCGATCTGTGGCCCGGCCTGCGAAGGTAAGGGCGGCGAATTCGCAACCGCATGTTTCCCTGAAGATCCCGTATGCGCAACGCGAAAACAGTCACCTGCAGGTGCTACAGGCGCCTTGGGCACGAGGCAGCCTGCTGCTCCCTTGGGGCGTTAGGTCTCCTTGATGCATGGCGGTACTGATGAACAGGACGGTGCGTGCTCGTTGAGTGCGCATCGTCTTTTTCATTTATTGAACCTGAGCTGATCGCACCTCTCTAAATAAAATGTGGGAATAATTCCCACGTGATATCCTGACGATTCTTAAGGGTTGTGCAGGAACCGCAGTTGCTCGTTGATGCTGCAGTTTGATGGCTGTGTCGGTTGGCAGGTCGCTTCAACGGGTGCCTGGAAACTCACTGGACTTGCGCGAGACCAAGATCCCTACGCAAGGCCAAGCGGAGGTGCATCATGCTACTCAAGAAATGTTTATTGGCTCTGGCCATCGGTGGCGTCCTGTCGGCATCGACGGTTCTAGTGCCCGATCACATCAGTGGTTTCTCCAGCGCTTACGCCAGAGATGGCAGCAGTGGTGGAGGAGGCGGCCACGGTGGCAGTGGGGGTGGTGGTCACAGTGGTGACGGCGGTGGAGGTCACGGTGGCGGCTCAGGAGGCAGTGGTCACGGTGGTAGTGGCTCCGGCAGTGGTGGCTCAGGAGGCGGTGGTAATAGCGGCCACGGTGATGGAGGCACGGGACATGACGGCGTAGCCGGCAACAGTGGCCCAGGCAATGCCCATGACCGTGACGCCGCCAAAAATGACGCGAATGATGACCGAGACGCCACCAGAAACGACGCGGATGATGACCGAGACGCCGCCCGAAATGAGGCAGACGCCGCCCGGGACGCGGCTAAAGCTCAGGCGGATGCCACGCGGGACGCCGCAAGGGCTCAGGCGGATGCGGACCGCAATGCGGCAAGAGCCGCTGGCGTACCGGCTGCCCAGGCCGATGCCGCCCGAGATGCCGCCCGGGCTCGGGCCGATGCGGTCCGGGACGCGGCCAAGAAAGACGCCGACGCAGCCCGTGACGCGACCAAGGCTGCTGCCAATGCCACCCGGGACGCTGCCAAGGCTCAGGCACAACCGGCCAAAAACACGATGGTCCAGCAATAACGTAAAGCCCCTCACCCTGTAGGAGCTGACGAGTGCAACGAGGCTGCGATCTTTTGATTGCTACAGGCAAGATCAAAAGATCGCAGCCTGCGATCGACAGCCCCAGCCCAAGGGGTGATCAATCGAAGCCAGTCATAGCTGTCCGTAAGCTAGAAACAAAAAATCCCGGAGACATTTCTGTTTCCGGGATTTTTCGTTATCGGGGACAGTATCGAGGTGAATGACGCGATCATCGATATCGTGTTCTCACTGGACTCAGTCATTACGGCGGTAGGGATGGTTTCCCATGTTCCAGTGATGATCGCCGCCATCGTGGTCGCGGTGTTGATCATGATGCTTGCAGCGGGGGGCATTAGTGCATTCATTGATAAGCACCCGAGTTTGAAAATGCTTGCCTTGGCATTTTTGATTGTCGTGGGCGTAGTGCTGATCGCCGATGCAATGGGGCAACATGTACCTAAAGGCTATGTTTACTTTGCCATGGCGTTTTCGCTGGCAGTGGAAGCTTTGAACATTCGGTTTCGAGCGTTGAAGACTGCGTGAGTCCGAGCTAATGGGGCAAGGAAGCCTCGTTTCAAAGATTGCCAAGAACGCCGGCAGCCCGTACGTCAACGCAAGTTCCAAGGCCGATTTCAAGGGGTATAACTGTCAGTACAACAGACGGGGCACACGGAACACGCCCTTCAAAGGCAGCGCCCTGGCCAGGCGCCTCCAGCCTGATAGGCACCCGCGGCGCGGAGCGATGTGATGAGTTCCAGAGTATGGCGATGGGCTTGCAAGAGCCTTCTTGGCGGCATCGAGCTGGCCTTGCTGGTGATGCCACTGTGCGCCAGCGCCATGTTCAAGTGCCAATCCAGGGACGGCGCCATCAGCTACACCAGCCATGCCGTCGCTACCGCCCGGTGCGCTCGCGTGAATGGCATGGCGGACGCCGATGCCGGTGCCAAGGCAACGGCCCGGCCACGGCTTGTCCGGGACGACGACTCAGGCGCGGTGCGGATTCGGGTGTTCACCTTCATGCACAAGGGTATTCGACAGTATGTGAGCCGACGCCCCGTCGGGAACTCCGCACGGGTCGATGTGCTTGAGGTTTATTACATCAAGGGCTGCTATCTGTGCACGGCGCCGAAGGATTTCAAGCTCGCCTCACTGCGCCTGGACACCCGGTCCTATCAGCGGGAGATCGAAGCCGCTTCGGGTCAGTATGGTGTCGACCGGGCGCTGGTCCGCGCAGTGATCCATGCCGAATCGGCGTTTCGTCCCAATGCCATTTCCGAAGCCGGTGCCCAGGGGCTGATGCAATTGATGCCCGCCACCGCCGAGCGCTTCGCCGTGAACGATCCGTTCGACGCTCGACAGAACATTCGTGGCGGTGTGCGCTACCTGGCCTGGTTGCTCAAGCGCTTCAACGGCAACCAGATGCTGGCGTTGGCAGGTTACAACGCCGGCGAAGCGTCCGTGGACGAGTACAACGGGGTACCTCCCTACGCCGAGACGCAATCCTACGTTAGCCTTGTGCAATCCTTGACAGAACGCTATCGCAACCAACACTAGTACCGCAGACCTTCTACAGCATCGGACTGTACGATTTTCAATGCCCTGATCCTGCACCGGGGACCCAGCACAATCCATCCCTGTATTTCGTGGACGATATTCGATAATGGTTTTCAATATTCACAATCTCAATCCGTGCTCAAGACTAAAGCTGCTAGTAGCGCTTTGCGCGCTAAGCCTGCTTGGCTGTTCACGCAGCGAGGAGACAGGGCAATGCAATGCTGCACCGCAAGTGCCCGTCCGGCAGGTCGTCATCATCGGTATCGACGGCCTGCGTGCCGACGCGATTAGCCCCGCACTGACTCCCTTCCTGTTCCAGTTAGCTGAGTCTCGTGGATTGGCGTGGGGAAAAATCGATGTCAGCAACGGCCGCACACAACACACTTATTCCGCGCCAGGCTGGATAAGTGTGCTCACCACAAGTTGGGCAAGCGAACATGGCATTGTTGATAACAAAAGCGCAGGTCCGGTCAAAGTTCCAACGGTGTTTGAGCGCGTTCAGGGGCGCAAATCCGATAGTCGCAGCATTATCATCACCTCCTGGAGGCCGCTGTACGACTTGGTCGAGGGGCGCTTGCGAGCTTTGCCAGCAATGCACCATGCAGGTTTTTTTCGTGAAAACGATGCAGCGATCGAGCAAGAAGTATTGACCACCTGGCAAGCATGCCAGCCAGATCTGGCCTTCATTCATTTCGATGCTGTAGACAAAGCGGGCCATGACGGTTCTTTCGATCCGTCTGACTCGGGCTACGCTTCTGCCGTGCGCGAAACTGACTCTCGCATGCGTCGCCTGTGGGAGAAGGCATTTTCGGCACCCTCCGCGCATGGGGAAATGCCTCAGCGTCTGATCATTTTTGCCAGCGATCACGGAGGCATCGGCAATAATCACGGCCGCTATTCAGATGCCGAGCGGTGGGCACCGGTTCTAGCAATATCGCCGTCTGGTTATCCTGCTGTGAACATCAGCCGCTTGGTTGATATTGGTCAGGTTTCGCTGGATTTTGTCCAGTTAGAGGGGGGGAGGCTCCAGTAGACACACCCGATCAATACCGGAACTCTCGGATCATTGAATGCTGCACAGTGGAAAGTAGTTGCTAACGCAAATTTACATTGATCCACCTACCTATTCGGTGTTCGACAATTGATTCAGTGCGCATTGAACGCCAGAACCGAATGTGCCGCTAAGGCGGCGCACGAATCATTCGAGTTGTCGTCTACCCTGGGTATCACAGGGATAGGTTTGCCGATTGCCAGTATTCGGTTAGTTCACCGCTACGTTAACAATCGAGACGATTAAGGCCGATAAATCCAATACGTCTCTCTGGCCTGGCCGAACGGATCGTTAGGTGGGCTTGGGAAGAGGGCATTACATAAAATTCACATCCCTACGACTTTTCAGCGACAGGTGAATCATTAGCATACAAGCTGGCCACTGGAGAAAGCCAATGAGCACCCCTGTTAAACTTAAATTTTCCGAAAAGTGCGATAAGGATCATGCTCGGCAATACTACCTGAAGCATCAGGATGGAATGTCGCGGAAATTATCCCATTATCGGGATGAACAGATGGTGCGCCATGCGTTACACAAGGCCGGAGACCCCGGGTTGGTGCTCGACCTTCCATGTGGTGCAGGGCGGTTCTGGCCTTTGCTCGCAGAAAACCTTAATCGGATCATCATTGGCGCAGATAATTCGCCGGATATGATTAAAACCGCGCTGGAAAATCAACCCGCCGATATAGTCAAGCGTGTGAAGACTCTTGAGACTTCAGCATTTTCCATCGATCTACCTGATAATTCGGTAGACAGTATTTTCAGCATGCGATTGATTCATCATATTGGTGAATCCGCGCATCGATTGACGATGCTGCGAGAGTTTCACCGGGTGACGCGAGACACCGTCATCCTGTCGATGTGGGTCGATGGTAACTTCAAGTCCTGGAAGCGAAAGCGCCAGGAAGAGCGGCGTGAGGCCAGAGGGGAGTACAGGGAATACCAGAATAGGTTTGTTATCCCTCGATCCGTCGCAGAAGATGAATTCAAGCAAGCCGGGTTCGTCATTGATAACAAGTCTGACTTTATCCCGTTTTTTGCCATGTGGCGTGTTTACGTTCTGCGCAAGGTTTGAACTCCGAGGCAACGCGTCAAAAGCTGCCAACTGGGGTTCAAGCTGGCTGATCAAGCCCTCCATGAACCCCATCAACTTTGCCTGATAACCCGGAGCCTTGAACCTTGGGCTACATAACCGGCTCCGGGTTTCAGGAATCAGAGCGCGACGCTGGCATTCCACTTTTGGTATGGGATGGGCAAGCTGCATGAATCGCCTCGCCCCATAGGGAAGTATTGGAAACCCCGGTGTGCGAGACGCTCTGCGTCGTACAGATTGCGGCCATCGAAGATCACGGGGTCTTTGAGCTGTTTATGGATCAGGTCGAAGTCCGGCGCCTTGAATTGCTGCCACTCGGTGCAAATGATCAGCGCATCGGCTCCACTGAGCGCTGCTTCCGGCGTGCCCATCAGGCTCAGGTTGGGACAGTCCTGATACAACGATTGGGTTTGCTGCATTGCCTCAGGATCGAATGCCTGGACATGTGCGCCCACTTCCCACAGAGCTTCCATAAGCACCCGGCTGGGGGCTTCTCGCATGTCATCGGTGTTGGGTTTGAACGCCAGACCCCACAGGGCAAACGTCCTCCCTCGCAAATCACCTTTATAGTACGCGTTGATGCGTTCGAACAACTTGCATTTCTGTCGCTGGTTGATGGCTTCCACTGCTTGCAATAAGTCATTGGAGCATTGAGCTTGTTGTGCACTATGGATTAGCGCGCGCATGTCCTTGGGAAAACATGAGCCGCCATAACCACAACCGGCATAAATGAAATCGTAGCCAATGCGTGAATCTGCGCCGATCCCCAAGCGCACGGATTCGATGTCAGCGCCCAGGTGTTCAGCCAGTTCGGCGATCTGGTTGATGAAACTGATCTTGGTCGCCAGCATGCAGTTGGCGGCGTACTTAGTGAGTTCTGCGCTGCGCAGGTCCATGAACATCGTGCGGTCATGGTTACGATTGAACGGCGCATACAGCTCCCGCATCACATCGCGCACCTCATCACGCTCGCAACCTATGACGATCCGGTCTGGACGCCGGCAATCGGCGACGGCAGAGCCTTCCTTAAGAAATTCCGGATTGGATACGATATCGAACATTAGTGTTCGATTATCGCGTTGCAGGGCCTCATTAATACGATCGCGCAGAGCATCACCCGTGCCTACTGGCACAGTGGATTTTTCAACGATAATGATGGGCTCGCTGCGGTGCCGGGCGATAGCCTCGCCCACTGAGAAGACACTACTCAAATCCGCTGATCCGTCTGGACGTGATGGCGTGCCCACGGCGATAAACAAAACCTGACCATGCTCAACGGCAAGCTTTTCATCGCAGGTGAAGCGTAGCCGTCCGTTATCCAGGTTTTCCCTAACCAGTTCTGCCAGGCCAGGTTCAAAGATGTTTACTTGCCCTTGATTGAGGGCTTCAACTTTTCCGTTGTCGATGTCCATGCAGATGACATCATGGCCGACCTCTGCCAGGACGGTTGCCTGGACAAGACCGACATAGCCGCTACCAAATACACTGATTTTCATGAGGCACTCCTAATTTCGGGCGCACTTGCTGGTCGATAGTTGATGGTGATAACCCCTAGAATGACCAGGGCCACCCCGAGACTTTTGAAAAGGCTGAAATGTTCGTGGAACAGCGGTAGACCGGCGGCGGCCACGTACACCAACGCGTAACTGATGCTAAGCAGCGAGTAGGCGCGACCCAATGGCAGATCCCGCAGTGCCAGCAACCAACTGAGCATCGACAGTGCGTAGGCCACGATTGCGGTAAGCACCACGGCGACAGCGCTCAGATTGAGGTCGCTGTCTAGCCAGTGATCGGGTGACGGCAAACGGCTCATGCTCCAGCGCATGCCCAGTTGCGCTGCACTGACCAGCAATACGCTACCCAGGGCGAATGGGATTCCTCGCCGCTGGTTCATGTGTGTTGCCCCAACAGCGCCACGCCGCTCATGACCAGGGCCGCTCCCAGCCAGTGACGACGATCGATGGATTCGTCGAAGACGAAGCGGGAGATCAGGGTGATCAAAACGAAATTGAAGCTCAGCATCGGGTAGGCAATGCTGACTTCGAGGCGCTGCAGTACCAGTAGCCACACCAGCAAGCCCAGTCCCAGTGAGGCAAGGGCTAACCACAACCAGGGCGAGCGCATTTTCTCGGCCCAGCCCGACGCCTTGCCGCGCCAGCTTTCCACGGCGTATTTCTGGGCGACCTGGCCCAGGCAGGTCAGCAGGCAGGCGGTCAAGAGCAGCAACAAGCTCATGAGGCCTCCTGAGGGAAAATCAGAATGACGAGATTGCCTTGTACATAACGTTTGCCATCCTTGGGCAGCCTTTCAATTTCCTGCAGCTCCTCGTCACCCTTGACCCGCATCATCACGCCGACCGAACCGCTTCGGCGGGCCTCACGCATCCACTGTTGCACCTGTATCAGGTCGACCCGCTGCTGAATCCCGTCAGGGTAAGCGAGGCCGTATTTCAGTTCGCCTATCGTGTTGTACAACGCCACGTCCCGGCGTTTCAGGCGCCACGCCAGGGCCGAAGCGGCGCCCAGGTCGTTGCTCAGCAACTGGTTGGTCTGGCCGAGCTCGGCTGCATGCTCGAGGATGAATTGGTCCGGCATTTTGTTGGCGACCACGGCATCAGGTAACGCCGCGGGTATCACTCCGATGAGCAGCAAACTGCCGAAGGCCGGTGCCGCCCAACATTGCAAAGGCCGGAAGGCCTGAAACAGGTTTGCGATGATCCAGCCGATCAGGCCAATGAACACCAGCACCAGATTGTGAAGTTCGTGGTTGTAGACCGGTTTCTTCAATTGCAGATAAACCAGGGCCAGCAGGGTGATCAGGCCCAGAGCCAAGTTCAGCAGACAATTGATGCCCAGGGCGCGGCCTTGCGCCAGCCTCAACCGATCGGCCAATGCATGACCGATCAACAAAGCCAGCGGCAGCAGGCATGGCAGGATGTAGGAGGGCAACTTGCCTTTACTGAGGCTGAAGAACATCAGCGGCATGACCAACCACAGCAGCAGGAACGCGATGTTGGACTGGCGACGTGTCTGCCAGGCTTGCTTGAGTGCAGGTGGCAGCAACGCGACCCATGGCAAGCTGAAGGCCACCAGCAGCGGCAAGTAGTACCACCACGGCGCACTGTGTTGGGCGTCGTCCCCGGCAAAGCGGCGGATATGTTCGTGCCAGAAGAAGAACCGCCAGTAATCGGGCTCTTGAGCGTGCACCGCCAAGGCCCACGGCAGGCTCACGGCGATGGCCACCGCTATCGCTACCGGGCCATAAACCAGCAACTCACGCCAGCGTTTTTGCCAGAGCACCCAGGGCAGGGCGATCAGTACGGGCAATAGCCAGGCGAGAAATCCCTTGGTCATGAAACCCATGCCGCAGGCCAGGCCCAGGACGGCCCAGCTAATCAAACGTTGGGTACGGTCGACGCTGTCCAGGGCGAACCATAAGGCGACCAGACTCAGGTTGACCCAAAAAGTGAATTGCGGATCGAGGTTGGCGTAGCCCGCCTGTAGGCCAATTACGGACAGACTCATGTACACCAGTGCACATATGAAACTCTTGCGCGGCTCGTTCCATAGGCGACGAGCGATCAGGTAGCACAGCAACACACTCATCCCGGTGCACAAGGCCGAAGCGAACCGCACACCGAACAGATTCTGGCCAAACAACGCCTGGCTTGCGGCGATCATCCAATAACCGGCCACCGGTTTTTCGAAATAGCGCAGGCTCATGAAGTGCGGCGATACCCAATTGCCACTCAGGAGCATGTCCTGGCTGATCTGGGCGTAGCGGGTTTCGTCGGGAATCCATAAGCCATGGCTGCCCAGCGGCAGCAGATACGCCAGAACGAAGATGGCCAGCATTATCGGTAATGCCAAGCGCTTACTCATGCGCCTTGCACTCCCAGCCAGCCCTCGCGCCCTTCGAGCGCGCCACGCAGCACTCGGCCAGCTGGCAAGGTGTCCGGCACCTCGGGCAGCAGATCGCCCAAGGGTTGAAAACGGATGTTTTGCTTGCGCGCATCGGCTAGCAAATGACGAAAATCGGTGGCCATCAGAATCCCTTCTACTTCGGCGTGAATCGTGTAGACGTTAAGTTTTTCAGGTGAAAATCGATCAAGAATGAAGGCGTTGAAATCCTTGGCGGCGACACCGGGGCCGATCACTTCATCGAA
>NZ_JBOIBY010000335.1:0-3629 GCF_050739655.1 Pseudomonas sp. | reverse complement strand
TCGCAGCCTGCGGCAGCTCCTACACACCTTCAAAACCCACCTAGACTCAAACTATCCCTTTCGACAAGGCAGTCGCCATGATCACGTTGTCCTCCTTCCACGCCATGCTGATTCCGATTCTTATCGGGATGTTCATGCTGGCAATCGGCTTCAATTTTCGTGATAAAAACGCCGGTGTATTCACCATGTGGCTCGGCATGCTGCTGATCCTCGCGACGGTGATTTTCAAGATCCTC
Organism: Pseudomonas sp.; assembly: GCF_050739655.1. GTDB lineage: Bacteria > Pseudomonadota > Gammaproteobacteria > Pseudomonadales > Pseudomonadaceae > Aquipseudomonas. The sequence goes on along the minus strand of NZ_JBOIBY010000335.1, from coordinate 3,393 downwards.
GCCAAACTCAACGAATAAAACCTCACCCTGTCTCGCATTGATTTTGCCGGGCTCGTACACTCGGGCGACCCGCTCACTTCGAGGTTGACTGCCTAGTGTTCGCTCGTCTTTTCGCCCTGCCCTGTTTGTTCCTTGTCTGCCTGATAACGCTGCTGCCGCTGGCGCCAGCCCAGGCGGCCGGTTTGCCGAGCCTGCTCAACAGTTCGGCGAAAACCCAGCCGGAGGCACAGGAGCCCTTGGGGCAATCTCTGGACGAAGTGATCAAATCCCTGGAAAACGACCAGCAACGAAGCAAGTTGCTGGCGGACCTGAAAAAACTTCGCGACGCCACGAAAAAGGCCCAACCGGTCACCGAAGAGGGCGTTCTGGGTCTGATCGGCGGCACCCTGGCCAGTTTCGAAAAACAGTTCTCCGGCCTCGACAGTCCGCTGACACGCTGGTCCAACGAGTTTGATCTGGCCAAGGACGAACTGACCGCACTGGTGCTGCCGGCCAACGAATGGCTGCCTATCATCTTTGCTTTCGCCATGATCTTGATGGTCTGGAGCTTGCTGGCCGCAGCGCTGATCTGGGTCAGTCACCGGGTGCGCATGCGTTTCGGTCTGACCGAAGAACTGCCGCAACACCCCAAGGCCCTGGACATGCTGCGCTTCGCCTTGCGCAAACTGGGGCCATGGTTGATCGCCCTGGTCATCACGGTGTACATGAGCTACGCCCTGCCTTCGTCATTGGGCAAAAGCCTGGCCATGGTGCTCGCCTATGCGCTGGTGGTCGGGACCTGTTTCTCTGCAATCTGCGTGATTGCATTTTCCCTGCTCGACGGTCCGCACCGCCACCGCGCCTTATACATTCTGCGGCATCAGGCATTTCGACCGCTGTGGCTGATCGGAAGCTTCGCCGCGTTCGGTGAAGCGCTCAATGATCCACGTCTGACCAACAGCCTCGGCATGCATCTGGCGCACACCGCCGCGACGGTGGCCAACGTATTGGCGGCGCTGTCCACGGGGTTGTTCATTTTGCGATTCCGTCGCCCGATTGCGCACTTGATCCGCAACCAGCCACTGTCCCGACGCCTGACCCGCCGCGCCCTGAGCGACACCATCGAAATCCTCGGCACGTTCTGGTTTGTCCCGGCGCTGGTATTGGTGGGTATTTCACTGTTTGCCACATTCGTTTCCGCCGGCGATACCAGCACCGCGTTACGTCAGTCGCTCATCTGCACCGTGCTGCTGGTGCTGTGCATGGTCATCAACGGGCTGGTTCGCCGCCACGCCCTCAAGCCACAACGCGGCGTGAAGCGCCACGCGCTGTATTCCGAACGCCTCAAGAGTTTCTTCTACACCCTCGCCCATCTGCTGGTATGGCTGGCGTTCATCGAACTCGGCCTACGAGTCTGGGGCATGTCGCTGATTGCCTTCACGGAAGGCGAAGGCCATGAAGTCAGCGTCAAGCTGTTCAGCCTCGCCGGTACGTTGATTTTTGCCTGGCTGATCTGGATTCTCAGCGACACCGCTGTGCATCACGCCCTCACCCGCTCGCGCAAAGGCCTGGCCAACGCTCGCGCGCAAACGATGATGCCGCTGATCCGCAACGTCCTGTTCGTGGCAATCTTCATCATCGCGCTGATCGTCGCCCTGGCGAACATGGGCATGAACGTCACGCCACTGCTGGCCGGTGCCGGTGTGATTGGTCTGGCCATCGGTTTTGGCGCGCAGTCATTGGTGGCAGACCTGATCACCGGGCTCTTCATCATCATCGAAGACTCCCTGGCCATCGACGACTACGTGGACGTCGGCGGCCATCTCGGCACGGTCGAAGGCCTGACCATCCGCACCGTGCGCCTGCGGGACATCGATGGCATCGTCCATACCATCCCCTTCAGTGAAATCAAAAGCATCAAGAACTACTCCCGGGAATTCGGCTACGCCATATTCCGGGTCGCGGTGCCGGCCAACATGGACATCGACAATGCCATCAAACTGATGCGCGATGTCGGCCAGAAAATGCGTACCGACCCACTGCAACGGCGCAATATCTGGTCGCCGCTGGAATTCCAAGGGGTGGAAAGCTTCGAGTCCGGCAACGCGATCCTTCGCGCGCGGTTCAAGACAGCACCGATCAAACAGTGGGAAGTGTCCCGGGCGTTCAATCTTTCGCTGAAACGGCATATGGATGAGGCGGGGCTGGATCTGGCAATGCCGCGCATGAGCGTGCAAGTCATCACAGCCGGCGGCGGCCCGGATCAGACGACATCCACCCCGACATGAATCGCATCATGGCGCCAAAACTCTAGGTCGCAATCGATCAATCGCTCATGTTGGTCATAATTGACCCGGGCAATACGCAAGCCCGGGCTCCCCACCGATACCCGTAAGGCCGCCGCCGCATCCACCGACAAAGCTGTCGGTACGATCTCGAACCGCACCCGCCCGTAATGCAGATCGTAATGCCGCGCGTACAGCTCGGTGATCGACTGATTCAAATCGAAATCCAGGATCCCCGGGAAATATTGCGGGTTCAGGTAGTGCTCCACGTACAACACCAATCGCCCGTCAATGCGTCGCGAACGGCAGATCTGAATCACACTGGACAATGCCGGCAACTGCAACCAGGCGCAGACTGCCGCCGACGCCGGCTGCAATCGTGCCGAAATCACCTCGGTGGATGGCACTCGCCCCTGGGCGCTGACCATCGCGTGAAAGTGGCTGCGCTGCATCAGGTTGTAGGCCAGGCGCGGCGGCGACACGAACCAGCCACGGCGCTCTTCGCGATAAATCTGCCCTTGGGCCTCCAACTGCAACAACGCCTCACGCACAGTGATTCGTGTGGTGCCAAACAATTCACTGAGCTTTCGCTCAGCAGGCAGCTTGCTCCCGGGCGCCAGCAACCCATGGTCAAGCTGTTCCTGCAGCACCTGGCCAATGGCTGTCACCGCTTTTGTTGCCTCATCACGCATCAACGTTACCTATCTGGACTAGACCAGCGCTGTTTCGGGGCAGAACCGCAGGGTAGATCGGCTCAATCAACGTCCTGCAAGCGTAGGCAGTGCAGATGACTGAGAGATGACAAATGTTCGAACGGTCACTTTGGCAGTCATATAAAACCTGTGAACCAGATCGACCAAGTCCTTGTGTAGCGGGCCTTTGCCCATGGTCTACGCTTACCGTGCAGCCGTCGATACCGGACAAGTAAAAGTCCTGCCGGGCGATGAACGACATCAAAGTGTCATCCAGCCCCCTTAGATTGGCTCAGGTATTGCTGACCTAGACCAACACAAACCGCAATCGCAGCGTTGAACACGACCCAAGGAGCTTCGGAATGAAACAGTTTTTCCTGGCATCACTGTTAGGCTCGACCATTGCCATGTGCACCGCCGCCATGGCGGCTGATGAT
>NZ_JBOIBY010000334.1:0-1068 GCF_050739655.1 Pseudomonas sp. | reverse complement strand
GAGCTAGCCTGCTAGCGATAGGGCCTTCACATTCAAAGAAGATGTTGAATGTGCCGCCGCCATCGCTAGCAGGCTAGCTCCCACAGTTTTTTGTCGATCAAAAATCTTGTGCCCGGTGTCAAATGGTGTAGGACATTTCTGTTTTTCTTAGAACCCGGAAATACCCGTTGGGCTGTGATGTTGAGGGCAACAGCGCTTTCTTCGCGAACGATTTCCAACGGTCCAAAGAAATTTCTGGGCAAGGTCTTCGGACATTTCCTTCGAATTGTGGCGATTTGCGTGAACTGGTTTCGAAGGTGTTGGGTGGGTAGGCTTTGCGGGTCACTGAAATTCAGTGGTGAGGTGTAGGAACCTCGATAGTCCCGAGAATCTCATTGGCACCCAGTACCTGAATTGCGGCCGCTTACATGCGTCCGTAAGATCAGCTGCGGCGGCCATGTACGGGCACGCTTCGGCGTGGTCGAGGTTCTCGGGACTCGATTTTCCTACCCCGTACATGGCTGCCACCCCGCCCGTAGGAAAGGCTTTCGGCAGCTCGGTATTCTCTTCCCGAGTTAGAAAACATGAAAACCCTGCACCCAGATCCACCCTACGAAAAACCCTCTCCCCGCGACAACCGCTACATGGCCATGACCGGCAACTGCACGGACATGCCCACCTACTTCATCGACACCCATGTCCCGCTCGACATCCTGATGGACGCCGCCAACTACCGGATCCGTGTTGTCACCCAAGTGCTGGAAAACCTGTCCATGCGGGGCTCGATCGAGTGTGAGTCCTTCATCCTCAGCGACTTCGCCTCGCTCTGCGCCATCCCGTTGCGTGATGGTTGTGATGTGCTGGATGTGGTTGGGCGGCGGTTGCGGGCGCAGGCCCTGCGATAACAAGCCAGACCCATTACCCCTGTGGGAGCGAGCCTGCTCGCGATGAAGGCGGCATATCCAACATTTATGGTGTCTGACACTCCGCCATCGCGGGCAAGCCCGCTCCCACAGTGGTTTTGGTTGGTCGAGGAATTTGCGTACACCCGCTGAACCTGTGGGAGCGGGCTTGCCCGCGATGAGGCCA
>NZ_JBOIBY010000333.1:0-2752 GCF_050739655.1 Pseudomonas sp. | reverse complement strand
GAGCTTGCTCGCGAAAAACCTGTAGGCACCGCGATCATTCAGGATACGCGCGTAATCGTTAACGTTTTTCGCGAGCAAGCTCGCTCCTACAGTACACACGGCAGTCCCGCTTTTGGCCGAACCACTGCCTTACTGCCAGCCTAGATGCCTTGATATAGTTCGGACCTCTTTTTTGCCCGGTAAAGGATCACTAGCATGTCTCAATACACTGCGTTCAGCGTCGAAATGGTCGATAAAATCGCCCATGTGCAGATCAACCGTCCGGAGAAGATCAATTCGATGAACGCTGCGTTCTGGAGCGAGATCGTCGAGATTTTCCAGTGGATCGATGACACGGACGAAGTGCGTGTAGTGGTCCTCAGTGGTGCGGGCAAACATTTCTCCTCCGGTATCGACCTGATGATGCTGGCCGGCGTGGCCAATGAGCTGGGCAAGGACGTGGGGCGCAATGCGCGCTTGCTTAGGCGCAAGATCCTGAATTTGCAAGCTTCTTTCAATGCCGTCGATAACTGTCGCAAACCGGTGCTGGCGGCCATTCAAGGCTATTGCCTGGGTGGCGCCATCGATTTGATCGCTGCTTGCGACATGCGTTACGCCGCCGAAGACGCGCAGTTCTCGATCAAGGAAATCGACATTGGCATGGCCGCCGACGTAGGCACGCTGCAACGCTTGCCGCGAATCATCGGTGACGGCATGCTGCGTGAACTGGCTTACACTGGTCGCACTTTCGGCGCCGATGAAGCGCGTGGCATGGGCCTGGTCAATCGCGTTTACAGCGACACTGCCAGCCTGCTCGACGGCGTCATGGGCATTGCCCGCGAGATTGCCAGCAAGTCACCGATCGCCATCACCGGTACCAAGGAGATGATCAGCTACATGCGTGATCATCGCGTCGATGACGGCCTCGAATACGTCGCCACATGGAACGCTGCCATGCTGCAATCCACTGACTTGCGCGTGGCCATGGCCGCCCATATGAGCAAACAGAAACCCGAATTTCTGGATTGATTGAAAAATGATTTCACGCTGGACCACTGCAGTTCTGGACACCGATCAACCTGGGGGCTGGGCCGTGGCGCGCAGCCCGGAAGGCTTTTTGTTCGATGACAATGGCGCATTGTTCCCGCGCGAATGGCTCAAGCGTCAGGATCTGGCGATTCTCACCGAGCACGGCATCGGCCACCTTGATGGTGAGCCGGTGTACCTGCTGGAGTTGAGCAGTCACAGCGACGTACCAGGCTGCAACTGGAAAGGTCTGCGGGCGTTCATGCTCGATGGCGATCACACCCTGTTCAAGGTGCTGGGCTACGCCGCGCAGATTGGCACCTGGGCTCGGGAGCATCGCTTTTGCGGCAACTGCGGCCAGGCCATGACCCAGGTGCCGCGCGAGCGTGCCATGTATTGCCAGCCTTGCGATTTACGCAGTTACCCGCGGATTTCGCCGAGCATGATCGTGCTGGTGACCCGTGGTGACGAAATCCTGCTGGCACGCTCACCCCGGTTTGTCACCGGGGTCTACAGCACTTTGGCCGGGTTTGCCGAGCCGGGGGAATCGGCCGAGGACTGCCTGATTCGCGAAGTTCGCGAGGAGGTGCAGATCGAGGTCAGGAACATTCAGTACATGGGCAGCCAGTGCTGGCCGTTCCCGCACTCGATGATGCTCGGCTTCCATGCCGAGTACGCCGGCGGTGAAATCGTCTGCCAGGAAGACGAAATCGAAGACGCCCAGTGGTTCAATGTCCATGCGCTGCCGCCGTTGCCGGCGTCGCGCTCGATTGCTCGCTACCTGATCGACGTCTATGTCGCCCGGCGCTTAGGCCACGCTGAACCAGTGCTGCCAGGCTAAACGCACGGTCAACCCCAGCACCACGGTGATGAACACCGGACGAATGAATTTCGCGCCGCCGCTAATGGCGGTGCGAGCACCGAAGAACGCCCCGACCATCACCGACAGGCCCATGCACAGGCCGATGATCCAGTCCACTTGCCCGGAAAACACGAACACCGACAGCGCAGCGATGTTGCTGACGAAGTTCATGCTGCGCGCCACACCGCTGGCCTTGACCAGGTCGATGGGGTACATCAGCAGGCTACTGACTGTCCAGAAGGCGCCGGTGCCGGGACCTGCCACGCCATCGTAGAAACCCAGGGTGAAGCCCTGGGTCGATTGCCACTTTTTCTTGATGGGTGCGTTGCTGTCCAGCGGCGCTTTCGGCGTGCCGCCAAACAGCAGGTAAATGCCACAGGCGAAGACGATCACCGGCAGCATCTTGTTCAGCCATTCGGCGGGCAGGTAGTGCGCGACCCCCGCGCCGGCCAGTGCGCCAACCAGGGTGCCGATGATGGCGTGCATCCATTGTCTGGGGTGGAACAGCTTGCGCCGGTAGAAGGTAAAGCTGGCAGTGGCCGAGCCGAAGGTCGAACTGAGTTTGTTGGTGCCCAGCACCAGATGCGGCGGCAGGCCGGCGGTGAGCAGGGCAGGGGTGGTCAACAAACCTCCACCGCCGGCGATGGCGTCGATGAAACCGGCAATGAAAGCGACAATGGCCAGAATGGCCAGGGTGGTGAGGTCAACGCTGAGATCGAAAGGCATGGAATCGGGCTTATATCGGCAGAGTGCAGCATGGGGCTGCGGGGGAGGGGCGGTATGGTACGCCTATCCCATCTCATGAGCGACCGATTGCTTTGTGTAGGAGCTGCCGCAGGCTGCGATCTTTTGATCTTAAAAAACAAAGATCAAAAGATCGCAGCC
>NZ_JBOIBY010000332.1:0-1260 GCF_050739655.1 Pseudomonas sp. | reverse complement strand
CAGCCCGAAGTGAAGACATGAGCAAGCGCCGCGCCAAATCCAGTATCAGCCGATTGCCGGCGGAACAGCGCGCCAGCGTCGAGCGCATGTTGCGTGAGGATCGGCTGACGCTGGACGAGATGATTGCCGAGCTGCAACGGCAGTTCCCTGGGGAGCCGGCAGCCGAAGTCTCGCGCTCAGCCTTACACCGATACGAGCGCGGTTTTACTGAACTGACCGCACGGATGCGTGAAATCGAAGCTGTCTCCGATGCCGTCATCGGCGAGCTTGGCGAGGGCGTGGGTGAGAAGGCCGGCGCTTTGCTTGCGCAGGCCGTCACCACCTTGGCCACCAATGCTGCCCTGCAGGCGCACGGCAACGACAAGATCACCATTGACGAGATCCGCAAACTGGCTCGCGCGGCCAAGGATGCAATGGATACTCAGCGGGTCGGCGTCAACTTGCGCAAGGCCATCGCCGACGAGGCGCGACAGGCGCTGCTGCGCGAGCAGTCCGCGCGTCTGGACAAGGTGGTCAAAAGCGATGGCCTGTCCGAGCAGACCGCAGCGGACATGCGCAAAAAAATCTTGGGGATCGGCTGATGGTTATCGCCAAAGCCAAACGCGCCCGTACAGCTCCCGCCAAGACTGCCTTGGCCCGGTCAGTGTCAGTTGCCGAAACCAGCAGTGGCGATCTGCTGGTGCAGGAACTTCCAGCCAGCCTTGCTCTTGAAGTCAACAGCGCCACCGATGCAGTCCTGCTCAAGTACCAGCAGGACTGGGTGGCCGACACCAGCGAGCTGAAGATTGCCGAGAAGAGCCGTCGTATCGGCCTGACCTGGGCGGAGGCGTCGGATAACGCCCTGACCGCTGCCAAGTCCCGCCAAGCCGGTGGGATGAACGTCTATTACATCGGCTACAACATGGACATGGCCATCGAGTACATCGAGGCCTGTGCCATGTGGGCGCGCGTGTTCAACGAGGTAGCCAGCGAGATCGAGGAAGGCGAGGACGTCTTCAAGGAAGGCAACGACGAAAAGGCAATTAAGACCTACACGATCCGCTTTGCCTCTGGCTTCCGCATCGTCGCGCTCAGCTCGCGCCCGGCCAACCTGCGCGGCAAACAGGGCGTGGTGGTGATCGATGAAGGCGCCTTCCACGGCCAGCTCGATGAACTGCTCAAGGCAGCACTGGCGCTGCTGATCTGGGGTGGTAAGGTGCGGATTATCAGTACCCACGACGGGGATCAGAACCCGTTTAATGAGCTGGTCACGGAAGTCCG
>NZ_JBOIBY010000331.1:0-9426 GCF_050739655.1 Pseudomonas sp. | reverse complement strand
ATGCGCAACAGACGGCGGACGGCAAGCAGCTTCATGCGTTATCGCTTGGGTCGAGGGATCGGGAAAGGCGCTCGAAACGCGCCTCGAGACGTTCCAGATCGAGCTTGATCTGGTCCAGTTCACTGAATCGGGCTTCGGCTTCGCGATGACCGACGAGGGTGCGCGATTCTTCGGCCAGGTATTCGGCGAGGTTCTGGTTGAGGCTGGCAAATCCTTGTTGGTACCAGCGGGCACGGCTGCGCAGGTGACCGCCAACCAGGTGCGTGGCGACCGGGCCGAGCCAGCGCGAGAGTTCGTACTCCCAGTCCAGCTCAAGATCCTGAAGGATGGCCGCCAGCTCCAGCAGCACGCCGCTGTCTCCGTCGAGCTCGACTTCAGGGGCATGCAATACCGAGGTCTTGTCCTTGCTCATCGCCAGTTTCAACAGGCTCGAGGCCGGTGCACGCAAGGTGCAGTCGGCGCCGGTTTCCCACTGGGTGGCGAGCATCAGGCCTTCATCGCTGGGCAGGATGAACATTTGCAGTGCCGGGCTGCGGCAGTCGACGGCAATCACCTTGCCGCTCAAATGCGCGAGCCGTGGCAGCGCCGTGCTGTCGAGACGCAGCACCCGGTTCAGGCCGAGTTCAACGCTGGCGAGCAGGCCGGCGAGCAGCATCAGGGCTTGATGCCGCGATGCAAGGCGACGATGCCTGCGGTCATGTTGTGATAGGTCACGCGGTCGAAACCGGCCTCGACCATCATCGACTTCAGGGTTTCCTGATTCGGGTGCATGCGAATCGATTCGGCCAGGTAGCGATAGCTTTCCGAGTCGTTGGTGATCAGCTTGCCCATCAGCGGCATGAAGGCGAACGAGTAGGCGTCGTAGGCCTTGGACATCAGCGCGTTGGTCGGCTTGGAGAACTCCAGCACCAGCAGGCGTCCACCTGGCTTGAGCACGCGCAACATGGAGCGCAGGGCGTCTTCCTTGTGCGTGACGTTGCGCAGGCCGAAGGCGATGGTCACGCAGTCGAAATGGTTGTCCGGGAACGGCAGCTTTTCCGCATCGGCCTGGACGAATTCGACGTTGCCGGCCACACCCAGATCCAGCAGGCGATCGCGACCGACCTTGAGCATGGACTCGTTGATGTCTGCCAACACCACCTGGCCGGTCGGGCCAACGAGGTGTGAGAATTTGCGGGTCAGGTCGCCGGTGCCGCCAGCGATGTCGAGCACGCGGTTGCCCGTGCGTACGCCGGACAGTTCGATCGCGAAACGCTTCCACAGACGGTGCATGCCGCCCGACAGGAGGTCGTTCATCAGGTCGTATTTGGCAGCTACCGAGTGGAAAACTTCAGCGACTTTTTCCGCTTTCTGGCTTTCCGGAACGTTTTTGAAGCCGAAGTGAGTGGTGGGTTCGGCATCGCTGCCTTTGCGCTGATCAGTCATATCGCTGTCACCAAGAGAGAATGCGCGACATTCTAATCCCCAAGGCATGCTTTGTCTTGGCAAGGCTGAAGGTAAGATGGATCACCCTCGGGACGTTTTGCCGCAGCGGCGGTCAAGATTTACCAGCAAGCAATCATAATTCAGGAGTCATTCAATGGCCCATATCAGTGTTGAGCGCGCCCACAGCCTGGGCAAGGAAGCGGCGCGCGAGAAAGCCAACAAGCTGGCGCAGAAACTTTCCGACCAGTATGGCCTGCAGCCGCAATGGTCAGGGGATACCCTGAACCTCAAGCGCTCGGGCGTGAAAGGTGCGGTGCACGTGGCCGACGATTCGATCCGGGTCGACGTGGAGTTGGGCCTGATGATGTCGGCCATGAGCGGCATGATCAAAGCCGAGATCGAGAAGGCGCTGGATAAAGCCCTCGTCTGATTTCTAGTCACTACTCCTGTGGGAGCTAGCCTGCTAGCGATAGCGATTCATCCTTCGACATCAATGTCGGCTGACAAACCGCCATCGCTAGCAGGCTAGCTCCCACATTTGCCTTGTGGCGAGGCCAGAGGTTCATGTCAGTTGTTAGGGTGCCGTTTCTAATTTTTCTCCCTACTTTGTGCCAGAGCCCGACACTTTCGCGGGCAGTTCCTCAAACCTACTGCGCGTGAGGTGGACCATGGCTAAAGTTATTTTGAAGAAAAAAATCGACGCGTCGACGACTGCTCTTGGCGACGTCAAATCCTATGCCCGCAAGATCTGGCTGGCAGGCCTGGGTGCCTACGCCAAGGTTGGCCAGGAAGGCAGCGAGTACTTTCAAGAGCTGATCAAAGCAGGTCAAGCTGTTGAAACGAAAGGCAAAAAGGTAGTCGCTGAAAAACTCGAAGCGGCGAACTCCGAGATCGCTGAAGCCAAGGGTGAAGTGAGCACTTTCAAGGGTCGCGTCGAAGTTCAACTCGACAAGGTCGAGAAAGCGTTCGACTCGCGTGTTGCAAGTGCCTTGAATCGTATCGGCATTCCGTCTAAACATGACGTGGAGACACTCTCTGTCAAGCTCGATGAGTTGACGGCACTGCTCGAACGCGTCGCGCGTAAATCTTAAGGAGAACGGGATGGCTGTTAAAAAGAACACCGAAAAAGAAGGCAGCTCGTGGATCGGGAAAGTCGAAGACTACTCCCGCAAAATCTGGCTGGCTGGTTTGGGCGTGTACTCGAAGATCGACGCTGACGGCAGCAAAATCTTCGATGCATTGGTAAAAGACGGCGAGAAAGCCGAAAAGGCAATCGGCAAGAAAGTCGACACTGCCAAGGACAGCGCCAAGGATTCCGCTTCTTCGGCCAAGTCGCGCATCAGCGGCGTTAAAGATAAGGCGCTGGGCAAGTGGGATGAGCTGGAAGGGGCTTTCGACAAGCGCCTGAACAGCGCCATTTCGCGCCTGGGCGTGCCTAGCCGCAATGAGGTCAAGGCGTTGCACGCCAAGGTTGAAACCCTGACCAAGCAAATCGAAAAACTGACCGGCGCCAAGGTTGCCCCTGTTGCGGCGAAAACCGCAGCGGCCAAGCCTGCTGCCAAGCCAGCTGCAAAAACTGCGGCCAAGCCTGCTGCCAAGCCAGCTGCAAAAACTGCTGCGGCGAAACCTGCTGCTGCCAAGCCAGCAGCCAAGCCGGTCGCCGCGAAAGCAGCCGCCAAGCCAGCTGCTAAACCAGCGGCAAAAACCGCCGCAGCGAAACCTGCTGCAGCCAAGCCAGCGGCAAAACCTGCTGCCGCGAAGAAGCCAGCAGTGAAAAAGCCGGCTGCTCCAAAAGCCGCCGCTGCAAAACCGGCGGTGGCAGAAGCCAAGCCGGCTACTCCGGCAGCAGCCCCGGTCAGCGCATCGAACTCCGCTGCCGCGCCAACACCTGCTGTCACCCCGACTGTCGCGCCAGCTGCATCGACGCCAACCAGTCAGTCCTGATTTCTCAGGGCTCAAAAAAACGCCCGGCCTGCGAAGGTCGGGCGTTTTTGTTTGTGCATGTAGGAGCGAGCTTGCTCGCGAAAAATCTGTAGGCGCCGCGATCATTCAGGATGCTCGCGTCATCGTTAGCGCTTTTCGCGAGCAATCGAGCGTCGACCGGCTGCTCCTACAGGGGGCTATTCGTGTGCTTTGAGGTACTGCAATGCCATCTGCTCGGTCGCGATCTTGATCGGCGGCAACAAGTGCGGCGCCACCAGCATCATGATCTGGTAAACCACCAGTCGCACTTCACCTTCGCGATCGATAATCCGCTGATAGTCCAGTGAGAACAGCAGCGTCAGGGTGATTTGCTCCACCAGTTGCCCCAGCGCCTGGGTGTCGCTGACCAGTTGCCCCTGAGCCTTCAATCTCGCCAGCAACGAGGCCAGCGTTCGCTTGAGCCCATTGAGCAGATTGCGAATACCCTTGGCCAGTTTTGGCAAGCGTCCGGCGAGGTTCGACAGGTCCTGGAACAGGAATCGGTAGTGGGCCAGGCGTTCGACGATCAGGTGCAGGAACAGCCAGTAATCTTCCGGTGCCAGTTCTACATCGGCCGGTGGGTCCAGCAAAGGTGCCATTTCGGCCTGAAAGCGTTCGAACAGCCCGAGAATCAAGGGCTCCTTGCCGTGGAAGTGGTAGTAGAGATTGCCTGGGCTGATACCCATTTCATTGGCAACTTCCATGGTGGATACGTTCGGTTCGCCCTTCTGATTGAACAACTGCAGGGCACATTCGAGGATGCGGTCGCGGGTTTTCATCCAGTCTTCTTAGTCATGCCACGGCCGACGGCGACCGTGGGTCGGTGAACGTCAGCGCACGCGCACGTAAGTACCGGGCGCCGCCTCCATCGGTGGATATTTCGGGTTGCCAAGTGTCATGTTTGTTTCTTTCTGTGCGCCCGAGCGTTCCTGAATCCAGCTCAGCCATTGTGTCCACCAACTGCCGTCGACCTGCTTGGCATCGTAGTACCAGGCCCGTGGATCGCTGCTCATTTTCGCGCCTTCGACGTAGTTGGCTTTCGGGTTGCTCGGCGGATTGAGGATGCTCTGCACATGGCCGCTGTTGGACAGCACGAAGCGCCGATCGCCACCCAGCAGCAGGGTCGAGCGATACACCGCATCCCATGGTGTGATGTGGTCGTTTATCCCGGCGACGCTGAAGCTGTCGACGGTGACTTTTTGCAGGTCAATCGGTGTGCCGCACACTTCCAGGCCGCCCGGATGACCCAATGGGTTGTGCTTGAAGAAGTCCAACAAGTCGCCATGCAGGGCCGCGGGAAGGCGTGTGCAGTCGTTGTTCCAGTACAGGATGTCGAAGGCTGGCGGTTCCTTGCCCAGCAAGTAGTTGTTGACGAAGTAGCTCCAGATCAAATCATTGGGGCGCATCCAGGCGAAGACCTTGGCCATGTCCCGGCCATCCAGCACGCCTTTCTGATAGGAGCGGCGCTTGGCGGCTTCCAGGGTCTGTTCGTCAGCGAAAAGGGTCGCTGGCGAGTCCAGCTGGCTGTCAAGCAGGCTCACCAGGTAGGTCGCGCTGGAAACGCGCCGCAGTTGTCGCTTGGCTTGCAGGTGCCCTTGCAGCGCGGCAATGGTCAATCCGCCGGCGCAGGCGCCCATCAGGTTGACCTCCCGTGCGCCGGTAATCGCCCGGCAAACATTCATGGCCTCTTCCGCGGCTTCAACGTAACTCGACAGGCCCCATTCGCGATGGCGCACATCAGGATTGCGCCAGCTGATCACAAAGGTTTGCAGGCCATTCTTGAGGGCATACTGGACGAAGCTGTTGTGAGGGCTGAGATCGAATATGTAGTACTTGTTGATCTGCGGCGGCACCACCAGCAACGGTTTCGAGTACTGCTTTTCGCTCATGGGCTTGTACTGGATCAACTCCAGCAGTTCGTTGCGAAACACCACCGCGCCGGTAGTGGTGGCTACAGTCTTGCCAACCTCGAACGCCTGCTTGGTGACCTGCCTGGGCAGGCCGTCGTTGTGCAGCAAATCGTCTACCAGATGGCCGACTCCGCGCACCAGGCTATTACCGCCGGAGTTGAAGATTTCCTTGATCGCCAGCGGATTGAGCAGGGTGTTGGACGGCGATACGGCATCGTTGAGCAGCACGAACGCGAAGTGCGCGCGGGCACGGTCATCCGGGGTCATGCTGCTTTCGTCGATCCAGCTTTTGACCTGCTTCTGCCAGCTCAGGTAGGCCTGCAGGCTGCGACGATAAAACGGGTTCAGAGCCCACGCCGGGTCGGCGAAACGACTGTCCTGCGGGTTGGTGGGGTGCAGGGTGTCGCCGAGCAACACGCGGCCCAATTGGCCACCCAGTTTCAAGGCGTGCCGAGCGGTGTGCACCGGATTGCGTAACCCATGGACGGCAACGCTGCGCAGGGTCGAAATCAAGTCCCGACCACGCAGGCCGGTAATCGCACTCTGTGCGTTGATGAACGCGGCGGGAGTGGGCAAAGAGTCCCTCGCTGGTTTGTCACGCATCAGTCCACACTCCTTCGTCTTCAGGCCAAAACAAATACACCGAACCAGAACACCATAGACGCTGTAACGGGTTGTTGCGCGGCGCGGCGTCCTGCCGGCCAACAACGGACGGGTTTAGCCGCCCAATGGCGCCGGATGGGGATGCATCCTGGCGCGCTGACGTTCCTCCTGGAGGAACTTCATGATGATCGGTGCCACCGCTTCGGCCCGGGTAATCAGGAACAGGTGTCCGTCATCGATGATGTGCAACTGGGCATTGGGAATCCGCCAGGCCAGCAGGCGCATGTTGACCAGCGGGATCAGCGGATCGTCATCGCCAGCCAGTACCAGGGTCGGCTGGTGGATCTTGTGCAGCCAGTGAATGCTGGTCCAGCCGAGGCCGGCGAACAGTTGCCAGTAGTAACCGAGCTTGCCCGCCGAACGCACTTTCGCCGCATGGCTTGCAGCCAGTGTCGGGTCGCGACGGAAAGCGCCGCCGTAGATCATCGGTGCAATGCGGATCACGTGTGACGGCTGGATGTAGCGTCTTGGGCTGGCCATCATCCACAGCACTTTCGGCTTGCCCGGCACCATCACCGTGCCCGCTGCCGTGGCCGCCAGCACCAGTTTCTTGCAGCGTTCCGGATAGTCGAAGGCGAACTGTTGGGCCAGCGCGCCGCCCCAGGACACGCCGATCACATTGACCTGCCCATAATCGAGATAGTCGAGCATCCGCGCCGTGAGTTTGGCCAGGCCCGGAAAGCGATAGGGCCGGTTCGGCGTCGACGAACCGCCGACACCGGGAACGTCGAAAGCGATGACTTCCAGGTCCGGGTCCAATGCGGCGACGAACGGAAACACCAGCTCAAGGTTGGCGCCGATGCCGTTGAAAATCAGCAAGGGCGTCAAGTGAGGCTTGCCGGGGCGTACCGCCGTGCGGAGGGTCTGGCCATCCAGTTCGATGGTACGGAATATGAACGGTTGCAGCATGCTTCTGGCCTTGTGGGTCACTCAAATTCATCCCCGTCCCCTGTGGGAGCGGGCTCGCTCGCGAATGCGTCAATTCAAACGACATCAATGTTGAATGATCAATCGCTTTCGCGAGCAAGCCCGCTCCCACAGGAGGGCGAGGTGTGTCAGTTACCGCTCATGCACATAAGTACCCGGCGCTGCTTCGCCTGCCGGATACGCCTTGTTGCCCAACTTCAAAGGCGCCTTTTTCAGTGCGCCGGAACGCTCGGCTTGCCAGGCTTGCCAGTGCAGCCACCAGGAGTCGGTGTGCTTGGTGGAGTTCTCTTGCCATTCTTCGGCAGTGTCCGCCACTTCGCTGTTGGTCATGTAACGGGATTTCGGATTGCCCGGCGGGTTCAGGATGCTCTGGATATGTCCACTGCTGGACAGCACGAACTCGACATTGCCACCGAACAGATGCGCCGACTTGTAGCAGGACTTCCACGGGGTGATGTGGTCGGTGGTGCCGGCCAGGGCAAAGATGTCGGCCTTCACTTGCTTCAAGTCGATGGCGGTACCGCACACTTCCAGTGCATTCGGGCGGATCAGTGGGTTGCTTTTGAACATCTCGATCAGGTCGCCATGGAACGCTGCAGGCAACCGTGTGGTGTCGTTGTTCCAGAACAGGATGTCGAACACCGGCGGTTCGTTGCCCAGCAGGTAGTTGTTGACCCAGTAGTTCCAGATCAGGTCGTTGGGGCGCATCCAGGCGAAGACTTTCGCCATGTCGCGGCCTTCCAGTACGCCAGCCTGGTAGGAATGACGCTTGGCGGTTTCGAGGGTCTGCTCGTCGACGAACAGGGCGACGTCGCTGTCCAGGGTGGTGTCCAGCACGCTTACCAGCAGGGTCAGGGCGTTGACCTTGTTCTCACCGATCGCGGCGTAGTGACCCAGCAGGGCGGTGCAGGTAATGCCGCCGGAGCAGGCACCGAGCATGTTCACGTCTTTGCTGCCGGTGATGGCCGTGACCACGTCCACCGCTTCCTTGAGCGCCTCGATGTAGGTCGACAGGCCCCACTCGCGCTGTTCCTTGGTCGGGTTGCGCCAGCTGACGATAAAGGTCTGCACGTTGCTGCGCAGGCAGAACCGCGCCAGGCTCTTTTCAGGGCTCAGGTCGAATACATAGAACTTGTTGATTTGCGGCGGTACCACAAGCAAAGGACGCTCGTGAACCTGCTCGGTAGTCGGCTTGTACTGGATCAGCTCCAGTACATCGTTGCGGAACACCACGGCGCCTTCGGTCACGCCCAGGGTCTTGCCGACTTCGAAGGCGCCCATGTTGACCTGGCTCGGCATGCCGCCGTTGTGCACCATGTCCTTGGCCAGATGCGAGAGCCCATCGAGCAGGCTTTTGCCGCCGGTTTCGAAGAAGCGTTTGACCGCCGCCGGGTTGGCCGCGGTGTTGGTCGGGGCGAAGGCTTCGGTCATCAGGTTGATCACGAAGTGCCCACGGGCGACGTCCTTGGACGACAGTTTGCTGTCGTCGATCCAGTCGTGGAGTTCCTTGCGCCACGCCAGGTAAGTTTGCAGATAGCGTTTGTAGAGCGGGTTCTGGCTCCAGGCCGGATCCGCGAAGCGACGGTCATCGCTGTTCGGTTGCAGCTCGGATTTACCGAACAGCACGTTCTTGAGTTCGAGGCCGAAATGCGCGACATGCCTGGCGCTATGCACAGGTTGTTTGATGGCCTGTCTGAGCACCATTCGAGCAGAAGCCAGTAGATCCTTTCCACGCAGCCCAACGACAGGATTCAGACCCAGAGTGTTTTCCGAGGCCTGATACTTCAAGTCATCGTTATTCTGTTTACTCATCTACGACGCTCCAATGTCCTGAGACGAGTACCGGGGCCTGCTGTGTAGTCACACAGCCAATGCCAGGTACTACTGCTCGGGTGACCGTTAATGCTGCATCACTGCTTTTGTTCGCAGAGAGCACTGCAGGGAACTTGCCAGCTCCATTGGTTACCCGAGTTTAATTTTTTTCGCAAGCAGGCCAATAATCGGCCCGGAAGCGGAGCATTCAAACAGATGAAATTAGAAAATGCCCTCTAAAGAGCAAGAGGCTCGGGCTAGAGCATCAGCTTGACGACAGACTCGTTCGGGTCTCGGGTCTTTCCGGCGGCTTTGAGCTCGGCAAGATAGTCTTCCCAGAGTGCGTCATAACGTCGCCCCAGTTCGTACAGATATTCCCAAGTGAACAAACCACTGTCGTGGCCGTCGTCGAAGGTCAATTTCAGTGCGTACTGACCGGCCGGCTCCAGCTTGGTCAGGCCGACGTTGATCTTGCCAAATTGCAGGATGGGTTTGCCGTGGCCCTGGACCTCGGCGGAGGGAGAGTGCACGCGCAGGAACTCGGCGGGCAGGGTGTATTCCTCGCCGGACGCGTATTTGAGCGTCAGGGTTTTCGAGGCTTTGTGCAGTTTGATGTCGGTGGGGATAAGGGTCATGTCAGGTCGTCCGTCTATGTGGAACGAACTGTAGGAGCTGCCGCAGGCTGCGATCTCTTGATCTTGCTTGTAAAAATCAAAAGATCGCAGCC
>NZ_JBOIBY010000330.1:0-8577 GCF_050739655.1 Pseudomonas sp. | reverse complement strand
GTTGGTAGAGCACGACCTTGCCAAGGTCGGGGTCGCGAGTTCGAGTCTCGTTTCCCGCTCCATTTTCAACGAAAACGCCGCTTATTGAGCGGCGTTTTTGTGTCCCCTTCGTCTAGTGGCCTAGGACACCGCCCTTTCACGGCGGTAACAGGGGTTCGAGTCCCCTAGGGGACGCCATTGCGGGAATAGCTCAGTTGGTAGAGCACGACCTTGCCAAGGTCGGGGTCGCGAGTTCGAGTCTCGTTTCCCGCTCCATATTTAACAAAGACGCCGCTCATTGAGCGGCGTTTTTGTTTGCGCGTGATTTGTGCTTCAGATAGAAAAAAAGGCCCGCCAGTCTGACTGAGCGGGCCTTTTGCCTATGCGCGGCTTTTTACATCGACAGCATCAAGCGACCCGCAAACAAAATCAGGATCACGCCCATGGTGCGTTCGAACCAGTGGCCCATGCGCATGAACAGCAATCTGACTCTGGTGCTGGAAAAAAACAATGCCACGATTACAAACCACAAAGCGTTCACAAAGCACATCCACACGCCATAAAGCGCCTGAATGTTCAGCGGTGTCGTTGCGCTGATGAGGGTGGTGAAAATTGCCAGAAAAAACAGGGTGGCCTTGGGATTGGTGGCGTTGGTCAAAAATCCCGTGGTGAAGGCCTTCAGCAGTGTTTGTTCGACGACCGGTTCATCAGCCGCTTTATCGCCTTCAAGTACGGATTTGGGTTGGCTGCGCACCAGGCTCACGCCCAGGTAAAGAATGTAGGCGCCACCCACGACCTTGGCCGCCGTCAGCAGCCACGGGATTGTGTGCATCAAGGCGCCGACGCCGAGCAGGGTGTACAGCACGTGCACGGAAATGCCTGCGCCGATGCCCAGCGCCGTGCAGATCCCCACCCACCGGCCGAAACGCACGCTCTGGCGAATCGTTACGGCGAAGTCCGGTCCGGGGGCGACCACGGCGAGAAAGTGGATAGTCGCCAGCGCCAGAAACTCGCCCAGGTAATTTGAAAGCATCTCAACTCCAGAAGGTCAGGGGGGAAGCTGTGCCGCGATAGCCGACAAAAAAAGAAAGGCTCAGGCGTGGGTCAGTCACGCCAGGCGTCACCGAGTGCATGCGGCGCGAATTGAACATGATGAAATCCCCGGGCGCCGGCAGTATCTCCAGGGTTGGAATACCCAATAGTTGCGGGTCGATGCCGTAACTGTCTCCCCGCATTTCGTCGAACTGTTCGGGGGAAATATCGTCATCCCAGATTTGCAGCGCGCCGCCTTCGGTGGGCATGTTCAGGTAAACATTGCAGGCGAAC
The DNA here is from genome assembly GCF_050739655.1 of Pseudomonas sp. Lineage (GTDB taxonomy): Bacteria > Pseudomonadota > Gammaproteobacteria > Pseudomonadales > Pseudomonadaceae > Aquipseudomonas. Next base: position 7,272 of record NZ_JBOIBY010000330.1, on the reverse strand, counting down.
TGCGCTTCAAGGCTTCTGGCCTGGAAGCTGTCAGGGGCGTCCTTGGCGAAAATGTCGTGGTGGGCGAGAAAACACACGCCCGGTTTAACGACGCGTGAGAGCCCGACGTACATCTTGCGGCCATAAAGGTTTTCCAGGTGCGCCCCCGCCGGCCAGGACTCGTCAAGCATGCATCGCAGGGTATCGACCGGGGAGGGGTAGGGCGCGCAGCGATTGCGCAGTTCCGCGATATTGCGGGTCGCGCGCTCGAAATAGTCTTCGATCAGCAAGGGGCGGTTCTCGGCCTCATAAAACGCCATGCCGATGCGGCCGATGCTCGGCGCATTGATATAGCCTTCAAAGCCTGGCGCGAGGATCTTGTCGCCAATCTGGATCGCCAGGGGCGCAGGCAACCAGCCTTTGATTCGGATGGCGAGGACTTCTTCGTTGGCCAGTTTTTTTATGCACGTCTCATCGAGACGCTCGACGTCTAGCATCATGTCTCAGGTCCATCTATCAGAGAGTCGACGAAGCCCGCGGATGCAGGCTCCCCCCCGCGTCGTGCAGCGGCCTTGGCGCCGTTGCCCAAAGGCTCAGTCCACGTGGTAGTGGACCGACAACGTCCCTTTCTTTTGCGAAAGGGATTCGATCGTGACCGTGCCCAAATCCTTCAGGCTCCGTACATGGGTGCCGCCGCAACCGTAGGCGGGCAGTTCGCCGAAACCGATTTCCCGGGCGCCTTCGCGCAGCGCTGTCAGGCGTGGAAGATCGTGGGCGATCCACTGTTCGATGCCCTGCTGCACGATATACATATCCACTTCGTGCGCCGATTGCACCGGTTTGAATTGCACGCGTCCTTCACCAGGCCAGTGATGCGCCTTGATGGGCATCCAGCCCATGGCCTGGACGAAATGGCCGATCAGATGGCCGGCTGAATGCATGCGTGTGTTGAATTGGCGACGCTGCTCGTCGATGCGGATCTGCGTCATCCCTGTCTTCACCGGGCGATCGACGAAATGAATGATTCGGTCCGGGTCCTGAACTACACGCAGTACCCGACTTTCGCCGATCCAGCCGGTGTCACAGGGTTGACCTCCGCCCTGAGGATGAAACAGCGTTGCGCGCAGCACCACGGCGAATTCGCTTTCGTGGGGTGTGCAGTCCAGGACTTCCACATTGGCCTTGAGGTCATCACTATGGAAAAAGAGGCGAAGCGTCATATTCCATGCCCGAATAAATTTTCTATTTTTTATTATATGGAGGCTGGAATAACGTGATAATCCGTTCAAACCTCAAAGGACTGTTGCGTCGTGAGCATAAATCTTCCACTGCCACTGCTGGGTGAAATGGCGATTTTCGTCAAGGTCGTCGAGACCGGCAGCTTCTCCGAGGCGGCTCGCCAGTTAGGCTCTTCGCCCTCAGCGGTCAGCCGCAGCATTTCGCGACTGGAGAAAGCCCTCGCCACACGCCTGCTGCAACGTACGACGCGCAAGTTGCGTTTGAGCGACGGCGGCGAGGAGGTGTTCAAGCGATGCCAGGAGATGGTCAATGCTGCTCGCTCAGTGATGGAAATCAGTGGCCAGTTCACCGATGAACCCGAGGGGGTGGTGCGTATCAGCGTGCCAAAAGCGGTAGGCCGGATCGTGATTCACCCCCATATGCCGGAGTTCTTGCGCCGTTATCCCAAGGTGGATGTGGAACTGTTGCTTGAGGATCGTCAGGTGGATTTGATCGACGATCATGTCGACCTGGCGATTCGCATCACCGATCGGCCGCCTGCGGGGCTGGTGGGGCGGCAGTTGCTGACGATCGACCATTTGCTCTGCGCGACACCGCAGTATCTGGCCGAACACGGAACGCCGACGCACCCCCATGACTTGCTCAACCACAGCTGCATTTACCTGGGTGAAACCCCGAGCGATGCGCGCTGGAAATTCAAGAAAGGCAGCAAGTCGGTCACTGTCGGCGTACGCGGACGATATGCCGCCAATCACACGGGAGTGCGTTTTGGCGCGGTATTGCAGCACATCGGCATTGGCAGCCTGCCGTATTTCACGGCGCGCCGTGCCTTGGAGAAAGGGTTGATGGTGCAAGTGTTGCCGGACTGGACCTTTCTGGCGTCCTACCACGGAGGCGCCTGGTTGCTGCATTCGCCAACCCGCTACCTGCCACCCAAAATACGGGTGATGATTGATTACCTGGTTGAGTGCCTGGCAAAGGAGCCGACGTTGGGCAAGCCAGGCAAGTCGGGCAGTCCAATTTTGGCCGTATCGGAGTATGAGTTACCCGAAAGTGACGGGTTGTTCTGAGGGGGCAATTCGCGGGCAAGCCTTGCTCTCTGTAGGAGCGAGGCTTGCCCGCGAAGGCGTCTTCGACCACAAAAAAAGGCCCGCATGTTCAACCATACGGGCCTTTTGCATTACCGATTCCGGATCAGTGCTTGCTGTCCTGATTCGACAAGGAGAGCAGTTGCTTTTCCTGGTTCCAGTCGAACGGTTCGTCATTCTGTTCAGCTTCGAAGCGACGCTCTTCCAGTGCCTGATACAGGTCGATTTCGTCATCGGGCATGTAGTGCAGGCAGTCCCCGGCGAAGTACCACAGCAAGTCGCGCGGGACCAGGTGGGCGATTTGTGGATAGCGAGTGATGACCTGGCACAGGATGTCCTGGCCCAGGTATTGGCTTTCGATCGGGTCGACCGGCAGCAGTGCAAGCAGTTCGTCGAAGCGCTCCAGGAACAAGGCATGGCTTTCGTCGGGAACCTGCTCGGCCTCACCTACGGCGACCAGGATGCTGCGCAGGTGGTCGAGTAAAACGAGATGATCGGCAACGATGTTGGACACGAGATAAGTCCTCTAGAGCAAAACGGGCGCGGGAGTATAAAGCTCCTGCGCCCTTTTTTACATGGTGGGGATGTGATGGAGATGTTCCGCTGGATCAGCGGACCTTGCCTTCCATCTGCGCCATCTCCTCTTTGTCGAAGTCATCGACATCAATCACCTTGCGCCGCGCCGCCTCGGCCTCACGCAGGGTTTGAGCCTCCACGGCTTGCAGCACACCAGCCTCCAGCGCGGCATCGATCGCATGTTCACCAGCAACCGGTATGACCTGACCGCTCTTGAGCGCCACGTGCAGTTTTTTCTGCAGCGGTTGTGCAGCGTTCAACAGGTTGCAGGCATGTTGCAGGGCGCCCACCGGATCTTCCTTGGAGTGTGGGCGGTAGCAACCGAGCAGGACTTCTTCGAGCGCCGGATCGCCCTCGGCTCGACCGATGATTGCAGCGACTTGTGCGCCCAATCTGTCCGATGGTCCTTTGTGACGACGACCGAACGGGAACACGATGACCCGCAACAGGCACGCCAGCACCCTGTTCGGGAAGTTGTTTAGCAACTCGTCCATGGCCCGTTCCGCCTGGCCAAGGCTTTCCTCCATGGCCCAGGTGAACAGCGGCTCCATGTGCTCGGGCGCATCGAGGTCGTTGTATCGCTTGAGCGCGGCGCTGGCCAAATACATGTTGCTGAGCACATCGCCCAAGCGTGCCGACAGGCGTTCGCGGCGTTTCAGTTCGCCACCCAACAGCATCATGCTGAGGTCGGCGAGCAGCGCGAATGCGGCGGCCTGGCGGTTGAGGGCACGGAAGTAACCCTGGCTGAGCTTGTCCCCCGGCGTGTGTTCCAGATGGCCGAAACCAAGGTTCAACACCAGGGTGCTGGCCGCATTGCCTATGGCAAAACCGATGTGCTTGAGCAACAGGCCGTCGAATTCAGTCAGTGCCTGATCCTTGTCCTCGCGACCGGCGAGGGCCATTTCCTTGAGCACGAAAGGATGGCAGCGAATCGCGCCCTGGCCGAAGATCATCAGGTTTCGAGACAGAATGTTTGCGCCTTCCACAGTGATGAAAATCGGCGCGCCACACCATTTGCGGGCGAGGTAATTGTTGGGGCCTTCAATAATCGCCTTGCCGCCGTGTACATCCATTGCGTGGCTGATGCATTCGCGGCCGCGCTCGGTGAGGTGGTACTTGAGAATCGCCGACAACACCGACGGCTTCTCGCCCAGATCCACGGCATTGGCGGTCAGCATTCGCGCGGCGTCCATCATCCAGGCATTACCGCCGATTCGGGCCATGGACTCCTGAATACCTTCGAATGCCGCGATCGGTACGTTGAACTGTTCGCGAATCTGCGCGTACTGGCCTGTCACCAGACTGGTGAACTTGGCCATGCCGGTGCCGACCGCAGGCAGTGAAATCGAACGCCCGACCGACAGGCAGTTCATCAGCATCATCCAGCCTTTGCCGAGCATTTCCTGGCCGCCGATGAGAAATTCCAGCGGGACGAAAACGTCTTTACCGGCGTTCGGGCCGTTCATGAAGGCAGCGCCCAGTGGCAGGTGACGACGGCCGATTTCCACCCCGGGGATATCGGTTGGAATCAGCGCCAGGCTGATGCCCAAGTCTTCTTTTTCTCCCAGCAGATGGTCCGGGTCGTAAGCCTTGAACGCCAGGCCGAGGAGGGTAGCGACGGGGCCGAGTGTGATGTAGCGCTTTTCCCAGTTCAGGCGCAGGCCGAGGGTTTCCTGGCCTTCCCATTCACCTTTGCAGATCACGCCGGTGTCGGGCATACCGCCAGCGTCGGAGCCGGCCATTGGGCCGGTCAGGGCGAAACACGGGATTTCATCGCCCCGCGCCAGGCGTGGCAGGTAGTGATTGCGTTGTTCGTCGGTGCCGTAATGCAGTAGCAGTTCGGCAGGGCCAAGGGAGTTGGGGACCATCACGGTGGAGGCGAGGTCGCCGCTGTGGCTCGCCAGTTTCATCGCCACTTGCGAGTGCGCATAGGCCGAGAAGCCCTTGCCGCCAAATTCCTTGGGAATGATCAGGGCAAAGAAACCGTTTTCCTTGATGTACGTCCAGGCTTCGAGCGAAAGGTCCATGGTTTGACCCAGCTGGTAGTCACTGACCATCGAACAGAGTATTTCGGTCGGGCCATCGATGAAGGCCTGTTCTTCTTCGCTCAGTTGCGCCTTGGGGTAGGACAGCAGCTTGTTCCAGTCAGGACGGCCGCTGAACAGCTCGCCATCCCACCACACGGTGCCGGCTTCGATCGCATCGCGTTCGGTTTGCGACATGGGCGGCAGGGTTTTCTGGAACCATTTGAACATCGGTGCGCTGAAGAATTTGCGGCGCAGGTCAGGTAGCAATAACGGTGCAGCCGCCGCTGCGAGCAACACCCAGAAAATAAACAGCAGCCAGCCTGGGGCGCGGCTGAAGACGCCCATTGCCACCAGGTAAACAGCCACGATGCCCAAGGCAGGCAGCGGCGCAATGCGACGGTGGGCTAAATAAGCTATCCCGACAACCAGAACCAGTATCCACAACAGCAGCATATTTAATCCTCCGTGAAACCAGGGCCAACCAACCCACAGAGCTTAGACGGCATCCGCAAAACAGCAGGTTTGGTGCAAGGTGATTGAAAACGCGGGAAATCCCGGGTGAGGGTGTCCGGCCCGGTTGGTCGCGGACCTGTGAAATCGTTCAGTGAGCGGGCGGCTAAGCGTCCATATTTGGCCGAAACGTCGTTATCTCTGTGCTCAACCTCTCGATAGACTCGGGGCAAACTGTAGGAGCGAGCTTGCTCGCGAAGAACGCAAGAGCGCCGCGTTTATCCAACAAAGGCGCGGCATCGTTAACCCACCATCGCGAGCAAGCTCGCTCCTACAAAGGAGATTGCACTCATGCACGAGTATCTGAGTCCCGGCCGTTTCATCGATAGTGACCACCCTTCGGTAGTGGAGTTCGCCGAAAAACATCGTGGCGCCAGTCGTGATCCACTTGAGCAGGCGGTCAGCCTCTACTACGCGGTACGCGAGGCGGTGCGCTACAACCCCTACACGTTCAGTCGCGATCCACAGACCTTACGCGGCAGTTTTGCGCTGGCAGCAGGGGAGAGTTATTGCGTGCCCAAGGCCACATTGCTGGCGGGTGCGGCGCGGCATTGCGGGATTCCCGCGCGAATCGGCCTGGCGGATGTGCGCAATCATCTGTCGACGCCGCGCCTTCTCGAATTGCTCAAGAGCGATATGTTCGCCATGCACGGCTACACCGAGTTCTATCTGCAAGATCGCTGGGTCAAGGCAACACCGGCGTTCAACCAGAAACTGTGTGAGTTGTTCAATGTAGCGCCGCTGGAATTCGACGGGATCAATGACAGCGTTTTCCACCCATACAATCGCGATGGCGAGAAGCTGATGGAGTACCTCGTTGATCACGGCCAGTTTGCCGATGTGCCGGAAGCGTTCTTTTTCGAGCATCTGGAAAAGTGCTATCCGCACCTGTTCGGCGATCAACTGTCACCGCTGCTGGGTGACATGCAGAGCGATTTGAGTCGCGTCTGATCCGGCGTATGCTGCCTGCGCATTCATCAATGGAGAGGCGGTCATGCTGAAGATCTGGGGTCGGAAAAATTCATCGAATGTCAGAAAACCGTTGTGGGCCGCCGAGGAGTTGGGGCTGGCCTATGAGGCTATCGATGCAGGCGGTGCCTTTGGGGTCGTCGACACACCCGAATACCGAGCGATGAACCCCAATGGCCGCGTGCCGGTGATTGAAGACGACGGTTTTGTGTTGTGGGAGTCCAACGCCATCGTCCGCTACCTGTTGGCCAAACATGCCACCTATACCCCGTGGTACCCGACGGATGTGCAGGCGCGGGCCATCGCTGACAAGTGGATGGACTGGACCACCTCCAGTTTTGCTGGTCCCTTCCGCACCGTGTTCTGGGGCGTGTTGCGCACCCCGGCAGAGCAACAGGACTGGTCCGCCATCAACGCTGCGATCAAGGAATGCGACGGCTTGCTGGCGATGGCCGATCAAGCGCTGGCGACCAAGCCGTACTTGTCCGGCGATGAGATCGGCATGGGCGATATTCCGCTCGGCAGTTTTATTTATGCCTGGTTCGAGATGCCGATCGAGCGCGCAGCGCAGCCCCATCTGGAGGCCTGGTACGCGCGGCTGAAACAGCGTGCGGCGTATCGCAAGGCCGTCATGACCGCGTTGACTTAATACTCACTATCGACACACTTGACTGTACTTGTGTGGCGGCGACAAGCACCATTGCGCTCATGCGCCGCGGTTGCGTTGCTCGCCGCTCGCCCTTAATCATTCCTTTTATCCCTTCTTGGTGCGTAATCCGATATGAGTTCCGCTCTGTCCATCCGGCAGCTAACCAAAACCTACGGCAACGGTTTCCAGGCCTTGAGTGGTATCGATCTGGATGTCGCCGAAGGTGACTTCTTCG
>NZ_JBOIBY010000329.1:0-49643 GCF_050739655.1 Pseudomonas sp. | reverse complement strand
TTTCGCGTTATCGTTAACGTTTTTCTCGAGCAAGCTCGCTCCTACAGTTGACCTTCATCGCTTAACTGACTGGCATTAAGGCTTGCCCGCGAAGGCTGTCACTCGACGGACGTTATACGTCGCCCTTGATTTCCTGGTAGCGCTTTTCCAGCTCCTGGCGAATCTGACGGCGTTGCTGGGCCTGCATGTATCGGCGCTTGTCTTCGCTGTTTACCGGTTGCAGTGGCGGCACTGATGCCGGCTTGCGCTGGTCATCCACCGCAACCATCGTAAAGAAGCAGCTGTTGGTATGGCGCACCGAGCGTTCACGGATGTTCTCGGTCACCACCTTGATGCCCACCTCCATGGAAGTATTGCCGGTGTAGTTGACCGAGGCGAGGAAGGTCACCAGTTCGCCGACATGGATCGGCTCGCGGAAAATCACCTGATCCACCGACAGAGTCACTACGTAGCGGCCGGCATAGCGGGCGGCACAGGCGTAGGCGACTTCGTCGAGGTACTTGAGCAGGGTGCCGCCGTGAACATTGCCAGAGAAGTTGGCCATGTCGGGTGTCATCAGTACTGTCATCGACAGTTGGGCATTTCCGGGTTCCATAGCACTCTCACGGTTCAAGGCTGGGTTGGAGGGGCGCACCTCTACGGGTGCCTCGTGGTTTTTTCAAACCAACAGTTATCGGGACGCCGGGCGCGTGATCGCCGTCACGCCGGATCGATCTGTTTCCATATATTGCACCGCCTTTCTAGCGGAAGTCCCGGTGTTACCCTTCAAAAGCCCGCTCTCGAGGGCGAAATTCCTATGCCGATAGCGGATTTTTACTCGCCTCAAACAGATGTTTCCCACGTCCGCCGTCTGAGCAATGTCACCCAAGGAGCCTCACACCATGCATGCCATCAGTTTTATTCAGGATCTGGCAGTGATCATGTTGGTCGCAGGCGTGGTGACCGTGCTTTTCCATCGCTTCAAACAACCTGTAGTGCTCGGCTATATCGTCGCCGGCTTCATTATTGGCCCACATACCCCGCCATTCGGTTTGATCCACGACGAAGAAACCATCAAAACCCTGGCAGAACTCGGGGTGATATTCCTGATGTTCTGCCTCGGGCTGGAGTTCAGCCTGCGCAAACTGTTCAAGGTCGGCGCCACGGCATTTATCGCGGCATTCCTGGAAATCGTGCTGATGATCTGGATCGGCTACGAAATCGGCCGCTGGTTCGATTGGAACACCATGGACTCGTTGTTCCTCGGCGCGATCCTGGCGATCTCCTCGACCACCATCATCGTCAAGGCCCTCAACGATCTGAAAATGAAGAACCAGCGTTTTGCACAGCTGATCTTTGGTGTGCTGATCGTTGAAGACATACTCGGTATCGGCATCATCGCCTTACTGTCGAGCATCGCAGTCAGTGGCACTGTCAGCTCGGGCGAAGTGTTCTCCACGGTCGGAAAGCTCTCGTTGTTCATGATCGTTGCGCTGGTCATTGGCATCTTGCTGGTGCCGCGATTACTGGCCTATGTGGCCAAATTCGAAAGCAACGAAATGCTGCTGATTACCGTGCTGGGCCTGTGTTTTGGCTTCTGCCTGCTGGTGGTCAAGCTTGAATACAGCATGGTCCTGGGCGCGTTCCTTATCGGTGCGATCATGGCTGAATCCCGGCAATTGCTTAAAATCGAGCGCCTGATCGAACCCGTTCGCGACTTGTTCAGTGCGATATTCTTTGTGGCGATCGGGTTGATGCTCGACCCAAGCATCCTTCTGCAATACGCCTGGCCAATTGCAGTGATCACCGTGGCGGTGGTGCTCGGCAAAATGCTGTCCTGCGGCCTCGGCGCCTTTATCGCCGGCAATGATGGTCGCACTTCACTGCGCGTCGGGATGGGGCTTTCACAGATTGGCGAATTTTCTTTCATCATTGCTTCGCTGGGCATGACCCTGCAGGTCACCAGCAACTTCCTTTATCCGGTGGCCGTGGCGGTTTCAGTGATCACCACGTTGCTGACGCCTTATTTGATTCGTGCAGCAGACCCGTTGTCGATAAAGCTGGCCGCGGTGATGCCGCAGCGACTGGGGCGCGTGCTGGGAATGTATGGCGAATGGTTGCGCAGCATCCAGCCGCAGGGTCAGGGGGCGTTGCTGGCGTCGATGATTCGACGAATCTTGCTGCAAGTGGGGGTCAATCTGGCGTTGGTGATCTCGATCTTCTTCTCGGGCGCCTTCTTCGCAGAACGCATGTCCGACTACCTGCAAGCCTGGATCAGCGACCCGAGTTGGCAGAAGGCGTTGATCTGGGGTGGAGCACTGCTGCTTTCGCTGCCATTCCTGATCGCTGCCTATCGCAAGCTCAAGGCGCTATCGATGTTGCTGGCGGAAATGGGCGTGAAGCCTGAAATGGCCGGCCGCCACACGCAGCGAGTGCGTCGGGTGATCGCCGAGGTGATCCCGATTCTCTCGCTATTGGTGATTTTCCTGCTGGTTTCAGCCTTGTCGGCCAGTATTCTGCCGACCAACAAGTTGCTGGTCCTGATCGCCGTAGTAGCGGCCGCTGTGGCGGCGCTGCTATGGCGCTGGTTCATTCGCGTGCACACACGGATGCAGGTGGCTTTGCTCGATACCCTGGAAAACCACAAGGATTCGCCAGGGCACTGACACCGGGAGGCGTCAACTGAATCAGCTTTCCAGCCAGACGTCCCGTGCCCAGTGCCATACCGATTCCCAGGTTTCTTCGGTCACCAGTTCTTCTTCAGCGGACCACAGCACCACGGTGCCGTCTTCTTCGACGCAGTAATAATCGTCGCCGTCCTGGCAAATCGGAATCATGCTGCGATCGACGCCCGCATCCCAGGCGTTCGCGGCAACGTCCGGCAGGTAGGTATGCGATTGTGGGTCGGTGACGGTCACCGGCTCCAGGCTGCCGTAGACAACGTCGCTGACGGTCAGCAGAAACTCTCTGAAGACGAACGGAATGTCGATGAACAGTTGCTCTTCGATTTCCACCAGCATGTCTTCGTCAGGCAATTCCAAGGGGACCGGTACCGGCTCGTTGGCTTCTCGCAGTTGTTCGATGATTTCTTCCACGTCCGGGATCCTCTTGCTCGTATGGCGCGGTTTATATGGGCCGGTTTATACAGTAGCTTGCTATAGATGCAACTGCGAAATAGAAAAACCCCGGCAAGCCGGGGTTTTCATTGCAGCAGATGGAGGGCGCAGAGTAATCAGCCGTTCTGGCGGATACCTGCAACCAGCCAAGGCTGGTTTTCGCCCTGGGCACGTTCCATGTTCCAGCTTTCGCTGAACGCTTCGCCCTGGTCGAAACGCGAGTTTTTCGATACGCCGCTGAAGGTCAGTGTGGCGATGGTCTTGTCTGCGCGATCATCCACGCCTTCAAGTTGTACATTGAGGTTATCAATGTAGGTCGACTGGAAGCCGTCGCCCAGGTCAGCACGTTCGCGCTTGAGGAACTCCAGCATTTGTGGGGTTACGAACTCGGCGATCTTGTCCATTTCATTGGCGTCCCAGTGTTGTTGCAGGGACTGGAAGTGGTTGCGCGCGGCTTCAATGAAGTTGCTTTCGTTAAACCAGGCTGGGGCATTGATCACCGGACGAGCGGCGACAGGTGCTGCCGAGCCACCAAAGATCGAACCGCCGGCTGGCTTGTGTTCGAACGCTTCACGCTGCATTGGCGCGTGGCCGGCCGGAGCGTATTGCTCCTGCTGCTTGCGACGACGGGCGGCAATGAAGCGGAAGACCAGGAACGCGATGACCGCCATGATCAGGATGTCGAAGAACTGCATGCCCTGGAAGCCGTCGCCCATGAACATGGATGCCAGCAGGCCACCGGCGGCGATGCCGGCCAGAGGGCCGAGCCAGCGCGAAGCACCGCCGGCCTTGGCAGCAGCGCCAGCGGCACCGGCAGCACCAGCGGTCGCCGCAGCGCCGCCCATGCCTGGAGAAGAAGGAGCCATCTGGCTGGTTTGGTGAGTCGGCGCAGCGCCTGCGCTTTTGCCACCACCGAAGCGCTTGGCGGCATTGACGTCGAGACTCATCGTCAGGCCGATGCACAACGCCATGGCGATGCTAAGAAAACGTTTCATAAAGGGAATTCCCGTTTGTGGAAGGCACGCGCGCCATGTTGCACAGCTGAAGTGTTACTGGCTAGCGGCAGAGTGTTTCGGGCTTTTGCCTGACAGGTTGTATTCAGCTTCAGTCAAGGCAATAAGGCTGGTTAACTTTGGTCTGTAGGATGAGTGGATTAGTTCTGTAGGAAGGGTCTCTAGCGTCGAAGCACCAGCATGACCACCCCGGCCGTGATCAGGCCAATCCCGCCCCATTGGCGCAGGTCGAGTTTTTCGCCCAGCAGAATCACGCCGAGTACGGCCACCAGGACCACGCTGAGTTTGTCTACTGGAGCGACCAGCGAGGCCGGGCCGACCTTGAGGGCACGGAAGTAGCAAATCCACGATGCCCCCGTCGCCAACCCCGATAACAAAAGGAACAGATAGCTTTTGGCAGAAATCGATCCTAATGCCTGATATTGGCCCGTGGCGTACAAAATCAAGGCCAGGCTGACCAGTACCACTATTGTTCTGAGCAACGTGGCGAAGTCCGAGTTGACGTTCTCGACGCCGATTTTCGCGAAAATGGCGGTCAACGCTGCGAACACAGCAGATAACAGGGCCCAGAATGTCCAGGAAGAAAAGAAACCTGAGCCCATGACCGACTCCTTGATCGCGCACATTAGGTTGGGCCTTACACAGAGCCCTGTGGGAGCGGGCTTGCTCGCGAAAGCGGTGGGTCAGGCAACATCAATAGTGACTGATACACCCTATTCGCGAGCAAGCCCGCTCCCACATGGGTCCTTGCCGTTCTTTAGATGGCTTCCAGCTTCGCATACCCCAGCATCAACCACTTGCTGCCTTCGCTGAAGTTCACCTGAACCCGCGCCTGTGCGCCAGAGCCTTCGAAATTCAGGATCACCCCATCGCCGAACACCGAATGGCGTACTGCCTGACCGAGGCTGAACCCTGTTTGCGGGATCTCGCTGCCGCTGAACAGGCTGCCGCCGCTCATTGACTGGTTGCCACCAAACGGACGGCTGACGCTGTTGGAAAGCCGCACTTCCTGAATCAGGCCTTTGGGCACTTCGCGTACGAATCGCGACACCTTGTTGTAGGTCTCGCTGCCATACAGGCGTCGGGTTTCAGCATAGGTCATCACCAGGTTCTGCATAGCCCGGGTAACGCCGACATAGGCCAGACGACGTTCTTCCTCAAGACGCCCTGGCTCTTCCAGGCTCATCTTGTGCGGGAACAGGCCTTCTTCCATGCCCACCAGGAACACGTAAGGGAATTCCAGGCCTTTGGCGCTGTGCAAGGTCATGAGTTGAACGCTGTCTTCGTGCTCATCGGCCTGGGTGTCCCCGGCCTCCAGCGACGCGTGACCGAGGAACGCCGCCAGTGGCGTGAGGTCCTCGTCTTCTTCACTGTTTTCGAAGTTACGCGCGGCGCTGACCAATTCCTCAAGGTTTTCTACCCGGGCTTGGCCTTTCTCGCCTTTTTCCGCTTCGTGATAAGCAATCAGCCCGGACTGCTCGATGACGGTTTGGGTCATCAGATGCAGCGGCATCTCAATGCATTTGGCTGCGAGGTTCTCGATCAGCTCAATGAAGGCACCGAGAGCGCTCGCTGCGCGACCGGTCAGGCCTTTATTGGCCACTAGCTGGCGCATCGCTTCCCACATCGACACATCGCTGTGGCGTGCGTGGTCGCGAATCGCTTCGACGGTTTTCTCGCCGATGCCACGGGCTGGCACGTTGATCACCCGTTCAAGCGCGGAATCGTTGCCACGGCCTTCGAGCAGTCGCAGGTAGGCCATGGCGTTCTTGATTTCTGCCCGTTCGAAGAAGCGCTGTCCGCCATAGATACGGTACGGAATACGCTCGCGCAGCAAGGCTTCTTCCAAAACCCGGGATTGGGCGTTGGAACGGTACAAAATCGCGATATCACTACGGGCCAAGCCGGTTTTCAGCGCGCTTTCGATGGTTTCGACAACGTAGCGGGCTTCATCGTGTTCATTGAAGGCGGCGTACAGGTTGATCGCTTCGCCATCGCCGCCTTCGGTCCACAGCTCTTTGCCCATGCGTCCGGTGTTGTTGGCGATCAAGGCGTTGGCGGCTTTGAGGATGCCGGCTGTGGAGCGGTAGTTCTGCTCCAGGCGAATAATCTCGGCATCCGGGAAATCATCGGAATACTGATAGATGTTCTCGATCTTCGCGCCACGCCAGCCGTAGATCGACTGATCGTCGTCGCCCACCACCATCAAGCTGTCGCCACCCTTGGCCAGCAGACGCAACCAGGCGTACTGCACGGCGTTGGTGTCCTGGAACTCGTCCACCAGAATGTGTCGGAAGCGCTTTTGATAGTGCGCCAGCAGTCCGGGGTGATCGCGCCACAGGTCGAGGGCTCGTAACAGAAGCTCGGAAAAGTCGATGACGCCGGCGCGAAGGCAAGCGGCTTCATAGGCTTCGTAGATGCTGCGCATGGTCGCCAGGAACAGATCGCCGCTGGCTTGAATGTGTTGCGGACGCAGACCTTCGTCTTTTTGCCCGTTAATGAACCACTGGGCCTGACGAGCCGGCCAGCGTTGCTCGTCCAGGCCGAGTTCGCGGATCACCCGCTTGACCAATCGCTGCTGGTCATCGCTGTCGAGAATCTGGAAAGTCTGGCTCAGCCCGGCCTCCTGCCAGTGCGCTCGCAGCAAGCGATGCGCCAGGCCGTGGAAGGTGCCAACCCACATGCCGGCCGGGTTGATACCCATGAGCTGCTCGATGCGATGGCGCATCTCCGCAGCAGCCTTGTTGGTGAAGGTCACCGACAGGATGGAGTGGGGCGAGGCGTTCTCGACCTGGATCAACCAGGCGATACGGTGCACCAGCACTCGGGTTTTACCGGAACCAGCACCGGCCAGGACCAACTGACGACCCACGGAGGCAGCTACGGCCTGGCGTTGGGCATCGTTGAGGGAGTTCAGCAGAAGGGAGAGATCATCGCGCATCGGGGCATTCTAGGGGGCAGCGCCACACCGGGCAAACTCCGCTTTGCTTTTACCGATGAAAGATAGCCGTGGACGACCGGTCAGTCATCGGCTGCAGACGTTGGCAGGACGTGCTCACAGCTTTTTTGGCAGCATCAGGGGCACTGAGATATGGCGATTTATTGATCAGCAGCAGTTTGGTCCGCGCCTTTGCTTGTGTATGCTCCGTCGACGTTTCGGGCTCATGCTCATCATTATAAGAACAAGAACATCGCTTATGACCCTCAGCCTCGACCTGTCGGGCCCCATTGTGGAGCCCCGGGAGATACGCAAACAGTACGCCATGGAGATGGCGGTCGAACGCACGCGCCTGCTCTATCAGGGTTCCTTGCTACCTACATTGTTCATGTTGATCAATGGGCTGGTTTGTGCCGGTTTGCTCTGGCGGCCACAGCGCTACTTCCTGGTCAGTGTCTGGCTGGTGTGGTTGTTGTCGTTGGTGGCATTGCGGGTGATTCAGGTTGCCGCATTCGATTCGGCGATCCCCAACAGACAGGCCCATCCCATTTGGCGACGGATGTTTCTGCTGGGCTCCGGTCTCACCGGCCTGACCCTGGCGGTCGCCGGCATTGCCCTTGTTCCCGCCGATAACTTCATTCAACAAGCTTGGGTCTTTGGCCTCATCGGGGCCGCGGCACTCTCGGCCAGCGTGGCCTATGCCGTCAGTTTGCCGGCCTTCCTGTCCTTCACCTTGCCGTGCCTGTTGCCGGCCATCGCCTACATGTTTTGGAGCGGCGATGAACAGCAGCACGGCTGGGGCTGGTTCGGTCTGATTCTGCTGGGCGCATTGAGCGTGGTTGCCTGGCAGGTCAATCGATTGATCCATAAGGGTTTAGTGCGACGTTTTCAGAATCAGGCATTGATCGAGCATCTACAACGGGCACAAAGCAGTAGTAACCAGCTCAATCAAAAGCTGGCCAAGGAAATCGAGCAGCGCCGACGCGCCGAGGATGAATTGCGGGAAATCCAGGTCGACCTGGAAGACCGTGTCGCCCAGCGCAGCCTGGAGCTGGACGCCGCCAACCAGGCGCTGAGCAAGAGCGAAGCTCGCCTGGCGCTGGCGTTGAAGGCCAGCGAACTTGGGCTGTGGGACTGGAACCTGCAAACCGACGAAGTCCATCACACGCTGATTCAGGAGCTGTTTGGTCTGGAGCCGGAGCAGGTGACGGGATTGCTTCGTCACCTCAAACCCCGCCTGCACCCCGAAGATCTCCCTGCGCTGCAAAGGGCGCTGGTCGAGCATCTGAAGGGTCGCACCGAGGACTATCAGGTCGAGTACCGCGTACGTCATGGCAATGGCCACTGGGTCTGGATCGAGGATCGTGGCAGAGCGGTCGAGCGAGCCGCCAACGGTCGGGTGATCCGCATGGTCGGTACTCGCCGCGATATCAGCGCCAGCAAGATCCTGGAAGAGCAACAGCAATTGGCGGCGACCGTGTTCGAGGCGGCCAGCGAAGGGATCGTGATTTTCGACCCGAATTACGCCCTGATCGCAATCAATCAAGCCTTCAGTCGAGTGACCGGCTATGAGATCGAAGACATGCTCGGTCGCAACATGGTCGAGCTGCCGTGCAGTCGCGATGCGCGTCGGCACTACGCGGCGATACATCAGGCGCTGGAACAGCAGGGCAGTTGGCAAGGCGAATTGGTGGAAACCCGTAAGAACGGCGAGATGTATCCGCAATGGCTTCAACTGAATGTCGTGCGCGATTTGCGGGGCAATGTGAGCCATATCGTGGGCTTCTTCGCTGATCTTTCGGCCCGGCGAGAAGCCGAGGAGCGCATGCGCTACTTGACCCATTACGACGAACTGACGGGCCTGGCCAACCGCTCGATGTTCCGCGAACGGCTTAACGAGGCGCACCAACGGGTGCGTCAGGGCGGTTATCGCAGCCTTGCGTTGCTGCACATTAACCTCGATCGGTTCAAGCAACTCAACGACAGCCTTGGTCACGAGGTCGCCGACCAGTTGTTGCAGAAAATGGCCCGGCGACTGGTGAATGCATTACCCGAAGCGGACACCATTGCGCGCTTGTCCGGTGACGAATTTGCGGTGCTGTTCAACGCCTATGGCAATCTTTCGAGCCTGGCGCGGGTGGCAACTCGTCTGGCGAACAAGTTGCGTGTACCGCTGACCATCGATGGCCATGAGTTGGTGGTGAGTGCGTCCATGGGCATCAGTCTATTGCCCGATAGCGCGCGGGAAATTTCTGCATTGGTCAGTCAGTCGAACATGGCCATGCAGCACGCCAAGCATTTGGGCGGCAATAATTTCCAGTTTTACACCGACAGCCTGCAAGCCAGCACGCTGGAACGCCTACAGCTGGAAAACCAATTGCGTAAAGCAGTTGAAGAGAAGCAGCTGAAGGTGTTCTACCAACCCAAGCTGTGCCTCGCCACGGGCAAGCTGAACGCCGCCGAGGCCTTGGTGCGCTGGGACCATCCGACCATGGGCCGCGTGCCGCCGGGGGATTTTATCGGGCTGGCCGAAGAAACCGGCCTGATCGGCCCGATCGGCGAATTCGTGTTGCGCCAAGCCTGCTGGCAAGCCTGTGAGTGGCAGCGGCAGGGGCTTGAAGGGATTCGGGTGTCGGTGAATCTGTCGGTGCATCAATTGCGACAGGGCAAACTGGTCAGCCTGGTGCGCCAAGTGCTGGAGGAAACCGGGCTGGCGCCGCACTACCTGGAGCTGGAGCTCACTGAAAGCCAATTGCTGGACAGCGTCGAACACATCATCGCGACCTTCCAGCAGTTGCGTGACTTGGGGGTGAAGCTGGCGATCGATGATTTCGGTACCGGTTATTCGTCGCTGAGCTATCTCAAACGGATTCCCGTGGATTACGTAAAAATTGATCAGGCGTTCATCCGCGGTTTAGGAGAGAGCAGCGAAGACGCGGCGATTACCCGGGCCATTATCGCCATGGCTCACGGCTTGTCGTTGAAGGTCGTGGCGGAAGGGGTGGAGCGGCAGGAGCAGCTTGAGTTTCTGAAAACCGAGCGCTGTGACGAAGTGCAAGGCTACCTGATCAGCCGCCCGGTTGAGGCGCAAACCCTGGCCGGCTTGCTGTACGCGCAAGCCGCAAGTTGACGAGCAAGCGCCCTGCGGGACGGCTCGATAGGACCTGGACAGGTGCCGATTGGGCTACATGAAGCGCGAGCACCTGAAATCGAGGGATACGGTTACGCATTGAGCAGGCAAAAAGCCGTTTCATGTAGTATAACTACAAGCTTGCTACATCCCCGGCACCTGCCAATAACAAAGAGTCCAGCCCTTTGAATCTGCTGCAACACATCGCCCAGTCTCGCCACCTGTTACGCAAGTCGGAGCTCAAGGTCGCCGATCACGTGCTGCTTGACCCCGCGGCCGTGATGCACAGTTCCATGGCCGACCTGGCCCACAGCGTGGGCATCAGTGAGCCGACCATCGTGCGCTTTTGCCGCGCTATCGGTTGTTCCGGGTTCCAGGACCTGAAATTGAAGCTGGCCCAGAGCCTGGCCGCCGGTGCAAGTTTCGGGCAGTTCGCGATCCATGAAGACGATTCGGTCGCCGATTACAGCCTGAAAATCTTCGACACCACTCTGCATACCCTGATGGAGGTTCGCGAGAAGCTCGATCCGTTGGAGTTGCAGCGGGCGGTGACGCTGATGTCCCAGGCCCAGCGTGTCGAGTTCTATGGTTTCGGCGCATCGGGTGCGGTAGCGGCGGATGCGCAGCACAAGTTCTTCCGTTTGCTGCTGACAGCGGCAGCGTATTCCGACCCACACATGCAAGCGATGTCGGCGGTGACCCTGAAGCCGACCGATGTGGCGATCTGCATTTCCCAGTCCGGGCGCTCCAAGGATTTGCTGATCACGGCCAACATTGTGCGTGAGAGCGGTGCTTCGTTGATCACCTTGTGCCCAAGTCAGACGCCGTTGGCCGAGCTGTCGACCGTCAACCTGGCAATCGACGTACACGAAGACACCGAAATCTATACACCGCTGACCTCGCGTATCGCCCACCTGGTGGTTATCGACGTGTTGGCGATGGGGGTGGCCATGGCGCGCGGGCCGAGCCTGGTGAATCACCTCAAGAGCGTCAAACGCAGTCTTCGCAGCTTGCGGTTGTCACCCAAGTCAGTGAAAGCGTTGGATGATTAAAAGGATCGCAGCCTTCGGCAGCTCCTACACAGAAATCTGTAGGAACTGCCGAAGGCTGCGATCTTTTGATTTTCATCCATCTGTAACGATCCCGCCGCCAAAGCGTAACCCCCCACGCCTATCTTGAAACTCCCGCACTCGCCTTGGGAGACTCGAAATGGCTCAGCCCTACGAAGAACGCAACAGCGCTGTCAGAACCCGCCGCCAGCAGGAAGATCAACGCCGTATGGAATTTCGCCGCGCCATTGAAGATCGCTGTGAGCGCCGTCAACTTTTGGCTGAAATCGGCGATTTTCCTGAAGATCTGGAACTCAACTACTGGCAGGCGGCTTCGACAGCTTCCCGTCGAAACGCTCAACCAGGCCGCTGATCTGCACCCGCTCGCTGCGAACGAACGCAAGGAATGCGTGCGCCACCGGTGACAGCCTTTTGGCCTTGGCCTGCACCAGGCACCAGCTGCGGTACAGCGGCAATTCTTCGACCGGCAACTCGATCAGTCCGCCGGTTGCCAGCTCAAGGTTCAGGGCGTGGCGCGTCAACAACGCAACGCCCAGGCCTGCCAGCACGCATTCTCGCTGGGCTTCGGCTGACGAGACTTCTTGCGTCTGGTTGAAGTGCACGCGTTTCTCTTTGAAATACTCTTCACACGCCATGCGCGTGCCGGAACCGGGCTCGCGCAACAGCAGCGTGTAGGGCTCAAGATCCTGTAATCGCAGTGGCCCCATATGGCACAGCGGATGATCTGGCGGCGCCACGGCGACAATCGGGTTGTTGAGGAACGGCAGGAACTCCAGGCCCATGTCTTGCGGCACCATGGACATGATGACCAGGTCGTCGCGGTTGTCCGAGAGGCGTCGAATCACTTGGCCGCGGTTAACCACAGTCAGTTGTAGGTTGACCTCCGGATGCTGGCGTTTGAACGCGGCAAACAGGTGCGGCACGAAGTACTTGGCGCTGGATTCCACCGCCAGTTTCAATTGACCCTGCAACGAGCCCTGCATGTCCGACAGCTGCATGTCGAGGTTTTCCAGGCGCCCGAAAATGTCACGGCTGGCGCGTTGCAGTGCTTCGGCCGCTTCCGTCATGTACAGTTTTTTGCCGACGTAATCGAACAATGGCTGGCCAGTCAGCTCCTCAAGTTGACGAATCTGTAGGCTGACGGCCGGTTGCGTGAGCGACATTTCGTCGGCTGCTCGGCTGTAGGACCTCAAGTCGCACACTTCGTTGAAGATCTGCAATTGACGCAATGTCATACGCATCAATGACTTACGCATTTTTAGACGCTCTCGGTCCAGGTCGGAACGTCAACTATAAGTCTTTACTTATGCATGACCCAATAATTATTCATTTTTGTTAATCCCTTGTGAGCGCTAGTGTGGCCCTGCGACCGAATTGAAACATTTGGTCACGCGTCGACCTGGTCTAGCAGGTCGTGGGTACCACCGGCTCAAGGGAACCTCCAAGTGATAAAAAAGATCCTGATCGCCAACCGTGGTGAGATTGCCGTACGAATCGTACGTGCCTGCGCTGAGATGGGCATTCGCTCGGTCGCGATCTATTCCGACGCCGACCGTCATGCCTTGCATGTGAAGCGTGCGGATGAGGCCCACAGCATTGGTGCCGAGCCGTTGGCCGGTTACCTGAACCCGCGCAAGCTGGTGAACCTGGCTGTGGAAACCGGTTGCGATGCGTTGCACCCCGGCTACGGCTTCCTCTCGGAAAACGCCGAGTTGGCGGACATCTGCGCCGAGCGCGGAATCAAATTCATCGGTCCATCGGCTGAAGTCATTCGCCGCATGGGCGACAAGACCGAAGCCCGCCGCAGCATGATCAAGGCTGGCGTGCCGGTGACCCCAGGTACTGAAGGCAACGTGTCGGGCATCGAAGAAGCCCTGACCGAAGGCGATCGCATCGGTTACCCGGTGATGCTCAAGGCCACGTCCGGTGGTGGCGGTCGCGGTATCCGTCGCTGCAACAGCCGCGAAGAACTCGAACAGGCTTTCCCGCGCGTGATTTCCGAGGCCACCAAGGCCTTCGGTTCGGCGGAAGTGTTCCTGGAAAAATGCATCGTCAACCCGAAACACATCGAAGCGCAGATCCTCGGCGACAGCTTTGGCAACGTGGTGCACTTGTTCGAACGTGACTGCTCGATCCAGCGCCGTAACCAGAAGCTGATCGAAATCGCCCCGAGCCCGCAGCTGACCCCGGAACAGCGCGCCTACATCGGTGACCTGTCGGTGCGTGCAGCCAAGGCCGTGGGTTACGAGAACGCCGGCACTGTGGAGTTCCTGCTCGCCGAGGGCGAGGTGTACTTCATGGAGATGAACACCCGGGTGCAGGTGGAACACACCATCACCGAAGAAATCACCGGCATCGACATTGTCCGCGAGCAGATCCGCATCGCTTCCGGCCTGCCGCTTTCGGTGAAGCAGGAAGACATCCAGCACCGTGGTTTCGCCCTGCAATTTCGGATCAACGCCGAAGACCCGAAAAACAACTTCCTGCCGAGCTTCGGCAAGATCACCCGTTATTACGCACCCGGCGGTCCCGGCGTACGTACCGATACGGCGATCTACACCGGTTACACCATTCCGCCGTACTACGACTCCATGTGCCTGAAACTGGTGGTGTGGGCGTTGACCTGGGAAGAGGCGATGGACCGTGGCTTGCGTGCCCTGGACGACATGCGTGTGCAAGGGGTCAAGACCACCGCCGCGTATTACCAGGAAATCCTTCGCAACCCGGAATTCCGTAGCGGCCAGTTCAACACCAGCTTCGTTGAAAGCCATCCTGAACTGACCAACTACTCGATCAAGCGCAAACCCGAAGAGCTGGCCCTGGCCATCGCCGCCGCCATCGCCGCCCACGCAGGCCTGTGAGGAATAGAACAATGAGCAAGAAAATTCACGTAACCGACACAATCCTGCGCGACGCC
Source organism: Pseudomonas sp. (assembly GCF_050739655.1). GTDB lineage: Bacteria > Pseudomonadota > Gammaproteobacteria > Pseudomonadales > Pseudomonadaceae > Aquipseudomonas. The sequence goes on along the minus strand of NZ_JBOIBY010000329.1, from coordinate 35,480 downwards.
CACCAATCGTTGCTCGCCACCCGTATGCGCACCGAAGACATGCTGCCGATCTGCGACAAGCTCGACAAAGTCGGCTACTGGTCGCTGGAATGCTGGGGCGGCGCGACGTTCGATGCCTGCGTACGCTTCCTGAAAGAAGACCCGTGGGAGCGTCTGCGCCAGCTGCGCGCCGCGCTGCCGAACACCCGCCTGCAAATGCTGCTGCGCGGCCAGAACCTGCTGGGCTACCGCCACTACAGCGATGACGTGGTCAGAGCCTTCGTCGCCAAGGCAGCGGTTAACGGCATCGACGTGTTCCGTATCTTCGACGCGATGAACGACGTGCGTAACCTGCGCGTGGCCATCGAAGCGGTGAAAGCTGCCGGCAAACATGCCCAAGGCACCATCGCCTACACCACCAGCCCGGTGCACACCATCGACGCCTTCGTGGCTCAAGCCAAGCAAATGGAAGCCATGGGTTGCGACTCGGTGGCAATCAAGGACATGGCTGGCCTGCTGACGCCGTATGCAACCGGTGAGCTGGTCAGGGCATTGAAGTCCGAACAGTCGCTGCCTGTGTTCATTCACTCCCATGACACCGCTGGCCTGGCTGCAATGTGCCAACTCAAAGCCATCGAAAACGGTGCCGACCACATCGACACCGCAATCTCCAGCTTCGCTTCCGGCACCAGCCACCCGGGCACCGAGTCGATGGTCGCGGCCCTCAAAGGCACCGAGTTCGACACCGGCCTGAATCTGGAATTGCTGCAGGAAATCGGTCTGTACTTCTACGCCGTGCGCAAGAAGTACCACCAGTTCGAAAGCGAATTCACCGCGGTCGATACCCGCGTACAGGTCAACCAGGTTCCAGGCGGGATGATTTCCAACCTGGCCAACCAGCTCAAAGAGCAGGGCGCCCTGAACCGCATGGGCGAAGTGCTGGCCGAAATCCCGCGTGTTCGTGAAGACCTCGGCTTCCCGCCGCTGGTGACACCGACCTCGCAGATCGTCGGCACCCAGGCGTTCTTCAACGTGCTGGCCGGCGAGCGTTACAAGACCATCACCAACGAAGTGAAGCTGTACCTGCAAGGCGGCTACGGCAAGGCGCCAGCTCCGGTGAACGAGCAACTGCGTCGTCAGGCCATCGGCAGCGAAGAAGTGATCGACGTTCGTCCGGCCGACCTGCTCAAGCCGGAGATGGCCAAGCTGCGTGAAGACATTGGCGCGTTGGCCAAGTCTGAAGAAGACGTACTGACCTTCGCCATGTTCCCGGACATCGGTCGCAAGTTCCTTGAGGAACGCGCTGCCGGCACCCTGACACCTGAAGTGCTGCTGCCAATTCCGGAAGCGGGCAAAGTGGCCTCGGCTGGCGGCGAAGGCGTGCCGACCGAGTTCGTCATCGACGTCCACGGCGAAACCTACCGCGTCGATATCACCGGTGTGGGCGTCAAGGCCGAAGGCAAGCGTCACTTCTACCTGTCCATCGATGGCATGCCGGAAGAAGTGGTGTTCGAACCGCTCAACGAGTTCGTCGGCGGTGGCAGCAGCAAGCGCAAGCAAGCCTCTGCGCCGGGCCACGTCAGCACCACCATGCCGGGCAACATCGTTGATGTGCTGGTCAAGGAAGGCGACACCGTCAAGGCGGGCCAGGCTGTACTGATCACCGAAGCGATGAAGATGGAAACCGAAGTCCAGGCCGCCATCGCCGGCAAAGTGACCGCCATCCACGTCGCCAAGGGCGACCGGGTGAACCCGGGCGAAATCCTGATCGAGATCGAAGGCTGAGTTAACAGCCTCGATACAACGCTTTAAACCTCGGGGGGGCATGTGCTCCCCTTTTTTTTCGCCTGGAGTTTGTGCACTGACGTTTATGGGGGATCAGGCCTGTGATGCATTATTTTGCAGTTTTGGTTGAACTGATGGGCTCAGGTATGCACTTTATTGCATGTATTGGAGCGTTGCTAATGATGCATATGCATTATATTGCGTATTTGTGATGAACTACGCTCAACGCAATGCATTTAAATGCAGGTGAAGACGATATGTACAACCTGACCCTACAGATTTATACGAGCGGGAATTGGCATGACGCTATGACCCTGAGCTTCGATAACCCTGAACAAGGCTTCGAAAACCGATGCAGCTTTGGTTACGAACAGGCATATCTTTTCGAAAACCATGAGGGCATTGGCTCACCCTTTGCCGCCGCTGTGAGTGCCAGGTTCCCTCTGGAATGGGATGGCCGCAGATCCAACACGCCAGCCTTTGTATATGACATTGCGCCTGCTGGCGCGGCGAAAAGATTTCTCCTGGCCCACATGGGCCGTGACAAGCCTGCAGACATCAGCGTCGATCTTTATCTACTGGCCAGAAGTACACCCGCGCCGATTGGCAATATGCGCATTAAAGAGTCTGTCGAGGCTGTTGATCAGCGCGAGCCAATTGGGTTTAGGCGCCAGGATGTGATCAGCCGTGATAACCGGTTTCTCGAGTATGCCTATGAACAAGGCGCTGCAATCGGAGGGGCGACAGGGGCCGGCGGCGAGGCGCCGAAACTGCTGTTGGCTGAGAGTAAGGACGCTAACTTCTACCCCGATGCAGTACTGGACGATGCAGACGTCATTCAGCACTGGTTTGTGAAGTTCTCTCGCAACAAAGGGACCAGGAACGATCAGGACATCCTCAGAAGCGAATATCACTACTACAAGGCCCTGCAAACACTAGGCATCGAAACGGTGGCCGCGCAGGGGCTGGCGTTGGAAGAAGCAACCAAACCCAGCGTGTGGATGCACCGTTTTGACCGCCAGGTGACGCCTCAAGGGGTTGAGCGATTTGCCGTGGAGTCGATCTACTCGCTGGCGCAAATTACTACGCCCGGTAGCGCGATGGACCACATTGAAGTGATTCGCATGCTTGCTGGGCTCTGGAGGGATGCGGGGCAGGGTGATCAGATCCCTGATCTTGTTGCTGAATATTTGCGCCGGGATCTGCTCAACAAAATCCTCGGCAATTCCGATAACCACGGACGCAACACGGCAATCATTCGTGACACGGCCTCGTTCCGCTTGGCGCCGATCTATGACTTGGCGCCGATGGTCATGGACGACGAAGGTGTCACAAGGACCACCAAGTGGCCAAAGGCGTTGGAAAGGGCTGGGGATGTCAATTGGCGTGGTGTGTGCCAGGCCTTGGCCGATCTGGCTGATCCGAATGAACCTCTGGCAGCGTTGAGCGATTGGTCGGGTTGTTTTGAGCGCCTGCGCGAAGATGCCAAGCACTTGATGGCACTTCCAGACATTTTGACTGACAGCGGATTACCCGACGTGACGATGAATCACCCGCGAATCGCTTTGAAAAATCTGCAGCAACGTTTGAAAGAGTGGGGTCTGACGTGAGCATGACTGTTGTCGAGCGCACGGCGCTCATCGAAAGTATTCAAGAAGCGCTTGCTCAAGGCACGCTGGAAACAGGCGAAGCTGTTCGTCGTTTGCGGGTAGAGGTGACCGGTTTGCACCAGGCTCAGTTCGCAAAAATGTGCAAAATCTCGGTGCGTACGCTGGTGCATATCGAACATGGCAAAGGCAATCAAACGCTGAAATCACTTAATGCCGTGTTCCGCCCATTTGGGTTGAAAATGGGTGTGGTACGGATTCGACGGGATTTCAATTAAGCAGTTACAGGGCAATCCGGGAGCGCGTTCGCTCCCACACATTGTGCTGATCGCCCGCTCATCGATTGTTCAGATACGCCTTGCCATAGTGCCGCTCCATCCGGGCCTGTATCAGTTCGAGCCCGATCGACATCACCCAGTAAATCACCGCCGCGGTCGTCAGCATTTCGATGTAGCGATAGCTCGACCGTCCATAGGATTGCGCCAGAAACATCACCTCCCACACCCCCATCACCGAAATCAGTGACGAGTCCTTGAGCATCGAGATGAACTGATTGGTGGTGGGCGGGATGATGGTACGCATGGCTTGGGGCAGGGTGACGCGCCAGAAGATGACGGTTTCGCGCATCCCCAGTGCCAGGGACGCTTCGCGCTGGCCGCGGTGAACGCCGAGAATGCCGGCGCGAAAGATTTCACTGAGGTAGGCCCCGTAATTCAGCGACAGGGCAATGATGCCGGCGGCGACGGCACCTGGGACGATGCCCAGTTGTGGCAAACCGAGGTAGATCAGCAATATCTGGATCAGCAGGGGTGTGCCGCGAAAGAACGAGGCGTAGAAGCTTGCGATTCCGAAGGCCACGGCGCTTTTTGACAGGCGACCGATGGCGGTAATGAAACCCAGCAGTGACGAGGCAATGATCGAGCACAGGCACAGAAACAGCGTCAGTGCCGCACCTTGCAGAAAACCATTCGGTGCCAGATGCAGGCCGATCAGGTTGGGCAGTTTGTCGAGGATAATTGAGAACTTCAGGTCGAAGCTTAGGAAGAAGCTGGCGAACAAACCGAACATCGCCGCCCACGTCAGGTAGAGCCGCGTGCGGAAACTGAAAATTCGTTGTAATCGGGATTCAGCCACCGGTTGTGGTGGCTGAGGAGGTGACGGGAAAGAAGTCATTTACTGATGTCAGCGCCGATCCATTTTTGTGAAAGCTTGCTCAGCGTCCCGTCCTGTTTCAATTGAGCGAACACATCACGTACTTTGGCGTCCCACTGCGCGTCACCTTTTTCGATGGCCACCGAATTTGGTTCGGAGTACAGCGGCTCGCCGGCGAGCTTGAAGCGTTTGTCTTCGCTAAGGCGCGGCTGGGCGGTAACAAGGTTGGTGAGAATTGCATCAAGGCGTACACCGGCGCCCAGCCCCAAGTCCTGGAATGCCACGTTATCAGTGTCATACGGCGCGATTTGCACGTTTTCAAACGGGTACTGCAACTGTGTATCTTCTGCGCCTTCGATTACGAGGTTCTTGTTGAGGTAGCTTTCATAGCTGGAAGCGCTGGTGAGGCCAACTTTCTTTCCGCTCAAGTCTTTGGCGCTGTGGATGCTGTTGTCCTTGGCGTTCACCACGATTACTGCTGGCGACGCGTAATACTCGACCGGAAAGTCGAAGACTTCGGCGCGGGCCTTGCTCGGAGTCATGGAGCAGATGCAAATATCGTAACGTCCACTCCAGCGGCCGGCAGCGATCACATCCCAGGACGGCGTCTCGAGGCGCAATTTGACACCCAGTTTGTCCGCGACGGCTTTAGCCACATCAACATCGAAACCGTCGAGCTGGTTCTGGTCATTCAGGAATGAGAAGGGTGGATAGCTTTCCATCAACACGCCGACGAGTTCTTTCTTTTGTTCGATTCGATCCAGCGTGACGCCGCCGAAGGCTTGGGAGGATGCAGCCAGAATCGTCAGGCCCAAGGCCAGTAGCGGTTGAAAGTTCAAAATCGATTCCTGATAAAAAAGTTTGTTATTAACTAAATTATGCGTATTAAATAGTTATAAGTACTACTTCTGTAGTGAGTTTTTTTCATAAGCATATGAGTGAAAAGCATATGGGTGCACTGAAAACAGTCATTCTGGATGGCGGCATGGGCCGTGAGCTTCAAAGACGCGGTGCACCATTCAAGCAACCGGAGTGGTCGGCGCTGGCTTTGAGTGAAGCGCCGCAGGCGGTGGAGGCGGTGCACGCGGCTTATATCGACAGTGGCGCTAACGTCATCACCACGAATAGTTATGCAGTGGTGCCGTTTCACATTGGCGAAGCGCGTTTTGCCGAGGAAGGTCAGGCGCTTGCTGCGCTGGCCGGTGAGCTGGCTCGCCGCGCCGTAAACGCCGCAGCGAAGCCGGTGCTGGTCGCGGGCTCGTTGCCGCCGCTGTTTGGCTCTTACCGCCCGGATCTGTTTGAGGCCACTCGAGCGAGTGAATTACTGGCGCCGTTGGTGAGCGGTCTGGCGCCTCATGTTGATCTGTGGCTGGCGGAAACCCAGAGCTCAATCGCCGAAGCGCGTGCGATTCATGCGGGCTTGCCGCAGGACGGCAAACCTTTCTGGTTGTCGTTTACCTTAAAGGATGAGGACACAGACGAAGTGCCTCGTTTACGCTCAGGTGAGCCTGTGGCCGATGCTGCGGTCGCGGCGGCAGAGCTGGGAGTCGAGACGTTGTTGTTCAATTGCAGTCAGCCGGAAGTGATCGGCTCGGCAATTGATGCCGCACGGAGCACTTTTGAGCGATTGGGCGTGAAGATCCACATCGGAGCGTACGCCAACGCCTTCCCGCCGCAACCGAAAGAGGCCACGGCCAATGACGGACTGGATCCGCTGCGCGAAGACCTCGATCCACCGGGATACCTGCAATGGGCGGCGGATTGGAAAGCACGTGGCGCCAGTCATCTGGGGGGCTGCTGCGGGATCGGGCCGGAGCATATTGCGGTATTGGCCCAGCAACTGACGTGAAGTGATTCGCGGGCAAGCCTGAGGCTTGCCCGCGAATGCATGGCGTCAATAACAGCCGTATCTATGCGCGACACTCCGCCAGCGTTTTCACCTGTCCCGATTCAGTCTGGTTCTCATCGCTCAACCACTGCTCGAACCCCGCCCCAATCGCCGGCCATTCCGAGTCCAGGATCGAGTACCACGCGGTATCGCGGTTCTGGCCCTTGACCACCATGTGCTGACGGAAGACCCCTTCAAAGCTGAAACCCAGCCGCTCGGCCGCATACTTGGAACGGCCGTTGCCGTTGTTGCACTTCCATTCAAGTCGACGATAGCCGAGGTCGAAGGCGTGCTTGGCCAACAGGTAAACCGCCTCGGTGCTTTTCGGCGAGCGCTGCATTGGCGCGCCGAACGTGACGTGGCCGATTTCGATGCGGCCTTGGGCCGGGACGATCGACATCAGGCTGAGGATGCCTTGTACCTCGCCGCTGGCGCGATCGACCACGCTGAAGAAATACGGATCGCTGTTGGCTGCGTGATTGTTCAGCCAATCATTGAAGACGCTGCGCTCGGGGAAGGGACCATAAGGCAAGTAGTCCCAGAGTTTCGGGTCGGCGCCGGGGCCTTGCAGGGCTCGGAACAGGTCGTCGCCATGGCGCGCCGGGTCGAGTTTTTCCAGGCGGATGAAACGACCTTCAATAGTTTGTACTGAAGGCGCCGGGACGCCTTTCCATTCGGCGAGTGAAATCGACATGGTGTTCTCCTTGAACCTTAGATGGCTTTGCGAAACTGGATTAAACCGGGACGTTCGGCGATGCGCTCGTAGAGCTGGATCGCGGTGGCATTGGTCTCGTGGGTCAGCCAGTGGACCTTGCAGCAACCGTCGGTCTTGGCGGTGGCGTAGACAAATTCGATCAACTGGCGGCCGACGCCAGTACCACGGGTTTCTGGTGCCACCAGCAAGTCTTGCAGGTAGCAGGAATTTTCGATGCTCCAGTTGGAACGATGGTAGATGAAATGCACCATGCCCACCGCTTTGCCGTCGGCCCAGGCGAGGGCGGCGTGGGTCGGTTCGCTGGGGTCGAGCATACGCTGCCAGGTGCTCTGGCTGACCGCCTCGGGCAACTCGGTGTTGTAGAAGCGCAGGTAGGCTTGCCACAGGGGCAACCACGCGGCGTGGTCGTCGGCGTTGACCTGGCGGATCTCGATCTGACTCATGGTGATTTCCTTAGCGCATCAATTGGGCGAGGGTCTGGTCGTTAACGTCCGAGCTGGCGGCCAAGCCTTCGCGGACGCCAGCGATGTCGGCGGGGCTGCGGTTCTGGCTGAGCTTGCGCTTGCCTTCCAGGCGGTCGATGGGAATGGCGAAACCAACGATGGCCTTGAGCATGCCGTCGATGTAATCGGCGGGGGCATCGGCCACTGACCACGATTGGGCGCGGCCCGCTTCATGGCGGTCGGTGAGGGTGCTGACGATGTCGAGCAGCCGTCCGCCATCGCTAAAGGTTTCGGCTCGGCCGTAGGCGTGTACGGCGACGTAGTTCCAGGTCGGCACGACTTTTCCGTGTTCGGCCTTGCTCGGGTAAAAGCTGGGGCTGACGTAGGCGTCGGCACCGGCAAAAATCAGCAAGGCTTCGGCACCGTCGCGCAGGTCTTTCCACTGTGGATTGGCTTTGGCCAGATGCCCGTACAACGTGCCGTTCACGCCTTGTTCGCAATGCAGCAGCACCGGCACATGACTGGCTTGCAGGCCACTTTCGCCGTGGGTCACCAATATGGCGAGACGGGTGGCGAGGATCAGTTCGTGCAGTTGGGACAATTCTTCGATGGCAAAAGCGCGCGGCGTGTACATGGCAAATATTTCCTTGGCGAATGCCTTTATCCTAGGCAGGCTATTGGTCTGTTGTAAGAGCCATTAATGAACAATTTCATAGGTCCATTGAGATGACTGGCGAACCACTGTCCTTGACGTTCAATCCGGCGGGTATCGAACTTGATCGTCGTCAGGGGCTTAGTCGCCAGCTCTACCAGGCTTTACGGGCCCGAATACTCGACGGACGCCTGGCCAGCGGTACACGTTTGCCGGCCAGCCGAGATTTGGCGGCAGCGCTGGCAATTTCCCGTAACAGTGTGGTGCGCGCCTACGATCAGCTTTACGCCGAGGGGTTTATCGAAAGTCGGGTGGGAGACGGGACGTACGTTGCACAATTGCCTCAGGCGACGTTGCCGGTGAGAAAACTATCCACAAAAGTATCCACAGGGTTTTCAACAGGCTTATCCACAGTCTTATCCACAAATTGGCTCGATTTACCTGTGAATTCATCCAGCAAAGTTATCCACAGCGGTGCGTTGACGCGGGTTCAAAACAACCATTTACCCATGCCGCCCAGCGGTCCACCCAAAGCTTTTCGGGTCGGTGTTCCGGCGTTCGATCTGTTCCCGTTCGAGGTTTGGGCCAAGCTGAATGCGGCTTTCTGGCGTAAACCGGACTTTCAGCAGCTGTGTTACGGCGACCCGGCAGGCGACGCACGATTACGGGGGATGATCGCTGCTTATTTGCGTAGCTCCCGCGGCATGCAGTGTTCGCCTGAGCAAATTGTGATCACCAGTGGTGCGCAGCAGGGGATTAGCCTTTGTGCACAGTTGCTGGTAGAGCCTGGCGATGGGGTGGCGATCGAAAATCCGGGGTATCGGGCGGCGGGTCATGCGTTCGCCGTGGCGGGCGCGCGGCTGCACGGTGTGGCAGTGGACAGCGAGGGCATCGTTTGCAGCCATCTGGCGCTGCTCGACAATTGTCGGCTGACCTACGTGACGCCATCACATCAATACCCCACGGGGGTGGTCATGAGCCTTGCCCGTCGTCTGGAGTTGCTGGCCTGGGCTGAGCGCACGCAAGGTTGGATCGTCGAGGATGATTACGATGGCGAGTACCGTTACAGCGGCGCACCGCTGGCGCCGTTGGCGGCACTGGATCGGCAAGGGCGGGTGATTTACGTCGGCACGTTCGGCAAGGTGGCGTTCCCAGCACTGCGCTTGGGTTACCTGGTCTTGCCGATGGGGTTGGTGGACGCATTTGCCCAGCGTCGTGCGGTGGATGTTCGCCACTCTGAAGTCAGCACCCAAGCGGTCATGGCCGAGTTCATTGCCGCCGGACACTTCCAGCGGCATATCCGCCGCATGCGCCGCGCGGCGCTGAGCCGGCGCAATACTTTGCTCAGCGGTTGGCCGCTGAACATATCTGGGGTCGGCCCGTTACCCACAGTCGCCGCCGGGCTGCACTTGACGGTGCGCGTCGATAGCGTTGCGCGTGAGCAAGAACTGATCGAATTGGCGAAGGGCGTCGATGTCGAGATCAACGACTTGAGCAGCTATTGGTTGCCGCAATCCACCACACCGATCGATCAGCGCGCGGGGTTGGTGCTGGGCTTTGCTGCGGTACCTGAGCGATCGATCGAGGCGGCCCTGGAGCGCTTGCGCACGGCATGGCGTGCGCGCTGAAACGGGCGGGTGATAAGCCCGCCCGTTTTCGAGCATCAGGGTTTAGATTCAAGTTTGAAGAATGGCGATGGATCGCCGATACGCCGAAGGACGTAGTCCAGAGGCGTCAATTGGGACAGTGCCTGGCGACGCTCGGCAGTGAATTGCTGAAGATGCGAATCGGCGATTTTCAGGTGCGCAGCGGTGTATTGCTCCAGCGGAGCATCAGCAGCTGCGTAATGAAAATGCGCGAGCCACAACGGCTTGTCCTGTTGAGTGATATCCAGTACCTGGTATTCCTGAAAGTAGTCTCGGCGCTGCTTAGTCTTGATCCGGCCCTGTCCATTCCTGACGATCCGGACCTGTTTGTTATCCAGTAGCCACTGCAAATACGCCTGTCGGGGTTGCCGATCCTTGAGCAGACTGGCGCGGATGCTGATGCCTTGATCGCGTAGTCGGACGGCTGCGCTATTGAGCTGCGCACTCAAGTCGCCCACGGGGAGCCGCGATCCACCTTTTGCACGTAAGCGTTCCAACGCCTGATCGACAATGGCCGCTGACTGCTCAAGGCGCTGAGCCTGCTGATCGAACAAATCCTGCATGTCCGCCGGGATACGATTGGGTCTGAAGGCGTCCTTGCGGATGCGACTAATAAAACTTTCTACGCTTTCATTCAGTGTCAGGGCGTTGTCGACAATGTCGGTGTCATCCAGCACTGCGGGTGCATCAGGTTTTTTCCTGGCCGGAAGCACTTCCCTGATGGGCAGTTCGGCGGGTGTCGAGGTTTCGGCAGGCGCCGGTTTGCGTGGCCGAGTTTTGGTGACTTTACCTACTGGCCGGGATGGACCTGCAACGGCAGGTTTCGGCACGGCAGGTTCGACGGCTTGCCCACCCTCGGGCAATAGCACGCTGAGTTGCTCCTGGGCCAGTTGCTTGAACTCGCCGATCAAGGTTTTTAACCGTTCAAGCTCAGTCGGTTCAACCTTGTCCGGGTATTGACCAGGAAGGTCTTCCAAGCGCTGGTTCACATCCGCGTAGACGTCGATCAGCTGGCTCAACCTGTCGATGTGAAGCATGGATGACTCACCGCTCTGCGATGTTTTGATCAGGGCTGCATGCCGGTGGGTGGCTGTTGCGGCATCGGTAATCAACAAGCCGACCGCTTCACGGGCTGCTTCATCGGCCTCAGCAGCGGTACCGCGCATGCACACTTCATGAGACATGCCGATCTCATTGGACTTCAGATCCCACTGGTTGAAGGCGGGAAGCAGTTTTCGCAGGCTCTGCACGGTGGTCATGCCTGCGTTGCCGACTGCATTGAGGGTCCCAAGTGATGCCTCGGAAAGTTGCAGGCGGGCGATGATGTCATGGCTCAAGGCCAACGCCTGCCTGACCCTCTGTACGTGCGCCCGCAGTAAAGCGTTTGATTCTATGACCGTGTCTTCTGCCAGTGTTTGGACAAGTTTTGCATAGGCGCCGCGCTTGAGTACGAACCATATGCAGAGGTTCTTTTGCAGCTCGATACTCATGCGCTGCAAATCGTTGAGATACTCCTCGGAACCGCCATTTAGGCGCCATTGCTCCAGGTTTTTCAGCGCCTGATCATACTCACCGATCAGCGTTTCCAAATGGCCGAGGTAACGCTGTGTTGCCTGTTCGTGCGCGGGCCCGGTTGCGCCCTCCATCTCGGAGTGAGCCTTTTTCAAAGCCGCATTGTTGGCAGCCTCTTGGCGCTTGAACGTCTCCAGCACAACGCCCAGCCGTTTCTTCTCCTGCTCTTTGGCTCTGCGATTTGCTCTGAGCTGGCTTCGCAGGCTGGTACCGCCGGCACCGCCGCGCAAGCGCAATCGCGTGTCTACAAACCATTGGCTTTTTTGGTTATGGACCAACAGCGGACCGGTTTTCGAGGGCGTAGCCGGGTGAACAATTTGCACCTGCTGATCGTCGTTTTCCATGACACGGAACCAGCGTTCGCCGACTTTTGCATAGGACTTATTGTCCAGGCGATACAAGGGCGCGGTGTCGTGCAAGCGGGTTTCCAGGGTTGGACTCGTAAGGTCGACGGCCGGTACTGCCAGGCTTTCCAGATAAGTTGCCAATGCCGTGGGGGAAAGATGGGGCACTGAACCATGGGGCTCAAGTGAGGAGAAATGGCTGGATGGAAGTTCACCTGTCAGCGGCGTGGCTATCAACGTCACGGTGGGCTTGGCAGGCACTATTGGCGGGACCACGTTGGTCTTGGGCGGCTTGTCATGGTTCACCTTTGGCGCCGTTCGCAGCCCGGTCTTGCGGCGAGTAGAGGCGTGATGGGCCAGGATCATTCCCAGGTTCAACAGCATATCGGCGACGGCGCCCCATTCGGCTTGAGCGTCACCGCGCGCGTGGGCATCCAGTACCAGGTCGATTTCACTGATGCTTTGCCAGACCCAGACTGCAGCCCCGGCCGGGCCGCTGAGAAAGTTCGCGGCGATGTTGAACAAAGCCCAGCCGCTGTCTTGAAGCACGGCCCAACGTCGTTGAGCATTGGATAACGATTGGCGGTCGGCGAGTTCGGCCATGGCCAATGCATGGGTCTTGAACAGGACGGGAAAAACATCGCCGCTCAGTTCATTTGAGGAGAGTTTGACAGGGCTGGCCCAGTTCGAAGGTGTCCAGGGTTCGGAGAGCAATTGCGCACCCAGCCATGGGCTGGGATAGCCGATAGGGAAGGTGTATTGGGCGTATTTGAAGCTGACGGTCGTGTTGGGCAGCCACGCCAGCACCGAATCCCTCAGCTCGCCCGGTTGGTGCAGGGCGTATAGCAGATTTTGCGCTGACGGGAACTGCAGCAGTGGTTGGTCGAACAGCGGGCGATAAAGCAGGCAAGGGCCGGCGCCTGGCTGCCGCGGACCGATGATGTACATGTTGGTAACGGTGTCTCCGTCAGTTTCTTCGGACTGGACAAAGGCCAGGGGACGGATGACCACCGTTTGCGAGTGCCCGGGTGTCGGGTTGAGCCATTGGCGAACATGGCGACAACCTTGCTCATCTATGCCGCCGATACGGCGAATTTTGCACTCCAGCGCAATCAACGGCAGCAGGGCGCGCAATTGCCGGATGTAGAACTGCTGCTGCAGGGTGGCTTGCCCGGCGTCATCGATCAATTTGTCGCGGATCAGGCGGGGGTACGCTTCGCCAATATCGACCTTGCTCGACATCGTTGTCAGGTAAGCATCGTTTAGCCAGGCGGGGACTGTTCGGGGCGGTTTGAATCGAAGGGTGGCTTGAAACGGCGCAGTGTTTTGCAACGCGTATTCGCCCAGGGTTTCAGTGTGGGCATCGAGCGGGTTGGGCAGCGTCAGGCCGCCTGCCTCGAAACTGTCGGTGATGGCGATCTCCAGGTTGTCCAGCGGTAGGCCAGCTGCGGTGGGCTTATCGGCAATGATCGCTTCACGCATGCGCTGCTGGGCGAACGTGGTGATGGGCTGAATCCGAAACAGTTTTTTGTCGGTCTGTTTGTACAGTTTGCCCAGTTCGTTTATGGATTGGCTGTAGTGATCCAGGTCGGTAGCCGAGGCACCGAACAGCCAATCGGGTATTGAGTCATCCAGTTCGATGAGTGCGCTCTTCTGTTGGCTGCTGGCATTTTCCATCAGCGCAGAAGAGGTGATGGAGGTACCCGCTTGGGCCGCAGGATATTCATTTGTGATCGCGGCAATCGCATCGAGCTGGCTGGCGATCAGGGCCCAGGCCATGTGGTCGAAAAAGTTACCCTCAGGCTCGAACAGCTGCCACTTCAGGTTCTGCCCCGGTGGTAGCGCATCGATTCGGGTGGGTAACGAAGCGCCCAACTGATCCAGGGAACCGAACGTTTCATAGCCGTTTTCCACGGAGTACATCATGACAAGATCGCGCTGTTCATAGCGCCCGGTAATCGCCGCAACTCCACCGAGAGTCAGGTGTCGGGTACTGTTTTGCGCGTGGACGGTGTCAATGTCTATGAGACTGACCCGAATGTCCGAAAGCGCTGATTCATGGGTCATACGATCCTGTTTTTCCGGATGAAGCGAGACGGCCCGCGCTACTCGGCACTGAACCTCATCCCAACCTTTGACGCTTTGCACATCAAGGGTTCTTCGCAGGGCTGCAGACAGCTCCAGCCAGTGCGGCGCTTGCCGCCCTTCATCGTTCCAATAGGCCAGTTGCTGCTCGCCAAAGGCAACGAAAAGCAGCGGTGAGTAGTCATTGAGCAATCTGGCAATGGCTTCGATACCGATATCCAGATGCACCACCGGAGTGCTCAATGGGTTCACGGTCAGGAAGTGTTCGCCCTCAAGATAGTTGGCAGTGGAATCAGTAAAGAATTGGCGGACCAGCGCGTGGCTCAGCGATTCAAACTGTGTGGGCATGGCCACGAGCGTGCCGTTGAAAAATCGCCATTGAGGTGTGCCGATCAAGGTTTGGTCGGGGTCGATATCGCGCTCGGGATACAGCGTCTTCAGTGCTTGACGCAGCAGTTGAGCGGCGACTTGATCGACAGTGGGGCCGAGGTTGATCTGGTGAACCACCTGGCTCTTTTGCAGTAAGGCGGGGGTTTCGGTGTTTTCTGTTTGTTCAGTCATCGTCATTTTCCTTTTTGACGTGCGAGGCTCATGAAAAGAACAGCGAGCGCGCCAGTTGCGGGCTGATCTCGCTGCGATAGATGGCGATCAATTGGCTGCTGGAGGCCGAAGTCAGGTCGAATGCCCCGGCCATCAGCCGTTGCTCACGCAGCTTCAGGTGGGCAGCAGTAAATGCCTCGGCAGGGGTATCGCGGGTGGTGTAATGAAAATGTGCGTACCACAATGGTTGTCCGCTGCGACGCTCGCGAATCTCGTACTCCTGTAAATAGTCCTTACGCACGCCTTTGAGTTGGCGTCGATTACCACTTCTCACAATATCGATTTCATTTTTGCTCGACAGCCATTCGACACGAGCAGCCGTGGGCGGCTGTTGCTTGATCATCTCGACCCGAACCCGGTGGCCTTCGGCGTACAGTCGATTACTTTCGCTTTTCAGGTCCGTAACCATCGTTGTCACGGAGTCGGTTGAATTGGAGTGGGTCGGCGCTTGTTCCAGCGCCTTGGCACTTTCATCGAGGTGGTCAGCTTTGTGTTGGAACAGCTCCTCGATCTCCACTGGAATACGCCCCGGCTTTTTTGCGCTCGCTTCAGTTTGCCGAATGAAGTTATCAACACCATCGAGCAACGTCCGGCCTTGAGTGATTTGGGTCTTGAGGTCCGGTGTCTGGACTGTCGGACGTCGATGGCTGGTGTCTACTCGTTCAAGCCAGACACCTGGTTGTTTTTCATGAAAGGTGGCAATCACCTTGCCAGTCATGGGTGCTTTCACATCGAGCAGTGTGGGTTCTCCCGGTGCCGAAGGACGTAGTTCACCCACCACCGTTCCCTTGAAGCGCGTTTTGATTACTCGCTTTCGCGATGCCGGTCCGGACCTTGATGGGCCTGGGCGAGGCTCCAGTGACTGTTGCGCTCGCAGCATCTGCGCCAGGAAACTCTCGGCTTCACGGTGAAAGTCGCTGACTCGAGTGCGCAAGTGGCTGAACGGTTGCTCCAGCACCGCATCCTTGTGGGCGAGGGCAAAGTCTTCGAAGGACTGATCCATGGCGGCAAACTGCTCGACCAGGCTACTGAGGCCTTCGGTACGTTCGCCAACACGCCAAGAATCCTCTTCCAGCATCAGCTCCTGCGATGTCTGGATGATCAGGTTGGAAGTGTCGAGCAGACGTGTGAGGTCGTTTCGGGCTTGGGTTAGCGCAATGCTGTCTCCCTCTTTCAGGCAGACCTGCGCGGCCAGCGAAACCTGAAGAGCCTTGAGGTCGTTAAGGCTGAACCCGGGCAAACTTTTCCGGTAGGTGGCAGCCACCTCCTCGGCGTTTCTACCGAGTCGACTCAATTCGAGGAAGCGAGATTGGGCAAATTCGATTTTGCCAATCACGCCCTCGGTCAGGTCGACCATTTTCTTGTAAGTCGCATGGTCGCCGGTACCCTCTGCTGACTCTTCAGCTTCCAGTAGCGCCAGGGTTTCCCGCAGGGTTTGAGTGAAAGCTGGATAGCGCTGATCGAGCCATGACTGGTTGAAGAACAACTGGGTGCCGATCATCTGAACCATGCTGGTTCGGTAGCTGGGAACGGTGTCGAGCAAGTTCAGCGATTTCAATTGTTCGATTGGAGCAGCGTACTCCTCAGTGCGGCGTTCGAGCTTCTCAAGAAACTGCGTTTGGGCGGTCAGCAGTGCTTCGTCACCGATCGATTTTTTCATCGCGTTGTGGGCGTCCGTCAGCTCTGTGCGCGCCTGTTCACGGGTGTTATCAAATTCGGCCAGCTGCTGCTTGAGCTCGGCGATGCGTTGCTTTTTTTCCTGTTGCAGCACTTTGCGTCGGCTCGGCATGCCGCCCCGCAGCCGAAGGCGTGTATCGACGAACCACTCGCCCCGTGTGTTGCTGATCAGCGCTGGGCCGCTGCGCACAGGTTGTTGTCGAGTATCGATGATCGATACTTCGCCGGAATCCTCGACGTTCACCTCGAACCAGCGTTCACCCACAGGGGCGTAATAGTTCTGCTCATGCCGATAGAGATAGCGATAGTTGCCGCTTTCACTGGTGGGCGGCGTGAGTTGCTCGGGTCGGGTGATGCTGAAACTATCCAGGGTTTTGGTCAGGCTGAGGGCGGCGTCGGTTAAAACCGAAATACGATGTTGCGCAGGCAGTTCGCCGACAATGTCGGTTTTCTGAGAAATGGTTATAGGGCCTGCCGGTTTTTCCTTGATCTCGGTCGTCGCAATTGTCGGCTTTTTTTCTTCGAGTCTGCGGCCACTTGAGTTGCGCGTGCTGGCATGGTGGGCGAGCACCATGGCAAGGGTCAGCAACAGGTCCGTCATTGCGGTTTTCTGTTGTTCCTGGTCGCCTGCTTCCCCGGCGTCCAGGGTGTTTTGCAGGTCATCCAGTACCTGCCAGATCCAGGCGGCCGTCCCGATTGTCTTACCGAGGAAAGGCAGCGCCGCATTGAGGATCATCCAGGCGGCGTGCTTGAAGGTGTCCCAGCGATTTTGTGCATTGGACACCGATCGTTGCTGTGCCAGCCCGACCATTGCATTGATGTTGGCCTTGTACAAAGTGGTCAGGTAATCGGTAGCGATAACCTGAGCGCCCAGAGACAGCGGCCCACTCATTTGCAGGGAGGTCAGTGGGTCGGCCAGGAGTTGCGATACGGACCAGACCGAAGGCCGTTCGCCGGTGAATACGTAGTTGGCGTAATTGGCTCGCACCCCTTCCGGCAGCCAGGCCAGTACCGATTGGCGTAACGTCGGGGAATGCTTGATGGCGTAGACCAGGTTGGCCGGCGTCGGGTATTGGCTCAATGGTTGAACAAGTAAAGGGCGGTAGAGCAGACAGGGTCCTTTATCCATCTGTCGAGGCCCGATCACGAACATGTTGGTCACCTCGTCCGTGGAGGTTCCCGCGCGCCAGCCTGGTCTAAAAGCCAATGGCCGAATGACAATCTCCTGGCCATCCACCCAGCGATTGGCATCAAGGGGCTGCACCACGGCAGCGACATAGCGATAGCCCAATTCGTCGAGCCCGCCTTGTGCGCGAATCTTTTGTTGCAAGGCCAGCAGTGGCAGCTCGACGCGCAAATGGCTGGTAAACAGGTTTTGCCGGCGCAGGCTATCGAGGGGATTGTCGAGCAGCTTGCTCTTTATCAATGCCGGGTAGTTCTTGCCGATGTCGACGCTGACGATCAACGCCTCCAGGTAGCTCGCCGTCATCCATGTTGGCAACGCGGTGGCACTGGAGCTGCGCACGGATTTGTTTCCCAGCGGCAGGGCAATCAGGTTTTGCAGTGCGAGATCGACCAGGCTCAAGGTGGTGCGCTCAGGTTCCACCAGTGGCGTAAAACTGCCCCAGACCACCACGCTATCGACGACGATTTCGATGTCCTCCAGCTTCAGCTGTGTGGCATCGGCATGCTGTCTGAGCATGGCCTCACGCAGTTTATCCAGGGTGTATTCGCGGATCGGTTTGATCCCATCCTGAAACGACTTCCCGGCGTTCTGATTGCGGACCGTGGTCAAATCCATCAAATGTCGGCTGTACGCGGTAAGGTCGCTCGATGAAGCGCTGGCTATCCATTGCGGCAACGCTTGCTCGACCTGCTTGAATCGTGAGGATGATTGTTTGTCCGTTGGGTCGAGATCGTTGTTCGTGCGGCTGATATGAGGTGCCAGGTCGGGGCTCACGCCACTGCTGTCGTCCCCCAGCGAGGCAATGGCGTCTGCTTGCAAGGCAATCAGGTTGCACGCCAGGTGATCGAAAAAATTGCCTTCAGGCTCGATTAGCCGCCACTGCAGGGGCTTGTCGCCCGGCTCTCCATTGAGATACGTCAACAAGGATTTGCCCAGCGACTCCAACGAGTCGTGGGTCTGGAAGCCGAAGGTGATGGTGTGACTCAGAATCAGCGTGCGGTTGGCCAAAGTCCCGATAAGAACGGCGACGTCGAGGTTATTGATGTGGATCGAGACATTGTCGCTGGCATAGTCAAGGTCGATCAGGCAAGCGCGCGAAGCAAAGCGGTCACCCACTGAGCGTGTGCTTTTGTCTGGATGGGCGAACAGGTGGCGGGCCATGGCGATCTGGTCGCTGTCCCATTCGGGGTTCGTTTCTACATTCCAGAATTCACGTAGAGATTTGGACAGGCCTTGCCAGCGAGGCGTCGAGGGAGCAGTGATGTGGTTCCAGTATTCGACCTGTTGCTCCTGGAACGCGACAAACAGCAGTGGCGCCAGTTCATTGAGCAGGCGCCCGATGGCATCGATGCTGACGGGCAGGTGCGCCGGGGTCGCTTCTTGAGGTTGCAGCGTGAGGAAATGCTCGCCATCGAGATAGACCACGGGTGTATCTGTTACTCCATGGCGTACCAGGGCGTCGGTCAGCGATTCGAAATGGCGTGGCCCGGGGACGACGTGTTGTTTGTGTAAAGTCCAGGTCGGCGTTACCACCATGGCCAGGCGAGGATCGATTGGCAGGGTTGGGTACAGCGCTTTCAGTTCGGGTAGCAGTGCCTGGGTGGCAACTTCCCTGATCGAAGGCCCTGCCACCAATTGGGTGAGCAGGGCTTCTTGATCGGCTGGAAGCCCGGTTGAGGCAGAGTCGTTTGCGTCCGGCATGGTCACATCCTTTGTGAGGGTGGCAGCACCGTTGAATAGTCGGTGCACGGTCCACCGCACAGTAGTGACGGGTAGCGTGATGTTGGCGGTATATAAATATCGCGGGCAAAAAAAGACCTGCGTTAGCGCAGGTCTTTTGTCGGTGGATCTCGAGGTGTGTCAGGTGCCGGACTTGATCTTGGTCCAGGCTCGGGTGCGGGCGCGCTCGGCATCGCGCGGTAGCGGTTGCAGGGTATAGAGCGTGCTCATTGCCGCATCGGTCGGATACAGGTTCGGGTTATTGCGGATCGCCGGGTCGACCAGTTCCGTGGCGTCCTTGTTCGGGTTCGGGTATCCGACGAAGTCGCTGACCGGCGCAATTACCTGGGGTTGCAGCAGGTAGTTGATGAAGGTGTAGGCGTCTTCGGTGTTTTTCGCACCCTTGGGAATCGCCAGCATGTCGAACCAGATCGGCGCGCCTTCTTTCGGCAGGCGCATATCGACGGTCACGCCATTCTTGGCCTCCTTGGCGCGGTTGGCGGCTTGCGAGAAGCTGCCGGAATATCCGACGGCGACGCAGATGTCACCATTGGCGATGTCGGCCATGTACTTCGAGGAGTGGAAGTAGGTCACGTACGGGCGGATTTTCATCAACAGCGCTTCAGCCTTTTCGTAATCCGCGGGCTTCTTGCTGTTGGGGTCCAGGCCGAGGTGCTGCAGCGCCAGCGGCAGAATCTCCGATGGCGAATCGAGCAGGGCGACGCCGCACTGTTTGAGCTTGCTGATGTTCTCTTCCTTGAAGATCAGGTCCCAGCTGTCCACTGGCGCGTTTTCGCCGAGGGCTGCCTTGACCTTGTCCGGATTAAAGCCAATCAAAATGGTGCCGTACATGTAGGGAACGGCGAATTTGTTGCCCGGATCGTTGGCTTCGATCAGCTTCATCAGCTTGGGATCGAGGTGGTTCCAGTTCGGCAGTTTGTTGCGGTCCAGCGGCTGGAACACGCCGGCTTCAATCTGCTTGGCGAGGAACACGTTGGACGGCACCACCACGTCGTAGCCTGAGTTGCCGGTCAGCAGCTTGGCCTCCAGCGCTTCGTTGGTGTCGAAGATGTCGTAGACCAGTTTGGTCTGGGTGTTCTGCGCCTTGAAGTCTTCCAGGGCCTTGGGGGTGATGTAGTCGAACCAGTTGTAGACGCGCAGCGTTCGCTCTTCGGCGTGGGCGGCGCCACTGAGCACCGTGGCGCAGAGCGCTGGCGCGATAAAACGCGTGAGTCTGTTCATGTCGGTCATTTCCCCTGGGCGCTTTCAAAACCTTCAAGAACGTTCACGGCGTTGATGCCGATCTCTTCGACCGCGTAACCGCCCTCCATCACGAACAGCGTCGGTACGCCAAGGCCGGCAATGCGCTTGCCCATCGCCAGGTAATCCGGACTGTCGAGTTTGAATTGCGAGATCGGATCGTCCTTGAACGTGTCGACGCCCAAGGATACGACGATGATATCGGCACCGTAGCTTTCGATTTCCTTGCAGGCTTGCTCCAGCGCATCACTCCAGGTGTCCCAGCCTGAACCGGCGGCCAACGGATAGTTGAAGTTGAACCCTTCGCCAGCGCCTTCGCCGCGTTCATCGTCGTAGCCGAGGAAGAACGGAAACTCGGCTTCCGGGTGGCCGTGGATCGAGGTGAACAACACATCGCTGCGCTCGTAGAAAATCGATTGGGTGCCGTTGCCGTGGTGGTAATCGACGTCGAGGATCGCGACCTTTTTATGGCCCTGATCGAGGAAGGCCTGGGCGGCGATGGCGGCGTTGTTGAGGTAGCAATAACCGCCCATCAAATCGCCGGCGGCGTGGTGTCCCGGCGGGCGGCACAGTGCGAAGGCAGCCTGGGCGCCGCGCTGGATTTCGGCTTGGGCAGTGAGGGCAACTTGCGCTGCACTGTAGGCGGCTTGCCAGGTACCGGCGGTGATCGGGGCGCCGCCGTCGAAGCTGTAGTAACCGAGTTCGCCGTGCAGGCTCGTGGGTTTTTTCTGGCGCAGGGTGCGGGCCGGCCAAGTGTAGGGCAGCAAGTCACCGTCGGTGTTGAACTCGGTCCAACGGGCCCAGGCGCCTTTGAAGAAGTCGAGGTAGTCGCGGCTGTGGATGCGGGCAATCGGGTCGAGGCCGAAGTCTTTCGGCCCTTGTACCGGGCCGAGGTTCTGGTTCTGCACGCGGGCCAATACGTGGTCGGCACGGGACGGCATCTCGAAACAAGGCTTGAGCTGGCCGTCGATCAATTCGCAACGGCCGTGGTGCAGGTGGTGATCATCCGAGTAGATCGTCAGCATTTCTTGTTCTCCGCAGGCTGATTCGGTTGAACACAGTGTTGCGGCGCAGACAGTTTTGGAAAACGGTAGGAAAGGCCAAAAGGGGATTGATATGGCCAATAACTCTGACCGAAATTCGCCCCTTTTTGGCGCGAGGGAACCCTGGCGAAGTGAAATACCCGTGGGAGCAGGCTTGCCAGGAATTGTAGGAGCGAGATTGCTCGCGAAAAACGTTAACGATAACGCGAGCCTCTTGAATGGTCGCGGCGTCTATGGGTTTTTCGCGAGCAAGCCCGCTCCCACAAGAGCTAACCGTGTGGCCGGAACTGGCTGGGCGCCACACCGCTCCAGCGTACAAACGCATGGCGAAAACTGGCCGTTTCGCTAAAGCCCAACGCCTCGGCAATTTGATAGATCGGCAACTGATCCTCGCAAAGCATTTGCTTGGCCTGCTCGAAGCGTAATTCGTCGAGCAATTCCTGATAGCTGCAGCCTAAATCCTTGAGATGACGGCGCAAGGTACGTGCCGAACAATTCATTTGTTCGGCAAGACCCTCAAGCCCAGGTGCGGCATTCAATTGCGCGCTGAGCAATTGCCGAATCCGCCCCAGCCATGCCTGACGACCGGTGAATTCGAGGTTCTGTTTTCGGCAGCGTTCAGCCATGGCCTGGTGGGTGATGAGGTCCGCCAGTGGCAGTGGCTGGTCGAGCCAGCGCTTGTCGAAGGCGAATGCATTATTCCGAGCGCCAAAGTGCAGCGGGCAGTCAAAGTGTTGAGCGTAGGACGCTTCGTAATCAGGGGCGCAATGTTCGAAACGTGCAGCAAGCAAAGGCAATGGATGGCCAAGCAGATCGTCACAGGTGACTTTCAGCGACACCAGGCAGAACTCGGCGTTGAACACTGCCATGGCTGGACTCTCGCGGTAATCGGCGGCGGCGAACCAGACGCGCTCGCCGTCGTCCTCCAGGCTCAGTTCAAAAAGTGTTCCCAACAGCGCCGGGTAGCGTATCGCCAGACGCAAAGCGTCACCGAAGGTGGCACAGGTGAGCAGGGCATAACCGAGCATGCCGTAGCAGGAGACGTGCATTCGCCGGCCCAACTCCAGGCCAATGTCCCGCTTGAGTGCAACGGCATTGGCGCAGACTCGCATCTCTTGATTGGTGGTAATACGAGTGTCGGCACGGTTCAGATCGGCCGCACTGATGCCGCTACCGGCCAGCAACGCTTCGCTGGACAGGCCATCAGCCTTGAAGGCGTTGAGCACCAATGAGACGGCATTGAGCGTGGTGAGATGGGAGTGGAGCATAGGAATTTCCAGCCTTGGGTTGCCGCAATGGGGAGCAAGTTGTGTGCCGTGCCTGATGGATTGGGTTTACGGAGTACCCGGTGAAGCTGCCCGACACCAGCTCCATATCCAGATACCGCCTACCACGCCAGCAAGGCGCTTACCTTGGACATGACTGTTGCGCGCCCGCGCGTTGGCGGTCGTTACGACATTTCACGTCACCAAGGATGGACCTGAATCATGAACCCTACAGACCTTATTCCGACCTCTACTCGACCGCTGCGACCCCTGGGGCCGGACTCCGATGTGGCATTACTGGCCCTGGACGTTCTGCACCTGTTTGCCGATCGCCCGACCCTGCGAGAAACGGCACAAAGGACCTTGCAACAAGTCCTTGATGAGCGTTTTCCCGACTTCGATATTCAGGCCGCCAGCGCTGCCGTCCTTGAGCCTCAATGGCGTGCAACCCAAGGCCAGTCAGGCTTTGAAGGTTATCGCAGCTATGGACTGACGGATCTTTTGCTTGAGCGCTATTGGCAAGGCAGTTGTCGGGTATTCAGTGATGCGAGCTTTCTCTCACGGCACGCCAATGTAGAGACTCCTCAAGCCGTTGGAGTCGGTCTGAACGACATCCAGCAGATGCTCGATGAGTGGGGCCCGCTATTGCTGGAGTGCTATCAACAACAACTGACGGCCTTCTGGAGTCAACCGAGCGAGAGCGCCGCCAGTCCCTGGCGGCAACTTTGCGACCTGTTTCGAGAGCAACTGCGCATAGCCTCTCAGGCACTTGTCGGTGAAGCATTGCAGGTGGTCCAGAGCGTACTTGATGACCCCGATAACACTGAACGCGAGAGGGTTCAGGGTGATGCGGCGACCCAGGCTGGCATTACCTTCGTGTACGAGGACGTCAGTGCCTCGTCTGCGGATGATGTGCTGGTGCTGTCGATGGCCCGCAGTATTGGAGAGCGAACCATTGCGCTGCTGTACACATTGTCCGGTGGGATTGAAGTGTTCAGTTCTGCGCAAGCCATGGAGCAATCATGGTTTGGCGTACGCCGCGCGGGGCCTTTGTCACTGCGAAACTACCTGCCTGAACATGACGTCTTTGATGCGTTGACCCTGAGCCTTCTCGAGCGACAACTGCAGGTTATCGCGACGATCGATCCAACAGCCTTCGCAGACTTGCCAAGTCTTGAACGACGGCTGGAGCAGATCAGTAGCCCGACTGCATTACTTGGCGCCTTTCGGTCAGGGCATGAGGCAAGGCTGTCGACCCTGGAAGACTTGCTGCCGTCATGGCTCAAGCAAGCCTCTGCGGCGCAGCGCAGTGATTACAGCCGCCTGCTGGCCTCGCTGGCGGAGCAAAATCGAACCGGCACCTCATTCCTGTCGGGTATTGCTCCGATGCCTGACTTTGCCGAGCAAGTGTTGAAGGCGCTGATACTTGCGGACGATCCGACCCGCTCAGATATCAATGTGCGCGACATCGAGGTGACGTTGCAGCGGGTGACGAACAGCGCATTTGAAATCATCGATCCACCCATCCCCGAACTTCGCTACCAGTCGACTACCTCGTCATTTGCGCAACTGGCCGTGAAAAATCTAGGTGCCTTGCCCCTGGTTAAATCGCAGATTCGCTATCGCAACGGCGAACCCCCGCAGTGGATGACCTATGACTACTTGAGGGCGCTGACTACTCGCGCTGACATCGGCCAGCAGTATCGCGACATGCTGCAACGCGAATTGCTGGACGACCCTGATGAAGCCAGCCGCCGACAACAACAGTTTCGCGCCAGCATGTGCATTCAACTGCCGCTGTTGGCGTTGGAATTAAAAATCCGCAAGCAGTTGTCGAATCAGGCCTACCGCCAGATTATCGCCGCACTGCAACCGGCCTTGGTCGATCGCCAGGTCGAGGGACATGCCATGGTGGTAAGGCCACTGGGGTTCCAGGTTGGAACCGACGCCAGTCCTGACTACGTCTTGAATATGTTTGTGATCGGTCCGCAGGAGTTTGGCCGCGGGCCACATGTTCTCTATCGGCCTGCATCGAACGAACCCATGCTCGAGTTTGCCTCCTGGGTAACGCTGTTAAGCGCCATTCAGAAAGACGGGCCATTGCAGAGCAGCGTGCTTGCAGGGCTCGCGTCTACTACACGACCTGTTTATGCGAACGGCGGTTTCCTGGAGCCTCACGTGGGTCGGATGGTTTTCGGTGACTTCGACGCGCTTGAGTCGCAAAGCGTTTCGCTCGCCAGTAGCTCGCTGTCAGTCGATGTGTTCAGCGCCCTGTATCAAGCTTGTGCCCAGGCGCTGATCGAGCAGGCCAACGGCGATTCCGTGTCGAACTCAGAGGCACGTTGGGACCGGCTCAAGGACTTCGGATGGGCATTGTTCAACTTGCTACAGCCATTATTTGACGGCCCGCTGGCAGCTATTGGGCTATTGGTCCAACTCACGGCGAGCGTTGAAGTACTCGTCCAAAGCGAAAATGCAGAGAACCGATGGGAAGCAGCGGCAGATGTCTTGATGAACCTGGCCTTGATACTGGTGCATACAGGTTCACCGGTGCGCGCCTTGGCGCGTGCTGAAGTGTCGCTCGATCGTCCTATCCCGCTCGACAACGCCATCGACCGGCGCTCTGTCTCGGCAACGACTCAAGCCCCTTTTGGAGGAAAAGCGAGGCTCTTTTACGGATGGACCAGCGCGCGAAGCCGATTTTCGCTCAAGGATTTGGCCAATCTCGACACATTCAAGCTCTCGGTGCCACCGCGTGGAGGTTCGTTGATCAATACCGGCGAGTTTCGAGGACTTTATCAACAAGGCAGCAACTGGTACGCCAGCGTCGAAGGCAACTGGTTTCGAGTGTCACGCACTTTCGACGGTGCCGTGATCATCGATCCGAAGTTTGTGGCGCGGACGGGACCCAGGCTCAAAGCTGACGAGCAGGGGCGCTGGACCTACGATTACCACCCCCGCCTGTTGGGAGGCGCAGGGCTGAGCGTCTCGGCCAGGAAGAAACTCAAGAAGCTGGAGAAGCAGGCACGAACGTTGTTGGCCGGGTTCAGCGAGCAGGTGGCTGACGCCAAGAGGATGTCCCAAAGCAATCGTTCTCCACTCGACGTAGAGGATCTCATCTTGCTTAAGGTGCCCCCGATTGAAACCGCTGCCGACGAGATCGAGCGGTTGACCCGGCCGGTGGGTGAAGAGTCCTTACAGCCTGTGGTCGATGAGTTGAGGGATACAGCCAGGCGGCTTACGGAGCTGGCACGGCGAACACGCATTGAAATGTACAAGTCGAGGAACCCGACCTCTGGCGCGGTGCAGTATCTGTCAGGGCAAGAAGAGATAAGCATCCGCAAGCTAGGGGGGCGAAAGGATAGCTCTGCGGGTAAGGGCACTGATTTTCTGCAGGAATACGAGATCCGCGACACCGACAATAATGTGCTGTGGTATGCCCATTTTCATTACCTGAAAAAGGACGCGCCGCCAGCATCCTTTACCAAGGCCCACCTCAAAACAGCGGCACAACGCAGCCTCGGTCTGAAATTTCAAAAGAATCAAGAAGCCACCGGCCATTCAGTGACCGGCATTTGGCGAGGCGATATTGGTCTGGCGATGGCGAAGGAGATCTTCCTCGACGTGTAGCCTGGGTGAGCAGCGCAAACCTTCCTGCGGGTAACCAGCAGGAAGGCTGCGTTGGGATTCAGCTCAGCTCGCCACACAGATCCTGTTCAACCAGATGACGGACTTCATCGCTCGCCAGCCCAGCGCCCAATAATGCATGCAATTTGCCGAACGCCGCTTCACGGGTCATGCCACCACCGGACAACACGCCAACACCACGCAAACGGCTTCCGGCCTCGTAGACATCCAGCTCAACGCCACCTTCATGACATTGAGTCACCGCGACTACCACGACACCTTTGTCCCGCGCCCGGCCGAGGCTGGCGAGAAACTCAGGGTTGTCGCTGGGGCCAGTGCCGCTGCCGTAACACTCCAGCACCAGACCCTGAATGCCGCTGTCGAGCAAGCCGTCGAGGATCCCGGCGCTGATGCCTGGGAACAGTGGCAGCACGGCGACGTTCGCCAATTGCTTGGGTTGGTTGTAATTCAACTGTGCCGGCAGCGATGACGCTTTAACGCCACCGCCCTGACGCTCCAGCCGCTTGAACGGGTGCCGACCGAAACTGCGCACTTTTGCGCATCGTGTCGGGTCCAGAATTTCGCCGTGGAAGTACAAATGCACGCCAGGCGCCAAGCCATTGCCCAAGGCCACCAATGCACCGCCGAGGTTTTCCCAGGCATCACTGTCAGTGACGCCGGCCGGCAGCATCGAACCGGTGAAGCAAACGCGGGCGTGCAGGCCCAGCAGCTGGAAGCTCATCGCCGCTGCGCTGTAGGCCAGTGTATCGGTGCCATGCAGGATCAGTACGCTGTCGCAGCCTTGTACATCAACCGCATCAACGACGGCTTCACGCAGTTGCTGCCAGTACGTTGGAGTCATGTTGGCGCTGTCGATCAGCGGTGACATCTCACGGAAGCGCCACTGCGGCACCACCAGTTCAGGCTGGCTTTGCAGATAGTCGTGCATCCGCGCTTCGAAGCCGGACGCCGGGGCCAGGCCGTTGGCGCTGGCCTGCATGCCGATGGTGCCGCCGGTGTAGAGCACCATGACGTGCTGGGCGGCAGGGTAGATCGATGCATTCATGGGAGATTCTCCGAAACAATGACTGCATTGTGGGATCGCCGCACCGCCGCTCCCACAATGGATTTGCGCACTCTAGCTGACGGGCGCAAGGGATGCGCCCGCTTTTTACCAATCAGCGTTGCGCTGCGGGTACGCCTAGCGACACTGGTTTTGCCTGCGGAGCAACAGGCGGGTTTGCCGGCCAGGCCTGGCGGTCCAGATCCAGATCGGGGAACTTGCTCGAATCGAAAACCGGCGTCTTGATGCCAGCGGCGCGCTGGTCATCGTAGTCACGCAGGATGCGCATGCCGACCTTGAACAGCAGGAACAGCGCGATCAGGTTTACGAAGGCCAGCATGGTCATGGTGATGTCGGCGAAGGCGAACACCGTGCCGAGGTTTTCAATGGCACCCCAGAAAATCAGCACCAGCACCAGCGCGCGGTATCCGATCAGCGCCTTGCGGTTTTCTCCAATCAAAAAGCGCAGGTTGCTCTCGCCCAGGTAGTAGTTGTAGAGGATCGAGGTGAATACAAACAATGCCAGCGCCACGGAGATGAACATCCGACCCCAGTCACCGACCACGGCAGCCAGGGAGTTCTGGGTCAGGGCAATGCCGTCGCCTTCGAAGCCCGGGGTGTAGAAACCCGAGAGCAGAATCAGCAACGCGGTGCAGGTGCAGATCACGAAGGTATCGAGGAACACGCTGAAGGCTTGAACCACGCCTTGCGCCACCGGGTGCTCGACCGATGCAACCGCAGCCACGTTAGGCGCACTGCCCAGGCCGGCTTCGTTGGCGAACACACCACGCTTCACGCCCATGATAATGGCGCTACCGATCAGGCCACCGAAAGCCTGGTCGAGCCCGAAGGCGCTTTTGACGATGGTCATCAACATGGCTGGAACATGGTCAAACTGCAGCACGATGACGTAGATGGTGACGCCGATGTACACCAGGGTTTTGACCGGCACCAGCAGGTCAGCGACCTTGGCGATCCGCTTGATACCGCCGATGAACACCAGGCCCAGCAGTACCGCCAGAGCAATACCTGTGTAGGTCGTGTCCAGACCGAACGCATTGTTCAGCGAGTGGGTCACGGCGTGGGATTGCAGGCCGTTGAAGGCAAATCCAAAAGTGATCAGCAGCAGGAACGCCATGATCATACCCAGCCAGCGCTTCTGCAAACCGTGCTGGATGTAGTAGGACGGACCTCCACGGAATTGGCCTTCGGAGTCGCAGCGCTTGTAGAGCTGGCCGAGAGAGCATTCGAAGAAGCTGCTGGACATGCCGACCAGTGCGGTCACCCACATCCAGAACACCGCACCGGGTCCACCCAGGGTCACGGCAATACCGACGCCGGCGATGTTGCCCGCACCGACGCGGCCGGCGAGGCTAAGCATCAGTGCCTGGAACGAGCTGAGTTGCCCGGCGCTGCTTTTGAGGCTGTCGCGGAACACCGCGAACATGTGGAAGAAGTGACGCAGTTGTACGAAACGCGAGCGGATCGTGAAGTAGCTACCGAGCCCGACAATGAGCACGATCAGTACTTTCCCTGAGAGGAAGTCGTTAATGACTTCGAGCATGGATTATTCCTCGCTGTTTTTTATGTAGGCAAATGCTGGGTGGTGAGAAACATCGCGTTACACCGGTTTGCGCGCGGCAAAACAGGCGAGGCGATTTTTCGTCCCGGTTCCAAATTGCGGGTTTGTTATGAGTTCGGGTTTCGCATGGGTTGTGGGCTCGCTACCGACGACCGCCCCTGCGAAGAGGGGCGGCACTATACCGATGCTTTTCTGTGGGAGCGAGCCTGCTCGCGATGGGCGTCAGGAGTACGCCGTATTCGCTTGGGAACGCGGCGCCCTCAGGTTCATCGCGAGCAGGCTCGCTCCCACAGTCATTGCATCGGCAGCGGATAAAAAAAGGGCCTGGAGAGTGATCTCCAGGCCCTCAAAAGGTGAGAGGTGTCTAGTCCCTCGACCTGGTGAGCGGTGCTACCAATAACGCGTCGGATCAGGCTTTAAGCGGAACCAGACGCGGAGCAATCATGTTTTCCGGGCGCAGGATGTCGGCAAGCATGGCGTCGTCGAGCAGGCCTTCTTCGCGCACCAGTTCCAGCACGCCGCGGCCGCTTTCGAGAGCGATACGGGCGATGCGGGTGGCGTTTTCGTAGCCGATGTACGGGTTCAGCGCGGTGACCAGACCGATCGAGTGCTCGACCAGTTCACGGCAACGTTCTTCGTTGGCGGTGATACCGGTGATGCAGTGCTCGCGCAGCATGTCCATGGCGCGTTGCAGCAGGCGGATCGAGTCGAGGATCTTGAAAGCGATCAGCGGCTCCATCACGTTCAGTTGCAGTTGGCCGCCTTCGGCCGCCATGGTCAGGGCCAGATCGTTACCGATGACCTGGAACGCAACCTGGTTTACGGCTTCCGGAATAACCGGGTTGACCTTGCCAGGCATGATCGAGCTGCCTGGCTGACGCGCCGGCAGGTTGATTTCGTTGATGCCGGTGCGCGGGCCGCTGGACAGCAGGCGCAGGTCGTTGCAGATCTTCGACAGCTTGACCGCGGTACGCTTGAGCATGCCGGAGAACAGTACGAAAGCGCCCATGTCGGAGGTGGCTTCGATCAGGTCGGCTGCCGGAACCAGCGGATGACCGCTGATGGTGGCCAGGCGCTGAACGGCCAGGAGCTGGTAACGCGGGTCGGCGTTGATGCCGGTGCCAATCGCGGTGCCGCCCAGGTTCACTTCGGTCAGCAGTTCTGGCGCCAGTGTTTTCAGGCGTGCAAGGTCTTCACCCAACGTGGTGGCGAAAGCGCGGAATTCCTGGCCCAGGGTCATCGGCACGGCGTCTTGCAGTTGGGTACGGCCCATCTTCAAAACGTGGCTGAATTCTTCACCTTTGGCGGCGAACGACTGGATCAGGCTGTCGAGGCTGGCCAGCAACGTGTCGTGACCCAGCAGCAGACCCAGGCGAATCGCCGTCGGGTAAGCGTCGTTGGTCGACTGCGCCATGTTCACGTCGTTGTTCGGGTGCAGGTACTGGTATTCGCCTTTCTGGTGACCCATGGCCTCCAGTGCGATGTTGGCGATGACTTCGTTGGCATTCATGTTGGTCGAAGTGCCAGCGCCGCCTTGAATCATGTCCACCACGAACTCTTCGTGGAAATCGCCGCGGATCAGACGGGCACAGGCTTCGCTGATGGCAGCGTGCTTGGCTTCGCTCAGGTGACCCAACTCGCGGTTGGCGTCAGCGGCGGCTTGTTTGACCATCGCCAGGCCGACAACCAGCTTCGGGTAATGCGAAATCGGAACGCCGGAGAGACGGAAGTTGTTCACCGCTCGCAGGGTCTGGATGCCGTAATACGCTTGAGCAGGTACTTCGAGTTTGCCAAGCAGGTCTTTTTCTGTGCGGAAAGATGCAGCGGAGGACATGATAGAAATCATCTCGATATGGACCCGGTCTGTGCCGGAACACTGCAAATGCTAGGCTTGTGAAGAATTTTGGGCCAATGCTGTTAAACACTGGCCTATGCACATTCGGCATAATGCCCGTGTGACGCCGTGTTCGCGGCGAGCGTGTGACCTGTTTTGGTGCGTGTCCGGGAGGGCTAGATGAATCTTGAAAGTAAATGGCTGGAGGACTTCAGTGCCCTGGCTGCTACCCGTAGTTTCTCCCAGGCGGCGGAACGACGCTTCGTGACCCAGCCTGCATTCAGTCGCCGGATACGCAGTCTCGAAGCCGCGCTGGGACTGACCTTGGTCAACCGCTCGCGCACGCCGATCGAACTGACGGCGGCGGGACAGTTGTTTCTGGTGACAGCACGCACCGTAGTCGATCAGCTCGGTGAAGTGCTGCGCCATCTGCATCATCTGGAAGGCGGGCAGGGTGAAGTGATGCAAGTCGCCGCTGCGCACTCCTTGGCACTGGGGTTCTTCCCGCGCTGGATCGCACAGTTGCGCAATGAGGGTTTGAACATTGCCACACGATTGGTGGCCACCAACGTGGGCGATGCGGTACATGCATTGCGCGAAGGTGGCTGCGACTTGATGCTGGCGTTCTATGACCCGGACGCGGCAATGCAGATGGACCCGGAAATTTTCCCCTCGATGCACTTGGGGCACACCGAAATGTTGCCGGTTTGCGCGGCGGATGCTGACGGTAAACCGCTGTTTGATCTGGAAGGCGAGGCTAGCGTGCCGCTCCTGGCCTATAGCGCCGGTGCGTTTCTTGGCCGTTCGGTGAACGGTTTGCTGCGCCAGCGCGCATTACGCTTCACGACCATTTACGAGACGGCCATGGCTGACAGCCTCAAGAGCATGGCGCTTGAGGGGTTGGGAATTGCCTGGGTACCGCAACTGAGTGTGCGTGCTGAACTGGCGCGCGGTGAGTTGGTGGTCTGCGGCGGCCCGCAATGGCATGTGCCGCTGGAGATTCGTTTGTACCGCTGTGCGCTGGTACGCAAGGCAAACGTGCGGTTGCTGTGGCGCAAGCTTGAGGGTGGAGCGGCGAGCAGTCATTAATAATTAAATAGCGCAGAGCCGTATGGCTCTGCCGCTAACGAACTTGAGCGTCAAGCATAGTCAGCCGGGTAAATGTCACTGCGCGGCCTGAACTTATGGAAAGCGATTGAGGTACTGGCGAATGTTTTCCCTATTTTTGTCGCTGTAACGGTATGCATTTCCGCGCAGAGGCGAAAAATCATCGCTGAGCATGATCGTGTCGTGCCACCATCCGTCATAGATCACATCGCTATCTTCGTGGGTAGCCCCCAACATATGACCTATTTCATGTGCGGGAACTCGGTAAGAGTTGATCGATGCAATTGCGCAGTGACCCTCCCGTGTCGCTACGCCTTGTATGTTATTAAGTCCACCGAACCTTACGCTGATAGGGTGACGGGTAAGTAACAGCGTTTTCATGAGATTCGTTTCATCACGATCCCTCTCTGAATGACTCGCATACCAGTCGTGTAACAAGTCTGTCCAACCTTGCAAGGCGGCAGAGATATCATCGTTCTGATAGTTATATTCTGCAAATATTGGAGCTTCGTCCCAATGATATATTGCAAATTTGACTTCACGCCCCGAGATGGATTCAAGCTCTGTTTTCAGCCAGACAAAATAATCGGTATATAAAGTATTTTTTTGATAATTCTCCAGGTCACGATGAATGACTATGATTATTGTAATGCTCATTTTCATGGTTGCTGAACTTCCTGTTTAAGTTAAGTGTTTTGTTAATTTAAACTAGGTTGGGTGTAAGTATTTTTCTAGTTATGATTTGTTTTTTTATGTGTTTGAAGTTAAAAAGATGGAAGCTGCAAGTTATAAGTATCGTGGAATGTAGTGAAGTAAGAGATCAAGCACTTCACTACATGCCTGAGCCTAAATGATTGACTTGATAGTCAAGAAGTACGCCTTTATCGATCGCACGACAGATGGTCAACTCGGGGGCTGTTTATCTGCTTCATTGAGGTATACTGCGCGGCCTTCGGCCGGTTCGCCTGGCCATAATTCGTACAATCAAGCCACGCATTCTGCGTGGCTTGTTGTTTTTTGATGCGCCTGCGGGCGCCCAGAGAGAAGAGGCACGACGATGAGTGCATTGGTTGGCGTGATCATGGGCTCCAAGTCCGATTGGTCCACCCTTAGCCACACCGCCGATATGCTGGAAAAACTCGGCATTCCCTACGAAGTGAAGGTGGTTTCCGCCCACCGCACTCCGGATTTGCTGTTCCAGTATGCCGATGAAGCAGAATCCCGTGGCATCGAGGTCATCATCGCCGGTGCCGGCGGCGCAGCTCACCTGCCAGGCATGTGTGCGGCCAAGACTCACCTGCCAGTGCTGGGCGTACCGGTGCAGTCGTCGATGCTCTCGGGCGTGGATTCGCTGTTGTCCATCGTGCAGATGCCCGCCGGTATTCCGGTGGCCACCCTGGCGATCGGCAAGGCCGGCGCGATCAACGCTGCCTTGTTGTCCGCCAGCATCCTCGGCGCCAAGCACCCGCAGTTCCACGCGGCGCTGAAAAAATTCCGTGCTGAGCAGACAGACAGCGTCCTGGACAATCCAGACCCACGCATTGCCTGAGGTGGTTGATTGATGAAAATCGGTGTAATCGGTGGCGGCCAACTGGGCCGCATGCTGGCCCTGGCGGGTACGCCGCTGGGGATGAACTTCGCTTTCCTGGATCCGGCACCAGATGCCTGCGCAGCTGCGCTGGGTGAACACCTGCGTGCGGACTACAGCGACCCGGATCACCTGCGCCAACTGGCCGATGAAGTCGACCTGGTGACCTTCGAGTTCGAAAGCGTCCCGGCTGAAACCGTGGCCTTCCTGTCGCAGTTCGTGCCGGTATACCCGAGCGCCGAAGCCTTGCGCATCGCGCGTGACCGCTGGTTCGAGAAGAGCATGTTCAAGGACCTGGGCATCCCGACACCGGCTTTCGCCGACATCCAGTCCCAGGCTGACCTGGACGCCGCAGTCGCCTCCATCGGCCTGCCGGCCGTGTTGAAGACCCGCACCCTGGGTTACGACGGCAAGGGCCAGAAAGTCCTGCGCACCGCCGCCGACGTGGTCGGTACCTTCGCCGAACTGGGCAGCGTTGCCTGCCTGCTGGAAGGCTTCGTGCCGTTCACCGGTGAAGTCTCGCTGATTGCCGTGCGTGCCCGCGATGGCGAAACGCGTTTCTACCCGCTGGTGCACAACACCCACGACAGCGGCATCCTCAAGCTGTCCGTGGCCAGCACCGATCACCCGCTGCAAGCCCTGGCCGAAGATTATTCGAGCCGTGTGCTTAAGCAACTGGATTACGTCGGCGTGATGGCGTTCGAGTTCTTTGAAGTCGACGGTGGCCTCAAGGCCAACGAAATCGCCCCGCGCGTGCACAACTCCGGGCACTGGACCACCGAAGGCGCCGAGTGCAGCCAGTTCGAAAACCACCTGCGGGCGGTAGCGGGCTTGCCATTGGGCTCCACGGCAAAAGTCGGCGAGAGCGCCATGCTCAACTTCATCGGCGTGGTGCCGCCGGTTGATCGCGTGATCGCGATTGATGACTGCCATCTGCATCACTACGGCAAGGCGTTCAAGGCCGGGCGCAAGGTCGGCCACGCCAACCTGCGCTGCAAGGATCGCGCGACGCTGCAAGCGCAGATCCTCAAGGTCGAAGCGCTGATCGCCGAGCAATAACCCAAGGCCGGGCGGAACCATTGGTACCCGCCACCCTCTGATTGCAGGAAGCCAAAGTCTGACTAGGCTTTGACTGAATTCACTTCAATCAGAGGGAAATGCCATGGGTATCATTGGGACCATCTTTATCGGTTTGATCGTCGGCCTGCTGGCGCGTTTCCTGAAGCCAGGCGACGACAGCATGGGCTGGATCATGACCATCCTGCTGGGTATCGCCGGTTCGCTGGTTGCGACTTATGGTGGCCAGGCACTGGGCATCTATCAGGCGGGCCAGGGCGCAGGCTTCATTGGTGCGCTGGTGGGTGCCGTGGTGCTGCTGGTGATCTACGGTCTGCTGAAAAAGAAGTAATTTAGCGACCAGGCCCTCTGCGCTGCGCAGGCGCAGAGGGCTAGAATGCCGGCACTGTAATCCTTGCCGAGCCTCTCCATGCGCCGTCTTCTGTTATCCCTTCTTCTATGCACCGGGTTGGCCCACGCTGGCGAACTGCCGGAAACCGACTGGCTGGAACTGATGCCCAAGTCGGACCAGAAAGCCCTCGAAGAAATGCCGGAAATCGACCACAACTCCCCGGAAGCCCAAGGCACGTTCACCGCAAAGGGTGGCCTGAAGCAGAGCAAGGGTTTGCCGGCGGTTATGTATTCCACCAAGACGGTGGCTGCCATGAACGGCAAGAATATTCGCATTGGCGGCTACCCCGTGCCGCTGGAAACCGACGCCAAGGGCCGCAGCACGCTGTTCTTCCTGGTGCCTTATCCGGGCGCCTGCATCCACGTGCCGCCACCGCCGCCCAACCAGTTGGTGCTGGTGCGTTATCCCAAGGGCTTGAAGCTGGATGACATCTACACGCCGCTGTGGGTGACGGGCACGCTGAAGGTGGAGAAGGTCAACAATGACCTGGCCGATGCGGCGTATGCGTTGGATGCGGGGAAGGTGCGGGCGGTCAAGGAATCGGATCTCTGATCTGATGCAGAACCTAATGTGGGAGCGGGCTTGCTCGCGAA